>DASYQV010000001.1:0-17663 GCA_036005125.1 Vicinamibacterales bacterium
GCGCTACTTCGCGTATGCGCCGGTGTTTCTGCACGAGGCGCCGATTCGGCGGGTGCTTCTCGTCTGCTACGGCGTCGGCACGACCGCCGATGCGATCACGAATCTCCAATCGGTCGAATCGATCGACGTCGTCGAGATCTCGCGCGACATCATTGCGATGAGCGATCTCGTCTACCTGCCGGACGAGCACCCGCTCCGCGATCGGCGCGTGCGTCTGCACGTCGAGGACGGCCGGTATTTCCTGCAGACGACCGGGGACCGATTCGATCTCATCACGGGCGAGCCGCCGCCTCCGCTCACGCCCGGCACCGTCAGCCTCTACACGCGCGAGTACTTTCAGTTGATGCACGACCGTCTCGCCGATGGCGGCATTGCCACCTACTGGCTGCCCGTTGCGCGCGACGTCGGGGCGGACATGGTGACGATCATCCGGGCGTTCTGCGACGTCTTTCCCGAGTGCTCGCTGTGGAACGGCACCCCATCCGACCTGATGCTCGTCGGCATCCGTGGAACGCCGAGGCGTCTCTCGGAGGAGCACTTCGCCCAGCCCTGGACGCAGGCCGTCTTGGGAACGCGTCTCCGCGAGGCGGGTTTCGAGGTTCCCGAGCAGATCGGCGCGACGTTTGTTGGAGATGCGGCGTTTCTCTCACGCCTTGCGGCAGGGTCCGCAGCGCTCGTCGATGATTATCCGTACCGGCTGTGGCTGCACCGCTCTGAGGTTTCTCCCGACGATCCACGCGCCCTGCTCGATCGCGGAG
Organism: Vicinamibacterales bacterium; assembly: GCA_036005125.1. GTDB lineage: Bacteria > Acidobacteriota > Vicinamibacteria > Vicinamibacterales > UBA2999 > DASYQV01. The sequence goes on from DASYQV010000001.1 coordinate 759, forward strand.
GCGCGGACTACGAGCGCGCCTGGATCGCCCCGGCACGCGCGCGCGTCGACTTCGAGCAATCGCCGTTCATCCGCCGGCTCTGGCCCGAGTCGCTGGTCACGCGGACGCTCCCGTATTTCGAGATACAACGGAGCATCAACCGGATCCTCTGGGAGGGCGCGAACCCGATGCGGCATCCCGAGGACTTGCACGCGGCGCTCACGCGGACATCCCTTCGCACCCTGCCGGCCTGGATGCTCGGGCTTGGCAGTCTGCTGTTTCAGGAGCCCGGCGCCGAGTCAGTCGACGACGGCACCGGCAGGGCGGAGTACCTGCGCGGATTGCGTGCACTGGTGAGCCGTGACTACGCGTCGGCCGTCACCGACCTTGCGCATGCTGACCGGCGCGGACTGGGTGGCGTCCGACCGCTGCTCGCGTATGCCCTCTGTCTTGCAGGCCGGCCGGCCGAGGCGAAACAGCTCGTGCCCGCGCCTCTGCCCGACCACAGCGACCTGCGCCACTTCTGGACGTGGCTAAAGGAATCATTCTAGGCATCAGGGATCAGGCATCAGGGATCAGGCATCAGGAATCAGGCATCAGGAATCAGGCATCAGGGCTCTCTCAGGGATCAGATCGCAGGTCTCAGGCATCAGGGCTGTCCTCATGCATCAGCCAGCCTGGGAACCGGAAGCCCTAATGCCGGAGTCTGATCCCTGTGGCAGATCTGATACCTGATTCCTGATGCCTGAGAACTGAGACAGCCCTGATGCCTGATGCCTGATCCCTGATGCCTTGAAGGGTCAGTACTCCAACTGCATCCCGAACTTCACCAGGCGTCCCGGCAGCACGGCGGTCGGGAACTGCCACGCCGCGCCGTACGCGGTGTTGAGCACGAGCACCGGGCCGACGTTCAGGAGGTTGTAGAAATCGACGAATCCCTGAATTCGCCGGTTATCACGCATCTTGAACGTCTTCGTGAAGCGCGCGTCGAGCTGGTTGACCCGGTCGCCATACATCGTGCCGGGCGCCACCAGCTGCACGGTGGCCGTTGCGTTGGCGCCGGCCGAAAGGTTGCGGCCGAGCGACGGCGCAATCTGTGAGCTCGGCGCCACGTAGCTGGCCGTGATCTGCGTGCCCGGGATGCTCTGATACGTTGCGCTGACGCTCATGTTCCACGGCAGCGGGTAGTTGCCGAGGAGCTTGACTTGCGTCTGCAGTGGCGGCGCATTGCGGCAGTACAGTTTGCTCGGCCCGGTAATGCCGTTCAGATTGGTGACCTGCGGCGTCGAGACGCCCTGGCGGTTGAGGTCGAGCGGACCCGCGGCGGGGTTGTCAACCTTGCCGACGACGTCGCAGTTGTCCCAGACCTCGTGCCCGGTGCTCGTGCCTCCCTGCAGCAGGATTCCATTCGGCAGCCGCGCGTTCACCGTGAAGTCGATGCCGGTGTACACATCGGTCTGGTTCCCGTAGTTCTTGGCGAACGTCACCAGGTTGTCCACCAGCCCGAATTTGTTCGGGTTGACGTCGGTGAAGCCGCAGATCTGGTTCCCGCCCCCGCCGGGCAGCCGCGGATCGGACGGGGCCGTGATGCAGAATTCGCTGTAATCCGACGGGCTCGCCAACAGGTTGTCGGTCACCAGGTGGTTGCTCCAGGCGTGGCGCGTCCATGTTGCGCTCATGGACAGGCCGCTGATCACCTCGTGCGAGAAACCTGCCTGATACTCCCAGTCGTACGGCCGCTTGCCCCACCCGAGCAGGAAATCCGGATCGTAGGTCGTCGTGATGACCTGCTTGCCGAAGTTTACGTTCGACATCGTGCCGCATTCCCCGTTAGCACTGACGTCCGACAGATTGCAGTCGGGGCGGAAATTGCCGTTGTCGTCGCGCCAGGTGCGGTTGATAGTGTTGACCGACGTGACGATGGGGTTCGAGTTGTCGGCAAACGCGGTGGTCACGCCCTGGAGGTAGCGACCCACGTGGGCCTTGATGGCCGTCCGGCCGTTGCCGAAGAGGTCATACGCGAAGCCGAACCGCGGGCTGATGTCCTTCCAGTTCGGCGCGTCGTCGACCCGGCCGAACGATCGCGGCGGCGTGAACGGCGTCGCCTCATATGTCTGGGCGGGCACGTACGCATTGAGGAAATCAAAGCGCAGGCCCAGATTGAGCGTGAGCTTGCTCATCGTCCACTGATCCTGGGCGAAGAGTCCCATGTACCACGGCATGTACGCGCGCGTGGCATAGGGATACGCGTACTGCGTGAGCGAGGACGGCACCCCGTTCAACAGCCGCAGGGTGGTCGCGGGCCCGAGCGCCCAGTTGTCGATCTGCCGCCAGCCGTGCATCTGCTGCCAGCCGACCTTGAACGCGTGCGCGCCGGTGACGTACGACACGTTGAACTTGTAATTCGCCTGATAGCTTCGATGTTGTGTGTACGAGGTCCGCGCATTGAAGCTCGTGTTGGTCGCCTGCTCGATCACTGCGTATGTGTCCCACGGGACATTCGGCTGCGGCCAGAGGCTCCACGATTCCGGGTGGAACGTCGCGCCGGCGTCGATCAGGATCTGGTTCGTGACCGGAGAGTTCCACGTCACCTGGCCGAGGAAGTTCGGATACGTCTTCAGGATGGCCGATGCTTCGGGCGCAACGTTCGACGCCGCGAGCCACAAGCAGGTGCAGCGCCACAGGTTATCGCCGGCCATGGAGATCTTGTTTTTTGGTGTGACCTGCCACGTGATCCGTCCGTCGACGCTCTGATTCCAGGATTGGTTGATGGCAGGCCGGCCGCGGTCCGCAATGTACGCGTTGTCGAACGGCACCGTGTCGTAGAACGCGCCCGGCGGCTGCTCGTACTGTCCCCAGTAACGATAGGTTCCAAAGAACCAGACCTTGTCCCGCTTGAGCGGGCCGCCAAAGGCCGGGTTCAGATCCCAGATGCGCGGATATTTCGTGATCCGGGAGGCATCACTGACGTTCCCCGTCGACTGGAACTTGTCGTTGGTGAAGCTCGCGAAGAGATTCGTGCGGAAGATGTTTCCGCCAGCCTTCGGCACCGCGTTCTGCCGGACGCCGCTCACGTCCGCTTCTGCCGAGAGCGATCCGACCTCGATCGTGAACTCCTGCACAGCCCCGTTGTTCATCGTCCAGATGACGTGCGAGCCGCCGGGCGTCGCATTCATGTTGTTGTAACGCATGCCGTCGTAGAGCAGCGGCATCTCTTGACCGCGGCTCCCGTGGACGATGAGCGCCACCTGCTTGTCGCCGACGCTGCCGCCGACGTCCTGTCCCGTCAGCCCGCTGCCTGCTGTCGAGACGATGACGCCCGGCACGAGCACGGCGAAGTTCTGCGCCGTCTTGCCGGTGGGGATCGATTCGATCACTTCGCGATTCATGACCGACTGCTGCCGCACGTTCTGCACGTCCACCAGCGGGGCCTGTCCGGACACGACAATCGTTTCGGCCAGCGTGCCGACTTTCAGCTCGGCGCCCACGGTTGCGGTGAAGCCCGCGGACAGATCGATGCCCTCGCGCGCCACGGTGTTGAATCCGGTGAGCGTGAAGGTGACGCGATACCGCCCGGGCGGCAAATCGACGATGCGGTACAGGCCGTCGCTGTCGGTGACGGCCGTCCGCACTTTTTCGATGAGTGCTGGGCTCGAAGCTTCGACGGTTACCCCCGGCATGACTCCGCCGGACTCATCCTTGACGACTCCGGCAATCGCGCCGGTCTGTGCAGACGCTATCGCTGGCCACGCCACCGCAACGACGAGGGCGCCCAGGACGCTCCGAATTCGCCTCCTGATGGTCATGCTTCCCTCCTGAGGGTGAAATGACTGTGGTGCCGCCGTGACTCGGGCGCAAGAGATAGCTTCCATTTGGTGTGCACGTCAACGCAGGATTGCTCAGCAGCGTCCGACCTTGAACTGGTGCCCGCGTACCTGATACTGTCCGCCGCAAGGAGCGCCCGATGTCACGAAACACCGAACTTCAGGAGCCGCTCGCGAGGCGCGCATTCCGTGCTTTCGCTATCACCGTCGCCGCTCTGGTCGGCCTTGTGTTCCCGACGGCCTGGCCGTCTGCCGCGCGCGGCGTTGATTCCGCCTCGTCGGCCACCGCCGAGGCTCTTGGCCTTGCGCAGGAAGATCGCCCCGCTGGCCGGATGCCGGCGGGTATTTTCGAGGTCCGCGTCTATACCATCGCGCCCGGAAAGCTCGACACGTTTGCCAGGTGGATGGAGCGGGCCGACAAATTCCAGAAGTCGGTCGGCATGCGCATCCTTGGTCACTTCACCGCGCCGGAGCAGAACAAGTACATCTGGATCCGCATCTACCCGGACGAGCCGACGCGGCAGCAGCGGTTCAAGGCCGTCTACGAATCGGCGGAATGGAAAACGAAGTTCACCGATGCACGTGAGGCCGGGTTCGAGGCGGCGGAAGTGTTTCTCACCAGGGCTGCAAAGTACTCGAAGCTTCAATACACGGACGCCGCAAGCGGCCGGCTGCCGGCTCCGGCTGGCGGCGCGAAGTCCGAGTACGAGTTCCGCTTCTACGACATCAAGCCCGGGATGATCGACACGTTCGTCGGGTATATGGGCGAGAAGATGATTCCGTGGCAGGAAAGCCATCCGACGAAGCAGCGCGTCGTGGCGCAGCTCGTTCCCTACGGCCGCATCGTCAGGGGCGCCGTGGAGCCGGAGACGGGTACATATCTCTGGGTACGTACGTTCAAAGACCAGGCGTCGCGGAAGGACAAATACAGGATTTACGAGGACAAGGCGGGATTCGCGAGCGTGGGCAGCGCCGGCGAGGCCGGGTTCGCAAAGGCTCGCGCGATCCTCTTCGGCAACCCAACCAGCTTCTCGAAGCTCCAGTGAGAAAGGGGATGCACATGCAGAAGACGCTTTCCACGATCGTCGTCGCGTTGGTGCTGATTGCCGCCGTGGTGTACGCGCAGCGGAGCGGCTCGTCGCTGACCGCTCAGGACCTGGTCGAGATCCAGCAGTTGTACGCGCGCTACAACCACACGATCGACAGCGGAGTGGATGAAGGCATGGGTTGGGCGCGCACCTTCACGGCCGACGGCGAGTTCCCTCCGGGTAAAGTGACCGGCCACAAGGCGCTGGCGGAGTTCGCGAAGGGTTTCCACACCAAGACCCCGACGCTGCGGCACTGGAACACAAACCTCATGATCATGCCGTCGCCTGGTGGTGGCGCCAGCGGGTCCGTGTACCTGTTGCTGGTCGATGCGGGCGGCGAAGGCAAGCCGCCGACGATTCGAACCGCCGCTACGTATGTCGATGACCTGGTGAAGACATCGGAGGGATGGCGCTTCAAGAAGCGCACCATCATCGGCGGCGCGACGATGCCAGAGCCCCGGCGCCTTACCTCCTCGCAGCCCTAGCGCGCTGATCACGGCGCGCTAAGGTCAAAGGTCAAAGGTCAAAGGTCAAAGGTGAGGTTCCCTACACCTTCGAGCGAGACCTTTGACCTGACACCTTGACCTGACACCTTGACGTGACACCTTGACGTGACACCTTGACCTGACACCTTGACCTGACACCTTTGACCTTACCTTTGACCTTTGACTTTTGACCTTTGACCTACAGGCGGTCACAACAAGCCTGCCGTCGCCAGCCTGAGCGTCATCCCCTGTACGCTCACGCCGAAGCGCGCGGCGAGCGTCTGGATGGCGTCGTCGGTGGGCGGCCCGGCGCCGAGCGCCGCGACGTGCTCGCGGACCAGGCGTGTGGGCATCAGCAGCGTGCCGGCAAAGATGTTGGCCTCGAACTCCAGACGCTCCGCGGGTGTGTACCGGCGTTCGTCACGGTACGCTTCGAACGCGCGATCCACGTGAACCAGCGCTCCGCCAGGAAACGAGTGGTGCAACTGCACGTGTCCGATCAGGTGCGCGAGGACAACCCGCTGCCGGTGAGGCGACTGACGGCTGTTGATGCACACGGCAGGGCCGGCCGGCGTGAAGATGAGCGCACCGGTGATGTCGGGATCGAGCGCTTCGCGCTCGATCCGCAATGAGATGGCGCGCGCGATTGCTTCGGTGTCGATCGGCGCCGGACCGACATCGACGCGCTCGACAAACCGTTCTGCCGCCCGGCGGATTGCAGTCACCGTCATCGGGAAGCCCTGATTCGCCCCGCGAGGCGGGCTGCGCGCGCGCGACTGAGGTTGAGGGCGCGCGCAATTTCCTGTTCGAGCGCCGCCCAGCGGGTCGCGTCTTCCGGCGGGGCCGGCACCAGGTCGTCAATCGCGACGTCGAGGATGCCCGCCAGTTGAGCCAGCGTGTGCGCGAGCACGCGCTGCTTGCCCACCTCGATGTTGGCAATCGATGCGCGCGTCACCGGCGGCGTCAGGCGCGTGCCGAGCTCCCCCTGCGTCAGGCCGCGGCGCAGACGCCAATCGCGCACCCGCGCGCCCAGCTGCCCGTAGAACGGTTCGGTGACTGCCACGAAACGACAATACGACCGTCCGGTGTGGAAGTCAATTAATACTTGACACGTGAACATTATTCGTTCACCAATACTTGACATCTCCCGTCCGGACGTGCGAAGCTGAGAGCTCGTGCAGACGTTTATTCCGGTATCCCTGATCGTTGCAATTTCCGTTGGCGTCGCGTCCCCGGCATGGTCCCAGGTGGTTCCACCCGCTCAGCGTCCGCTCACGCTCCCTCAGCAGGCCGGCGCCGCGCTGGAATTGACCCTCGAATCGGCGATCACTCGAGGCCTGGCGCATCACGTGGCAGCCCTCGTGGCCGAAGCCGACGTCAAGGCCGCTGAGGGCCGGCGCTGGAACGCGCTCAGCGCGCTGCTGCCGCAGGTCGATGCACAGGGCTCGGCCCTCCGACAGAAGATCAATCTCGCGGCCTTCGGCTTCCGCGCGCCCGGGTTTCCCGATGTCATCGGTCCGTTCAACGTGTACGACGGGCGTCTGCACGTCTCGCAGGCGATCGTGGACGTTGCCGCGCTGAATCGATCGCGCGGGGAGGCTGTCGCGCTCGATGCCGCGCGTCACGGTGAGCGCGACGCCCGGCGCGTTGTCGCTCTGGTCGTCACCAGCCTGTATCTGGAGTCGCTCGCGTCGGCCAGCCGCATCGAGGCCGGCCGCGCGGAGCTCGCCACTGCAACCGCGCTCCAGACGCTTGCCGAGGATCTGAGGAAGGCCGGCCTCGCGCCGCGCATCGACGTCCTGCGCGCGCAGGTGCAGCTTGAGACCGTCGAGCAGCGCCAGATTGCGCTCGAGAACGCGTTCGAGAAGTCAAAGCTCGCGCTCGCGCAGGCCATCGGCCTCATGCCGCTGACGCAGCCGATCGTGCTGGCCGATCGGCTGGCGTTCGTCCCGGCCGCCTCCATCTCCTTCGAGGCCGCGCTCGGACGCGCCCAGGTCGAGCGCGCCGACCTTCGCGCCGCCGAATCGCGCATTGCGGAACGGGAAGTCAAGCTCCGCGCCGAGCGCGAGTGGCGCCTTCCAACGCTTCACGTGGATGCCAACTACGGCAGCATCGGCGGCACCCTCGGCCTCATGCGTCCGACGTACTCGGCCATCGCGGCCGTGTCGGTCCCACTTTTCAACGGTGAGGCAGGACATGCACGCGTGCTCGGCGCTGATGCTGAACTGCAGCGCGCGCAAGCTGAGGCCGACGACCTCCGTCGTCGCGTCGCCTACGAAGTCCAGGTGGCGCTGCTCGATTTACAGGCGGCGGAGCGCCAGGTTCAGGTGGCATCTCACACGGTCGAGCTCGCCACCGAGCAGCAGACCCAGGCCGAGGATCGCTTCAAGGCCGGCGTCGCCAATAACCTCGAGCTCGTACAGGCGCAGGCCGCGCTGGCTGCGGCGCACGATGCATATATCGCCGGCGTCTCGGCTCACAATTTAGCGAAGGTCGGTCTGGCGCGAGCCATCGGCATACCTGAGCAGACGTTCCCCCAATTCATCGCCGGAGCAACACCGTGAGTGCCAAGTTAGAAATGATCGACGTCCAGGAGAAGAGGCAGCGACCGAAGCGGCGGGTCCCGTTGCTCATCGCTGCGGCCGTGCTGGCAATCGGTGCGGGCGCAGCCGTCTGGTACCACACCTCGGGCCGGGAATCGACCGACAACGCGCAGGTCGAGGCCCACATCACGCCGCTCGCGGCACGCGTCGGCGGCGCCATCCTCGAGGTGCGCGTCCGCGACAATCAGCGCGTGGCGGCGGGTGATGTACTCGTGCGGATAGATTCCCGCGATTACGACGTGGCGCTCGCACGCGCCCGCGCCGAGCTGGCCGACGCCGAGGCCGCGGCGTCAATGGCGGCAAGCGGTCTGCCGATCGCCGAGACCACGACCGCGAGCGACGCGCAGCGCGCTGCCGGGTCAACCGCCTCCGCGACGGCTGCGTCCGCGGCAGCCGGCGGAGCGGTCGATGCCGCGGGCGCCCGCCTGCAGGCCGCCCGCGCGCGCACGGTCGAGGCCGAGGCAACGGCCGAGAAGGCCGGGAAGGATCGCGATCGCTTGAGGGGCCTCGTTGCGAAAGAGGAGATCTCCCAGCAGCAGTTCGACGCGGTCGTCGCCTCCGCCAAGGTGGCGGAAGCGGCGGTCGAGTCGGCGCGTGCCGACGTGCTCGAAGCGGAAACCGGCGTGCGCGCCGCGGAAAGCCGCCTTGCCGAGTCGAAGGGCGCCGTGCGCCAAGCTCAGGCCTCCGAACGTGCCACCGAGGTCGGGCCGGCGCAGGTCCGCGTGGCGCGCGCGCGTCTCGATGCCGCTCAGGCCCGCGTGGCCCAGGCGCGCGCGGCGGTCCAACAGGCGGAGCTGCATCTCGAGTACGCCACGGTGAAGGCTCCGGTCGCCGGGGTCGTCACGCGCAAGAGCGTCGAGCCCGGACAGGTCGTACAACCCGGGCAGGCGCTCCTGGCGCTCGTCTCGCTCGCTGACGTGTGGGTAATCGCCAACTTCAAGGAAACCCAGCTCGGCAGCATCCAGCCCGGCCAGCGGGCGGACGTGGCGATCGATGCGTACGACCGCGACGTCGAGGGCCGCGTCGAGAGCATCGCGGCGGCGACCGGCGCGAAATTCAGCCTGCTCCCTGCCGAAAACGCCAGCGGCAACTTCGTGAAGGTCGTGCAGCGCGTGCCGGTCAAGATCGCGATTGCCCCGCAGGCCGCCGCCGATCTGCAGATGCGCCCGGGCATGTCGGTCGTCGTCACGGTTCACACGCGATAAGCCATGGCCATGCCCGCGAGCGTAACGCCTCGCGCCAACCCCTGGATCGTCGCGTCTGCCGTGATGGCAAGCACGTTCATGGTCGTGCTCGATTCGACCGTGGTGAACGTGTCGCTGCCGCACATTGCCGGCGACCTGTCGGCGACGATCAACGAGGCGACCTGGGTCCTCACGGCGTACCTCGCGGCCAACGCCGTCATCCTTCCGATGACCGGTTGGCTCGCCGCGCGGCTGGGCCGGAAGTGGCTGCTGATGCTGTCGACGGGCGGCTTTACGCTCACGTCGCTGCTGTGCGGCCTCGCGCCCTCCATTCCCGTGCTCGTCGCGTTTCGCGTGCTTCAGGGCCTCACCGGCGGCACGCTCCAGCCGATTTCGCAGGCCGTGCTGCTCGAGACGTTCCCGCCGCAGGATCGCGGCAAGGCGATGAGCTTCTGGGGTCTGGGCGTCATGGTGGCCCCGATTCTCGGACCGGTACTCGGCGGGTGGCTCACCGACAACTACTCGTGGCGATGGGTGTTCTACGTGAACATACCCGTCGGTATCCTCGCGCTCCTGCTCACCGAGCGCTATCTCCACGATCCCGCGTATCTCCGGCGCGGCGGCGAAAAGATCGACTATCGCGGGCTGTCGCTCCTTGCCATCGGCATCGGGTCGCTCCAGCTGATGCTCGACAAGGGACACGAGGACGACTGGTTCGACTCGTCGCTGATCGTGACGCTTGCCGTCATGGCTGTGGCGGCGCTGGTATGGTTCATCGTTCGTGAGCTGAGGGCCCGCTCGCCGATCGTCGATCTCCGGATCTATCGGTCGCGAAGCTACACCACGGGCTCGATCATCATGGGTCTCACGTTCCTCGTGCTCTTTTCGAGCATGGTCCTGCTGCCCGTCATGTTGCAGACGCTGCTCGGCTACCCTGCAATCCAGGCAGGATGGGCGCTTGCGCCGCGAGGGATGGGATCGGCAGTGGGAATGGTGATCGTCGGCGCGCTCAGCGCGCGCATCGACGGGCGGAAGCTGCTCGCGGCGGGACTCACCGGCGCGGGCGCCACCCTCTTCTGGTTCGGCTCGCTCAACCTGCAGGCTGGATACTGGGATTATTTCTGGCCGCAGTGCGTACAGGGTTTCTCGCTCGCCCTGATGTTCGTCCCGCTCACGACGCTCACGATGGATGGCATCCGGCCCGAAGCGATGGGCAATGCCACCAGCCTCTACAATCTGATTCGCAACTTGGGCGGCGGCGTCGGCATTGCCATGGCGACCACGCTCGTCTCCCGGTTCGGGCAGATCAACATGCATCGGCTCAGCGAGCACGTCGATATGTACAGCGCCGCCGGGGCGGACATGCTGCGCCAGATGACGCAGGCGTTCATCGCACGCGGCGGCGACCCGGTGATGGCGCAGCAGCAGGCGCTTGGCGTGCTCTACCGTGTGACGCAGCGCGAGGCCTCGATGCTGGCGTTCATTCAGATGTTCCGGCTGCTCGGGGTCGTCTGCTTCGCGCTGATTCCGTTGGTCCTCCTCCTCCGCCGTCCCCGGCGCCACGGCGCCGACCTGGACGTCATGCACACAGCTGAGATTTGAGGTCACCTCGACCTACGTAGGCCGGGTCTTCAGACCCGGCGCCGCGCCTACGTACGTAAAGGAGCGGCGTCAGAATTGCAGCCGGCATTTTCGGAATCCATGCGGCTACCCAAGCCCCGCACCGTGCTGTATGGCCTGCTGATTGTCGGGCTCTTGATCAGCGTCGGGCTTCTCATCGCGCAAGACGAGGAAACGCTGCGCGTCCGCACGCCGATCGACGCAGAAGATCCGCGATTCCCGGATTACCTCGCACGGCTCGTCGGGCGTCCGATCACGTCGGGCGATGCGTACTCCGTGTTGAGGAACGGCGACCAGACATTTCCGGCCATGCTGCGCGCGATTGAGAGCGCCAGACACCGCATCAGCTTCGAAACCTACATCTATAGCCACGGAAAGCTGTCCGGGACGTTCACCGCTGCGCTCGCGGCGGCCGCGCGGCGCGGCGTCACCGTCCAGATCGTGCTCGACTCGATGGGCGCGTCCGATAGCGGCGAGGAGACGATCAAGCAGCTCAAGGATGCAGGCTGCCAGGTTGCCTGGTTCAACCCGGTCTCTCATTTCAACCTCGAGGAGATCAACTACCGCACGCACCGGAAGATTCTCGCGGTGGACGGCGAGGTGGCCTTCATCGGCGGCATCGGCCTCGCCGACCATTGGGCCGGCAAGGCCGAGGGTCCGAAGAACTGGCGCGATACGCAATTCGAGGTCCACGGCCCGGCGGTGGACAATATCGAGGCCGGCTTTCACGAGAACTGGATCGAAACCGGGGGCATCGTCGAACCGATCGTCCGGCCAACCACCGGCCCTCCCGCCGGCGACGCGCGCTCCGTTGTCGTGTGGAGCGCCTCGCAGGGCGGACCGAACGCGCTGAAACTGATGTACCTGCTTGCCATCGGCGCGGCCCGCAAGACCCTCGACATCCAGTCGCCGTACCTCATCACCGACGAATCGACGATGTGGAGTCTGTTCGAGGCCCGCAAGCGCGGGGTCCGCGTGCGGCTGCTGAGCGAAGGGGACGTCACCGACGCCAAGCCCGTGAAGTTCGCCGCGCGCGCCGATTACGAGTCGATGCTCGAGCACGGCATCGAAATCTACGAATATCAGCCGACCATGATGCATACGAAGGCGTTTATCGCAGACGGCGCCATCAGCATCGTCGGGTCGGCGAACTTCGACAATCGATCGCTCGAGCTCAACGACGAGCTGAACGTGCTCGTCGCGAGCCGGACGGTGGCCTCGGAGCTCACCGGCGATTTCGAGCGCGATCTCGCTCGCTCGAAACGCTTCTCGCTGGATGAATGGCGCCGACGGCCGGTGCACATCCGCGCGCGGGAGAAGCTCTGGGGCTTTTTCGGTGAAATCTTTTAATCTTTGGATTGGCGATTGGTGATTGGTGATTGGTTTGTGATTTGGGATTTGTGATATTTGTGATTGAAGATTTATTGGTGATTCACAAATAAATCACCAGTCACCAATCACAAATCACCAACCAATCACCAATCACCAATCCCAAAATCAAAGATTCAGCGTCAGCGATGCCCGCCTCCTGATCCCTGAGACAGCCCTGATCCCTGATGCCTGATTCCTGATGCCTCGGTCGCGCGTCTGGTTTGCCAGCCGCGCGACAGATAGTCCGTCATGGTCAGCGAGAACATCACGAGGAGGAAGAAGACGCCGGAGCCGATGATCAGCTTCGTGAGGTGACTGCTGTACTTCACGTGCATGAAGAAGAGGATGACGAGCGTCGCCTTGACGATGGCAATGGAGATCGCGACCGGAAAGTTGAACGCGCCGAGATTGGTGAATGCCACGGCCACGGTGATGGCGGTGAAGACCATCAGCAGGGCGAAGATCAGCACGTAGCTGCGAGCGGGAGCAATGTGTCCTGACATGATTGAGTACGTAGGCCGCATCTTAGATGCGGCACGCGCCGGATCTGAAGATCCGGCCTACGGATGCCTCCTATACAAAGTGATGCGCCCGATCCACCAGGTACAGCAGCGGAAACAGAAAAATCCACACGATGTCGACGAAGTGCCAGTACAGGCCCGACATCTCGACCGGGGAGTACCACTCGGGCGTGAAGCGCCGTCGGTGCGCCATCCACGTGATGACACTGAGCAGCCCGATGCCGATCACCATGTGCAGCGCGTGCAGGCCGGTCATGGCGAAGTACAGCGACAGAAAGATCTCGACCTGCTTCGCGTGCGGCCCTTCGAACACGAAGTCCGGACCCGGGACGTGATGCGCCTGGAACTTGTGCGCGTACTCGAATCCTTTCACGACGAGAAACGTGGCGCCCAGCGCCATCGTGATCCCGAGCCACCCGACGGTCGCGCGCGGGGCGCCGACCTGCGCTGACCGCACCGCCAGCGCCATCGTCAAGCTGCTGCCGATGAGGACCACCGTGTTCAGCCCGCCCAGCACGACGTCGAGCTCGACGCTGCCCTCCGCCCACGCTTCGGGGTACCAGACGCGGTAAACCAGGTAGGCCATGAACAGGCCGCCGAAGAACATGATTTCGGTGACCAGGAACACCCACATGCCGAGCGTGGCGGTCTCCTGCTGCTGCTCCATCGAGCTGAACTGGTGCTGCAGCGCCGGATGGTGGACGTGCTCGTGAAGATCGGCGCGCGCGGCAATCCCGTTAGACAACTCTCATCTCCCTCCTGGAATAGTCGTAGGCGCCTTCGGTGACCACCGGCGTGACTGGGAAGTTCTCTGTGAGCGGCGGCGACTGCGTCGTCCACTCGAGACCAGTTGCGCCCCACGGGTTCGGCCCGGCCGCGCGGCCGTATCGCAGCGACCAGATGAAATAGATCATCGGGATCACGTAGCCGACGCCGAGGATCGTCGCCCCCGCCGATGACATCACGTTCAGAACCTGGAACTCTTCCGGGTAGGCGTGATAGCGACGCGGCATGCCCATGTAACCGAGGATGAACTGCGGCAGGAACGTCAGATTGAAGCCGACGAAGACGACCAACGCGGCAAACTTCGCCCACGGCTCCGGATACATCCGGCCGAACATCTTCGGCCACCAGAAATGGAGCCCGGCCATGTAGCCCATGATCGCGCCGCCCACCATGATGTAGTGGAAGTGCGCGACCACGAAGTAGGTGTCGTGGACGTGCACGTCGATGCCCAGCGCGGCCAGGAACAGTCCCGTGAGGCCGCCGATCGTGAACAGCCCGATGAAGCCGAACACGAACAGGAGCGGCGCCTGCCACCAGATCGCGCCGCGGTAGAGCGTCGCGGTCCAGTTGAAGACCTTCACCGCCGATGGAATGGCGACGGCAAAGCTCAGGAACGAGAACACCATCGCGGCGTAGACCGAGAGGCCCGCCACGAACATGTGGTGCGCCCAGACGAGGAAGCCGAACACGGCAATCGCCAGGCTCGAGAACGCCACGAACGAGTAGCCGAAGACATTCTTCCGCGAGAAGCAGGCCACCACCTCGCTGACCACGCCCATCGCCGGAAGGATCATGATGTAGACGGCGGGATGCGAGTAGAACCAGAAGAGGTGCTGGAAGAGCACCGGGTCGCCCCCGAGCGCCGGATCGAAGATGCCGATTCGAAACGTCCGCTCGAGCGCCACCAGCAGCACCGTGATGGCAATGACGGGGGTGCCGAGGACCTGGATCAGGCTCGTGGCGTAATGCGCCCAGATGAAGAGCGGCAGCCGGAACCACGTCATGCCCGGCGCGCGCATCCGGTGGATCGTGACAATGAAGTTCAATCCCGTGAGGATCGACGAGAAGCCCGTGATGAAGACGCCAAGACCGGTGGCGACGACGTTCGTGTTCGAGGCGGAAGTGCTGTACGGCGTGTAAAACGTCCAGCCTGTGTCGACGCCGCCGACGATGACCGCCCAGAGCGTGAAGATCCCGCCGAGGATGTAAATGTACCAGCTCAGGAGGTTGAGCCTCGGGAAGGCCAGATCCTTGGCGCCGATCATCATCGGCACCAGGAAGTTGCCAAGAATTGCCGGAATCGACGGAATGAGGAAGAAGAACACCATGATCACGCCGTGCATGGTGAACATCTTGTTGTAGGTGTCGGCTGACAGCAGATCGCCGGCCGGCGTGGCGAGCTCGAGGCGGATGAGGACGGCAAACACGCCGCCGAGGAAGAAAAAGCCGGTGACCGTTATCAGGTAGAGCAGGGCGATCCGTTTATGGTCCTTGGTCAGCAGCCAGGACCTGATGCCGTAACGAACGTTCAGATAGTGCTCGCGCGGTAGCAGTGGCGTCGTCATTGGGATTTCCGTTCACCCGGGTTTTCTGCCGCCGGGCCCGCAGCCACCACCTGCGTTCCCGAAGCGCCGGCGGGCTGCAGCGACTTGATGTACTCGATGAGCGCGAGAAGGCCTTCCTCGTTCACCAGTCCCTGGAAGGTCGGCATCAGCGGTTGATATCCCGCAGTGATCTTTGCCTGTGAATTGAGGATGGACTCGCGGATGTAGCTCTCGTCAGCCGTCACGACGCTTCCGTCGGCCAGCTTCACCTGCGATGCGAAGAGCCCGACGAGCGAGGGGCCCTTTCCGCTGCCGTCCGGCAGATGACACGTGTGGCACGCCAGCTCCTCGAAGAGCCGCTGGCCGCGGGCCGCAAGCGGCATCTCGCCGGCGCCGCCGCTGAGCCACGCCTGGTAGGCGGCCGGCTCCATGACGACGACCCTGCCAACCATTCCGGAGTGTTTGGTGCCGCAGTACTCGGCGCAGAACAGGTGATACTCGCCCGCCCTCGTCGCATTGAACCAGACCGTCGAGTAGCGCCCCGGAATCACGTCGGCCTTCACGCGGAAGGCTGGGAAGTAAAGGGAGTGGATAACGTCCTCGGACGTCATCGTGATCTTCACCGCACGTCCAATCGGCACGTGGAGCTCGTTGATCTCGCGCTGACCGTCGATGTGCTGGAACTTCCACATCCAGCGTTTGCCGACCGAGTAGATTTCGAGCGTCTCGTCCGGCGGGCGCGCCATATTGAAATACACGGTCGCGCCCCATGTGAAGATGACCATCGCGATGCCGAACGGAACGACCGACCACATCAGCTCCAGCGGGACCGAGCCGGTGATCGGAGCGCCGACGGCAGCGGGATTCCTCCGGTGGTACCGAATTGCGAAGACGATGATGCACGCCGCGATGACGATCGAGAAGAACGCGGCCACCGCGACGAGGAAGAAATACAGGTTGTCCACCTCGCCGGCGAGCGTGGATGCCTGTTCGGGAAATAGAGGAAAGCCGGACCACATAACTAATACATTCTTGATTCTTGATTCTTGATTCTTGATGATTCTTGATTTAAAAATCCCAGCGCCTCTGGCAATCACGAATCATGAATCATGAATGGGCGACCTCCCGTCGCCGCATCAGGAAAATGAAACCGCCGAGAAAGAGCACGGTGACCGCGCCGCCCAGGCGGACCACGTTCATTGCGATTGCGCCGTACCGGCCCGTGGCCGGGTTGTAGTGGTAGCAGTAGAGCAGGAGCTTATCCACTGCCGAGCCAATCTTTCCGTCGCCCGATTCGACGAGCGCCATTCGAAGCTCCCTGGGCGAGTACTCGATGCCGTAGAAGTACCGTGAGAGCCGACCGTCCGCGGTCGCGACGAGCACACCGCTCACGTGCGCGAACTGTCCGGTCGCATCGTCCCATCGATAGCTGAACCCCGCAGCCGAGGTGACCTGTCGGATCGACGTCTCGTCGCCGGTGAGGAAATGCCATCCGGCAGCGGTCCCGGTCTGCTGATAGTCGGCGAGCAGCGCTGTTTTCTTGTCCGCCGCGGCCTGCGGTGTGTCACGCGGATCGAAGCTGATGAAGACGACATCGAAGTCCTGGCCTGGTGTGAACGGCACCACCTTGAGAGCGCTCGACACGCCGTTCATCACCTGCGTGCACAACATGGGGCACTGGTAGTACACGAACGCGAGCACCACCGGCCGCTTCCCGAAGTAGGCACGCAGGGTCACCGCGCGTCCCGTTTCGTCGCGGAAGCGCGCGTCGAGCGGAAGCCGGTCATTCAGCCTCTGCTCGAATGTCACGTCAGCCAGTTGCGGCGGGACCGTCGTCGACGGCATTCCCGGCTCCTCCCACCCCAACGCGCCAAAGACGCGCGTTGGGGGCCCCGGCTCC
>DASYQV010000002.1:0-36031 GCA_036005125.1 Vicinamibacterales bacterium
GTCAGCTCTCGAGCAGCAGATGTCCTGGATCCTCGATGTATTCTTTGATCCTCACCAGGAACTGGACCGCCTCACGTCCATCGACGATGCGGTGGTCGTAACTGAGCGCCACGTACATCATCGGGCGGATGGCGACCTGCCCGTTGACGGGCACCGCACGATCCTCGATCTTGTGGAGGCCGAGGATGCCCACTTGTGGCGGATTCAGGATTGGCGTGCTGAGTAACGAGCCGAACACGCCGCCGTTCGTGATCGTGAACGTGCCACCCCGCAAGTCCTCGAGCGTGAGCGTCCCGTCGCCGGCTCGCTTCGCGAAGTCGCGGATCGCCAACTCGATTTGCGCAAACGAGAGCTGGTCGGCGTCGCGAATGACCGGCACGACGAGGCCTCCCTCGGCGCCCACGGCCATCCCGATGTCGTAGTAGTGCTTGAGGACGATTTCCTCGCCCTGGATTTCTGCGTTGATCTGCGGAAACGCACGGAGCGCGGCCACCGCGGCCTTGACGAAGAACGAGGCGATCCCGAGACCCACGCCGTACTGCTTCTTGAACGCTTCCTTGCGACGTTCGCGGAGAGACATCATTTCCGTCATGTCGATCTCGTTGAATGTCGTGAGCATTGCGGCGGTGCGCTGCGCTTCGACGAGGCGGCGCGCGATCGTCAACCGCCGCTTGGACATGCGGACTCGTTCTTCCCGTCGTTCGCCCCTGGCCTGGCGTGGTGCGGAGGGTATTGGTGGCGCCTCCGGAGCGCGAGCGGCGCGAGGTGCGGTCGGCTCGCCGCCTTTGGCTCCAATCGCCCCGACAACGTCCTGCTTCATGACGCGCCCGGCAGACCCGCTGCCTGGAACGGACCCAAGATCGACGTCGTGGTCGCGCGCGATCCGGCGCGCGGTGGGGGTAGCGCGCAGCGCATCGGATGACGACGCGCCCGTCGGCGCTTCCAGGGCAGGCTCGGACGGCGGAGGTGCCGCTCGACCCGCCGGTTCGGTCCCGCCGCTTCCGTTGCCTCGTCCGCCGGCGCTGGTCCGCGCCGACGCAGCCGCGGGTGGCGCCTGCTGGGCGGCGGCGCCGTCATCGACGACGGCCAGGAGCTCGCCGACCTTGACGTCGTCGCCCTGCTGACGCTTGATGCTGGCGAGCACGCCCCCGTGTTCGGCGCCGACTTCCAGGTCGATCTTCTCGGTTTCGAGCTCCACGAGGGGCTCGCCCACCTCGACGCGATCGCCCTCCTTCTTGAGCCAACGGGCGACGCGCGCCTCGACCACGGATTCGCCAAGTTGCGGGACGACGATATTCGACACGCGATCCTCCGGGGGGTCAGAACGGGGTCAGACCAGGGTCAGAACGGGGTCAGACCCTGGTGATGGGGCATTTAACCCCTTGACTCGATCCGTATCAATGCCTTGAGTCGACCCGTCACCAGGGTCAGACCCCGGTCTGACCCCGGTCTGACCCTACACCTGCTTCGACAGGACCAGGGGACCCTCCACCGGCTCGGCCCGCACCTCGAAGGCCTGCTCGACGAGCGTCTTCTGATTGAGCTGATGCCACGCGGCCGAACCCTCCGACGGGCTCGCCGCGCGCGCACGGCCGATGTAACGCAGCGGCCAGCGTCCCCCGATCATTTCCTCGAGTCGCGGATGCATGAACTCCCAGGCCCCCATGTTCTCCGGCTCTTCCTGCAGCCAGACGACCTCGCTCAGCTTCGTGTAGCGATCGAGCGCCTCCCGCAGCGCGATGGACGGGAATGGATACAGCTGCTCGAGACGGACGATCGCGACGTCCTTCGCGGCGGCGCGCCGCTGGCTCCCGATCAGATCGACGAACACTTTCCCACTGCACAGAACCAACCGCCGGATCTGTCCGTGACGGCCCTTCACCTCCGGATCGTCGATGACCGACTGGAACCGGCTCTCCGCGAGCTCGCGCGGCGTGGACGCCACGGCGGGATGGCGGAGCAAGCTCTTCGGTGTGAGCATGAAAAGGGGAAGCGGGTCCTTTTCCAGCAGTCCGCCCTGTCGGCGCAGCAGGTGGAAGTACTGCGCCGCGGTGGTGCAATTCACGAGACGCAGGTTGATGTCAGCCGCGTTCTGCAGGAACCGTTCGGGGCGCGCGCTCGAATGGTCGGGCCCCTGGCCTTCGTAGCCATGCGGCAGCAGGAAGACGAGCGACGGTTTCAGTCCCCATTTGGCGCGCCCCGACGTCACGAACTCGTCGAGAATCACCTGCGCACCGTTGATGAAGTCGCCGTACTGCGCCTCCCAGACGACGAGACGCCGCGGCTCCTGCACGTTGTAGCCGAACTCGAAACCGACGACCGCGTTTTCCGACAGCGGACTGTTGTGGATCTCGAACGAGGCTGTCGCCTGCGGCAGCGCCCGCAGCGGCACGAACTGTCGCCCGGTAACCGCATCGTGGAAGACGGCGTGACGCTGGCTGAACGTGCCGCGCTCGACGTCCTCGCCGGTGATCCGTATCGGTATTCCCTCGGCCAGCAGCGTCGCGAACGCCAGTTCCTCGGCGACGGCCCAGTCGATCGTGCGCTCGTCGGGGTGATCGAGGATGTGCTTCCGCTTCTCGCGGCCCCGCTCCAGCTTCTTGTGCATGGTGAAGCCCTCGGGGCGCGCGAGCAGCGCGTCGTTCAGCTCGCGAAGGCGTTCGATCGGAACGCCCGTCTGGAGCTTGCCCGCCACCCCGCGCGGCGCCGGCTCGGCGATTGGCGGCACATAGTCCTCTTCGGGCTTCAGCTCCTCCAGAGCCTTTTCGAGCACCGCGAAGTGCTTTTTGAGCAGCGTGTCCGGCGATTCGGCGGGCGTGTGCCCCTCTTCCTCCAAACGCCGTACCCACAGCTCGCGCACGGTCGGGTGTGTCGCCACCGTCTGATAGATGAGGGGCTGCGTGAACGCCGGCTCGTCGCCTTCGTTGTGGCCGTATCTGCGGTATCCGATCAGATCGATGAGAAAGTCGCGACGAAAACGCGCCCGGTACGCCCACGCGAGACGCGCCGCCTCGATGCACGCCACCGGATCGTCTGCGTTGACGTGGACGATCGGAATCTTGAAGCCGCGCGCGAGACCGCTGGCGTAGCTCGTCGAGTACGACTCGGACGGCATCGCCGTGAAACCGAGCTGGTTGTTGGCGATGATGTGAATCGTCCCGCCCGTGTCGTATCCGGCAAGGCGCGAGAGGTTCAGCGTCTCGGCCACGATCCCCTGACCGGGAAACGCGCTGTCGCCATGAATCAGAACCGGCAGCGTGATGCCGAAGTCAAACTCCGGTGCGCCCCTCTGTGCAGCCCGTGTTCCGGCGGCGCGTGCCATGCCAACGACGACCGGATTCACGGCCTCGAGATGGCTCGGGTTTGGCGCCATCGACAGCAGGACCTTTCCCGCGCACGAGCGGCTCTCGACGCGGGCGCCTGCGTGATACTTCACGTCACCCATCCACCCGAGGTCGATGCGCCACGTGCGGGCCCAGAGCGGATCCTTGAACTCGGCGAGAATCTGGGCGTACGGCTTCTGCAGCACGTGCGCGAGCACGTTCAGACGCCCGCGGTGCGCCATGCCAATGAGCATGTGGCGGATGCCGCCATCGGAACCGTCGCAGATGATCTCGTCGAGAATGGGCACGAGCATGTCGAGCCCTTCGATCGAGAAGCGCGTCTTTCCGGGAAACGTGCGGTGCAGGAACCGCTCGAATGCCTCGACCTGCGTGAGGCGGTCGAGCAGTTCGTCTGCGTCGATGGGTTCGGCCGGCGGCCGGAAGCGCTGCGACTCGGCGGCGTGCCGGAGCCAGTCCCGCTCCTCGGGCACGAACACGTGCGCGTAGTCGTAGCCGGTGGTGGAGCAGTACACCCGCCGCAGCTTCTCGATGGCCTCGTACGCATGTGCCGCCGACTCTGCGACCGGTCCACCGACAAGCGACGCCGGCAATTGCTGCAGGTCCGTATCGCTGATGCCGTGGGCCTCCGGCTCCAGCGATGGGTCGCCAGTCTCGACCGACCCGAGCGGATCGATCTGCGCCGCCAGGTGACCGTAGCGGCGGATCGACTCGGCGAGCCGGGCCGCGCCGACAATCGTCTCGGTATTGACAGGTGCCACCGGCGCCGACGGCGCGACGGACGTGCCCGGATCCGGCGGCGTCCACTTGTCGAAGACCGCGCGCGTGGCCGCGTCGACTGAGTCGGGGTCCTGCCGATACTGTTCGTAGAGCTCAAGGACGTACCCGGCATTGACACCCGGAAACTCGTCCAATTTCATAACCTTTCTATGGTACATGAAGTAAAGCATCATGGAGCGCGGTCCGGCCCGCGCAATACGGTTGATCTTGATTGGACTCATTGGGATTGACGTAGACGGCACGCTGCTCAATAGCCTCGGACAGATGCCTGAGGCCAACCGGGAGGCCATTCACGAGGCGGTCGCCGCGGGCATCCACGTCGTGCTCGTGACGGGCCGAAGCTATCCGTTTGCCCGCCCCGTTGCCGACGGGCTCCCGGCCGCGATCACGTTGATTGTCAGCAACGGCGCGATCGAGCGCGGAATGGACGGTCGTACATTAGCCCGCCGGTTGTTGAACCGCCACGTGGCGCTTGCGGTGCTGGACGCGACGCGGCCGTATCGTGACGCGGCGGCGCTTATCTTCGATCGCGACACGGAGCGTCAGGTCGTGTTCGAGACGATGGATTGGGAGCAGCCGAACCGCAAAGGCTACTGGTCGCGCAACCGTGCGTTGATCGAACGATCCGTGCCGCTGGAGCTTGCGCTCACCGAGGACCCGATTCAGGTGATGTTCAACGGCGGCGTGACCGAGATGCGCGCGCTGGCCGGGTCGCTCGACGCCGCTGCCCGCGACGACTTCGCCGTCTCGCTCACCGAATACGAGCACCGCGATTTCTCCCTCATCGACATCACCTCGCCGGCGGCGACGAAAGGACGTGCGCTCGCCTGGCGCGCCCGTGAGCTCGGGCTGGAACGCGAGGAAGTGATGGCGGTTGGGGACAACTTCAACGACCTCGAGATGTTGGAGTACGCCGGCTGTCCCGTGGTCATGGCCAATGCCGTGGCGCCCCTCCGGGACCGTGGGTGGCACGTCACCGGGCACCAGGACGATGGCGGGCTCGCCGACGCGATCCGTCGCTTTGCGTTGTAGGATTAGGCCGACATGCCGAACGGCACCCCCCAGTTTTCCGTAAGCGGCAATAATGTCGGCGCCAATCTCGCCTTCACCAAGTTTCTGTTCATCGTGCCGCGGCGCGACGACGACGCGGCGGGGACGCGGTTGCGTGCGGTGGGCGCGGTCATCGGCCGGGGGTTCTTCAACGATTTCGACGCGGACGGCACGCGCGAGACGCAACCGCACGAGACGATTCAATTCCTGGTCCGCGAGGGAGACCACCTGGAGGAAACCACCATGTCGGCTGCCCGGTACGCAGTGCAGATCTGCAGCAAGTACCGGCCGCGGCTACAGGAGGTGGAGGCGGAGCTGCGGCGGCGGCTCAACGATGCTGCGGAGGTGCTCGCCATCGACGGCGCGGAACGCACGCCGCGGTACACGAGCGCGGACATGTACGAATACGCCTACCGGCGGGCGCTGCCGCGAAAGTCCGGCCGCATCGCGCGCAACGCGTTCGTGCTTCCGCTCAACAAGACCCCGGAGTGGTGGTGCAAGCCGACCCTCGAGCGGCACGCGTATTTCTACCCGCACGTCGATTTCGGAACCGGCTGCGCCGTCAGCGGCCACGCCCGCACCGCCGAGCCCGGCATCGCCACCGTGTACCGGCGTCTCTTTCACAATCCCGACGGATATTCGCGGCCAGGCGAATACGACTTCGTCACCTACTTCGAGTGTCAGGACGATCACGTCGAAACGTTCGATCGGATCTGCCACAACTTGCGCGACATCACGCAAAACCCCGAATGGCGCTACGTCATGGAAGGTCCGCTGTGGCGCGGGAGGCGAGTTCTGAAATGGTGAACTCGTAGGTCAAAGGTCAAAGGGCAAAGGTCAAAGGTGAAGTCAAAGGTGTAGGTATTAAGTCAGAAGTGCGGGTCAAAGGTATAGGTCCGCCGCGCCCGGCCGCCACATGTACCTATGACCTGGACCTCCACCTTTCAACCTGACTTTTGACCTTTGACTTTTGACCTTTGACCTACGCGAGTGACCTTTGACCTACGGCCGCAGGTCATTCCGTCGCGGCCGTCGAGCGGTCGTACACAACCTTCCCATCGAAGATCGTGACCGCCACGTGCGCGTCGAGGACGCGCTCCGGCGGCGCGTCGAAGATATCGGCGGTGAGGATGACGATGTCGGCCAGCATGCCGCGGGCGAGCGTTCCCTTGCGCTGTTCGTCGAACGAAGCGTACGCGGCGCCGCTCGTGTAGGCATCGATGGCGCCTGTCAGCCGGAGTCGTTCGCTTGGAATCCAGCCGCCGTGCGGTTCGCTGTCCGAGCTGAGGCGGTTGACGGCGACCTGCAGCCCGGGCCGCGGATCGAGAGGCACGACCGGCCAGTCGCTTCCGAATGCCAATCGACCACCTGCGGCGGCAATGCTCTGCCACATCCATCCTCGCGCGGCCCGCTCGGGCCCGAGGTTTGCCGACCACACCGTGCCCAGGCCGGGGTCCGGGTTGGCGTGGAACGGCTGCATCGACGCGATGACACCGAGCCGGCCGAAGCGTGGAATGTCCGCGGGATCGATGGCTTCGATGTGCTCGATTCGATGCCGTCGGCCACGCGGGGGCGCGGGGTTGATCTTCGCGGCAGCTTCGAACGCATCGAGCGACATCCGTACCGCTCGATCCCCAATCGCGTGAATCCAGACCTGCCAGCCCCGTGCGTCGAGCATGGTGACGATGCGTGTCAACCCCTCGGGCGTGAAATTGGAAATGCCGGTTGTCGGCTTGTTGGCGTACGGTTCCAGCATCGCCGCCGTGTGTGTCTCGATGACACCGTCGGCCATCAGCTCGATCGCGCCCGCCTTGAGCAGCGGGTCGTCCGCGTACTGCCGGCGAATCGGTTCGAGCGCGTCGGCGCCGGCCTCCGTGAGATCCGGCCCGGCGGACACCGCGTTGTAGACCCGGATCGAGAGATCGTGTGTCTCGCGCAGCTCGTCCCACAACGCGAGCTCCTCCGCCGTGGCGTCGGCGTTCTGCACGCTCGTCACGCCGAGGCGATGCGCCTCGTGGATTCCGGCACGCAGCGCAGCAAGCTGCTCCGCGTGTTCGGGTGCCGGCAGCACGCGGCGCATCAGATCCATCGCCGCCTCTTTGAGCACACCCGTCGGCTCGCCGCTGGCGTCTTTCACGACGATGCCGTTCGGGGGATTGGGCGTTGCGCGCGTGATACCGGCAGCCTTGAGCGCGGCAGTGTTCGCCCACCCGCTGTGGCCGTCGTAGGCGATGAGATACGCAGGACGGTCGGGCACGATGGCGTCGAGCTGCTGGCGCGTGGGCAGGCCGCCGGCAAACGCCGTATAGAGCCACCCACGGCCGCGCACCCAGGGCTGTTCGGGTCTGGTGTCCGCGTATGCGCGAATCCGCTCGCCGATCTCCTCGACCGTCGTCGCGTCGAGCAGGTTGGGCTCACTGAAACCGAGGCTGCCGTCGAGGAAGTGAACGTGCGCGTCGTTGAACCCGGGGATCACGGCGCCGCCGTGCGCGTCGACGACGGTCGTCTGCGGCCGGCGCATCCGTTTGATCTCGCGGTTTGTCCCGACGCGGAAGATCGTGTTGCCGCGGACGGCGATCGCCTCGGCAAACGTCGCGCTCCCGCCAGCCGCATGGACCTTCCCGTTGTACACGATCAAATCGACCGGCCCGTCGTCGTCGCGCTGCGCCCGCGCGATGATGCCGGCGATCAGCGTCGCCACGACAATGGAAGCGACGATCAACGTGGTGAGGCGTGACGCCATGAACGGATTGTAGCGGGTTTCAGCGTTCTCTACATCTCCAACCTTCCGGCATTCGTGTGCTAGAGTCCGCACCCATGAAGACAACGGTCGACACGATCGCGAACGCCGATGACCAGCTGAACCGCGCGATCGGCCTGAGCGGCGCGACCATGCTCGTGCTGGGCAGCGTGATCGGATCGGGCATCTTCCTCACCACCGGCATCATGATCGCGCAGCTCCCGTCGGTGACGCTGGTGCTCGCGGCGTGGGCCGTGGGCGGCCTGCTGGTGATGGCGGGCGGCTTGTCGTACGCGGAGATGGGCTCGATGTATCCGCGCTCGGGCGGCCCCTATGTCTTTCTCAGTGAAGCCTACGGTCCTGTGTGGGGATATCTCTACGGCTGGGCGTGTCTGCTCGTCATTCTCACCGGCAGCGTGGCGGCCGTTGCCGTAGGCTTTGCGGAGTATTTCAGCTACTTCGTGCCGGCGCTCGGCACCGGTCGCGTCGTGACGTCGATGGCGATGCCGTGGGGGACGTGGACCCTATCGGCCGGTCAGGTGGTCGCGGCCGCGTCCATCGTGCTCATCACCGCCATCAACTACGTGGGCGTCAAGAGTGGAAACGTGACGAACACCGTGCTGACCGCGATGAAGGTCGGGGCGCTGCTCGCCGTGCCGCTGCTCGCGTTGATCTACGCGCGGGTCGATCCGGTGTTCGCGCCGATCGTGGCGCCAATCGCGCGTCCACTCGCGGCGTTCGGCGTGGCCATGATTGCCGTCATGTGGACGTATGAGGGATGGTATTACGTCGCATTCGCGGCGGGCGAGATCAAGGACGCTGCGCGCGTCGTGCCGCGCGCCCTGGTGATCGGGACCGTCTTATTGACGGTCATCTACCTCATTGTCAATCTTGCCTACATGTGGTCGCTGACCGTCGAGGAAATGAGTGGCGTCACTCGCATCGCCGAGCGGGCCGTCTCGGCGCTCGTGGGTCCCGCGGGCGCCGGGCTGGTTGCGGGGACGGTGGTGGTCTCGACGTTTGGTTGCAACGTGGCCGGCGTCATCGCCTCGTCGCGTCTGTGTTTCGCGATGGCTGCCGATCGCCGGTTCTTCCCGGTTGCCGCGCGCGTTCATCCCGTATATCAAACGCCGCACGTTGCGCTCCTGCTGACGAGTCTCTGGTCGGCGCTGCTGACGCTGAGCGGTGGTTACGAAGCGCTCTTCACCTACGTGACGTTTGCGTCGGTCCTGTTCGGTGTGCTCGGGGGCATCTCGATTTTCGTGCTGCGCGTGAAGAAGCGCCATCATCATCGGCCGTACCGGGCGTTCGGCTATCCGCTCGTGCCCGCGCTGTACGTGCTCGGCTCGTTCGCGCTCGTCTGGAATACGCTGATGGAACGGCCCGTCGAATCGCTGGCAGGCCTCAGCCTGGTCGCGCTCGGGTTGCCGTTTTATTCTTATTGGAGACGCAGCTGACCAGCCAAGGACTCTGCCCGACTCTGCCCTTGATATCCGGCCGAAGCCCTTGACTGGTAGACAGTGTCTGCTTTGGCGCGCTCCGCGCGCCGGGACCGCTATGCGGCCCGCAACGATTACAAAATTCGCGCAACGAGGCGCATAGCGGTCCAAATGCGATTCGGGATTCTGGGTTCGGGCGCCGTCGGCGGGTACTACGGCGCCCTGCTGGCGCGGGCAGGACACGACGTCACGTTCATCGCACGCGGTGCGAACCTCGACGCCATCCGCGAAAGGGGTCTCGAGATTCGAACTCCGCTTGGCGACTTCATCACCAGAGCCCGCGCAGAGGAAGACACCGCTCGCGTCGGCCGCGTCGACTGCGTCATCGTCGCGATCAAGAACTACGACAACCCGACAGCCCTGCCGGGACTGATACCGATGATGGGGCGGGCGACGGTCGTGCTCACGCTGCAGAACGGCGTGGACAGCGTGGACGATTGCGCCGCGGTCGTTGGCCGTGAGCTGGTGGTGGGCGGAGCCACGTACATTGCGACCGCGCTCGAAGCGCCCGGGCTCGTCGTGCAGACCGGAACGCTGCGGCGGATCGTGTTCGGCGAGGTTTTCGAGGCCGCGGGCCGCATCACGCCTCGCGTCGAGGCACTCCGGGATGCGCTCGCGGGCGCGGATATCGAGGTCGAGGCCGTGCCCGACGCTCGCGTCCCGCTCTGGGAGAAGTTCGTGTACCTGGCGCCGTTTGCGGCATTCACCGGCGCGGCGAGGCTGCCGATCGGCGGGCTCTGGGCGTTTCCGGAGATTCACGAGACCTTTTACGCGGCGGCCGAGGAGGTCCGGCGCGTGGCTAACGCCGAGGGTGTTGACGTTCCGGCAAACATCCGCGCGCGGGTCGAACGGTATCTGACCGCCCTGCCGCCGTCGACACGGTCGTCGCTGCTCATCGATCTGGAGCAGGGAAAACGTATCGAGGTCGAGGCCTTGCAGGGCTCGGTCGTCAGGCGTGGACGAAAGGCGAGCGTGCCTACGCCGATTCACGCTGCGCTGTATGCGGTGCTGAAGCCCTATGAGAACGGCCCGATCGTGAAAGAATAGGGGATTCACAGCGCGGGAACCAGAGCCGCGCTGTGAATAATCCTGTGTTTCTAATGACACTGACGCGCTGGCAGTATTTGTTGGAAAAACCATAAAATCCAGCGCGTTAGTGTCACAAGGAGGACGCGCATGACGACGGTGGCCAGCGGATCTGAGGTGCTCGTCAACACCGACTGGGTCGTACAGCATCGCACGGATCCCAACGTACGCGTCGTCGAGGTCGACGTCGACACGGCGGCGTACAACCAGGGTCACGTCCCTGGAGCCATCGGCTGGAACTGGACGACGGAGCTGTGCGATACGCTCGTCCGCGACATCGTTCCCAAGGCAAAGCTCGAGCAGTTGCTTGGCCGCTCGGGCGTCACGCCGCAGAGCACGATCGTGCTGTACGGCGACAACAACAACTGGTTTGCCGCATGGGCATTCTGGCAGCTCAAGATCTACGGGCACCGCGACGTCCGGATCATGGACGGCGGTCGTAAGAAGTGGCTCGCCGAGGGGCGGGAGCTCGAGACCGAGACACCGCAACCCGCGGGGACGACCTACAAGGCCCAAGATCCCGACCTGTCCATCCGCGCGTTCCTGCAGGAAGTCCAGCGCGCGCTCGGCCGTCCGGAGACGGTGCTCGTCGACGTCCGCAGTCCCCAGGAGTTCACCGGCGAGATTCTCGCGCCGCCAGGACTGCCCGAGACGTGCCAGCGCGGCGGCCACATTCCAGGCGCCAAGAGCATCCCGTGGGCAAAGGCGTGCAACGAGGACGGCACGTTCAAGAGCGCATCCGAACTGTCATCGCTGTACGGCGCGCAGGAGGTCACGCCCGACCGCGACGTCATTGCCTACTGCCGGATCGGCGAGCGCTCGAGCCACACCTGGTTCGTGTTGAAGTACCTGCTCGGGTTCCCGCGCGTGAAGAACTACGATGGCTCGTGGACCGAATGGGGCAATCTGGTCGGCGCCCCGGTGGAGCGATGAAGAGCGAAGAGTTCAGCGAACGCCGCGAGGAGCTGAACGGGTGGCCGATCAACATCGTGTCGTACCGGGTCGGCGATCGTTACTACTGCACGATCGATAACGTGGACCCCGGCGCGCGTTTCGCGCGCGCCGAGGGCGCCACCCGCGAGGAGGCCGAATCGACGGCGCTCGACAAGGCGGCGCGCTATCTCGAGCAGACGCGCCGCTTCCCGACCGCGTGAATGTCGCTCGTCACTCTCCTCGCGGTCATGCTGGCGGGGACCGCTGCCGGAGGCCTCGGCGCACTCCTCGGCCTGGGCGGCGGCGTCTTCCTCGTGCCCCTGCTGACGCTCGCGATGGGCGTGCCCATCCGCCAGGCGATCGGCACCAGCCTGCTGACTGTCATTGCGACGTCGAGCTCGGTGAGCGCCGGCACCGCAGGTCGTCGACTCATCAACATGCGGCTCGGGATGACGCTCGAGGTGGCCACCGCGGCGGGTGGCCTTGTCGGCGGCATTACCGCGCAGCTGCTCTCGCCGCAGACCCTCTACCTCGTGTTCGGCACGGTCCTGACGGTCGTCGCCGCCGTGATGCTCTCCCGCCTCGATCGCCGTAACGTGATTCTGGATCCGGGGGCCGATCCCGGCCGCTACGGCGGCCGCTTCTACGACGAGGAGAGCGGCCGCGAGGTCGTCTACCGCGTACGTCGGATGCCGCTGGCGCTGGCCGGATCGTTCGTGGCGGGGAACATCTCGTCGCTGCTCGGGATCGGAGGCGGCGTCCTGAAGGTGCCGATGCTGAACGCGTGGTGCGGCGTGCCGCTGCGTGCCGCCGCGGCAACGAGCGCGTTCATGATCGGCGTCACGGCCGCGTCCGGCGCCATGATCTACTACGGCCGCGGCGATGTCGCGCCCTCTCTGGCGGCCGCGGCTGTCCTCGGCGTTCAGATCGGGTCCCGGGGCGGAATGCACCTCGGCGCGGGTGTGAAGGCCCGCGGCCTCAAGCTGCTCATGGCCGCGGTGATGCTCGGCGTCGCGGTGCTGATGTTCGTGCGAGCCGCTCAATGACGCCGGACGAGATGGAAGAACGCCTCGGGCGCATCCTCGGTCTCGGCACCATCATCAGCACCGTCATGTTCGGGGCGGGCCTCGCGCTCTGGTTGATCGCCGACGGTCGGCCGTTTGTCGATCGCCTCCTGAACGCCGGGATCATCGTGCTCATCGTCACGCCCGTGTCGCGCGTCATCGCCTCGACCGTTATCTACGTCGTACAGCGCGATCGGCACATGGTGCTGATGACGAGCCTTGTCCTGATGTCACTTGCGCTCAGCGTCGCAGTGGCTATGCAGCGTTGATGCTCGTCCGCAGGCCGCATCTTTAGATGCGGCACCGCGCCGGGTCTGAAGACCCGGCCTACGTACACTCAATCGCGCGGAATCAATCCAGCAACTCCGCAAACAACCCCACGGAGAGCGCGTAGTGATGCGCGCAGTTGTATCGAAGGATAGCGTCGTAGTTGGGGTAGACCAGAAAGAAGCGGTTTCCCGTCTGCACAAGACCCGCCTCGACATCGACCTCGGGTAACGGCCCACCGTCGACGCGCCGCACGCCGAAATTCTGCCACTCTTCGAGCGCGCGCCGCTCGGTCATGTCCCGCATGGCGTAGCAGCCGGAGGTTCGCGCGGGCACGCTCTCGCGTATGCGCGTGCGGGCCGGGGACGGGACCGTCACCTCGCGTCCCCACGTGCGCTCTCCGTCCCACCCGTTGGCTTTCAGATAGTTCGCGATCGAGGCGAGCACATCGGGGGTCGATCGCCAGATGTCGCGGCGCCCGTCCTTGTCGAAGTCGACCGCGTAGGCCAGATAGCTCGAGGGCATGAACTGTGGTTGCCCCATCGCGCCGGCCCAGGAGCCGGTCATCGTTTCCACGTCGATGTGGCCGCGCGCGACCATCGTCAGCGCGTCGAAGAGCTGTCTTCGGAAGAAGTCGGCACGGCGAGGCTCCCACGCAAGCGTCGCGAGGGCGCGAAAGACGGGGGTGCGTCCGATGTTGCCGCCGAAGCGCGACTCGATGCCCCAGATGGCGAGCACCACGCGCCGCTGCACGCCGAATGTGCTCTGGACGCGGTCGAGCAGCTCGCGGTCCTCGTGGGCGCGGGTCCGGCCGCGGCTGACGAGGACGGGCGTGACGAGATTGTTGTAGTAGCGCTCGAACGTGATTGTGAGCTCCGCCTGGCTGCGATCGCTGGCGACGACGCGCGGAAGGGGCTCGAGGCCGATGAGCGCCTGATCGATGAGGTCCTGGCCGTAGCCGCGCTCCCCGGCCTCTTTGATGAGCGCGCCGAGCCATTCCTCGAACGGCTGCTGAGCGGCGACCTGTGTGGGCTGCCCGGGGGTCTGCGTCGCAACACCGGCGGCGAAGGGGCTGAGCAGTCCGGCGAGCGCAATCAGGACAGACAGACCGACACGCATGCGTCCATTGTGACACTACCGCGCTGGGTCTGTTCTGCCAGCGCGGTAGTGTCACTAGAGATGGAGGTTCGTCACAGCGCGGCATTGGTTGCGGCGTCGCCGCGCTCTGGAACTACTGAGGGCGGGTTGTGGTCGCCACATGTTCCCGCGTCATCCGTTGCATTTGATCGAGGATGTCGCGCAGGCGGCGCGCCTGCTGGAGCATACCGGCCAGTTCCTGCTGGATACCCGAACCGTGCTGCTCCCTGGCCAGCAGCTCGCACTGCCCGAGGATCGCCTGCACGGCGCCGTTCATGTCGTTCGCAAAGGCGAAGGTCAGCTCCGAGAGCTCGTTGGCCATCTGGTGGCGCACGAGCGCGTTGGCCATCCGCCGCGTGCCGTGCGCGAGGGCGAGCGCTTCAGCAACCGGTCTGAGCGTGTGCAGGTCGGCTTCGGAGAACGCGCCGGGGCGACGCGAAACGAGATTGAGCGTGCCGAGCGCCTCGCCTTCGAACATGAGCGGCACCAGAACGAACGAGGTGAAGCCTGCGGTCCGAATCACGTTCACGTCGAGATACGACGGCGCGAGCTCCGTGATGTTATCCACGACGCGTCCTTCGCGCGCGGCCACGACCTGGTCGATGATCGTCGAGCCGCGCGGGAAGTGCAGGTCGGGCCGCGGGTGCGGCTCAGGTCCCTGCATGTCGATGCGTGCGGTGTAGGTGATATAGCCTTGCCGGTCCTCGGTGAGCAGGGCGAGGCCCACGCGGTCGCACGGAACGATCGCGTGGATACGTACTGCCAGCTCGAAGAGGCTTCGCGTGATGTCGGGCGAGCTGGCGAGCGTCCTGAGAAGGGCGTTGACCGCCTTGAGATAGTCGACTGTCTCGAGCGCGTCAATCCGCTGCCGATCGCGGGTCGCGGTGCGCCGCGACTCGCGCGCGAGATAGATGCTGCCGGCCACGGCCGCAACGAAGACGATCGGCCAGATCGTGACCAGCCGGCCGAGAAACGTATCGACGAGCTGCCGCGGCAGGAGCGCGAGCGCCACCTCGGTCAGCACCGCGACAAGGAGGACGATCCCAACGAACGGACGCAGATACGGCCTGCCGCGCGTCGGCGAGTCAGATGTCATACATGAGGATCCCGGAGGAGGCATGTCGGGATCGCGTGATAGCAGGCAGGCGGGGCCATCGCGCAGATAATCGAATATACCTTACCCGGGCATGCATTCTCTGCGGGGTGGACTCTTGTGGCGCTTCCGGATCGCTGGAGTCCCTTCGAGAGGTCGAGCTCGTGCGTTTGGTGATTCCAATGACTCCACCGATTCTACTGTCACGGGCCACCGAGGCACGGAGATCCTCAGGCTTACAAGGCCACTCGCCGGATGCCCTCCCGCAATACGACGCTATTGAAAATTGAGTAGCAAACCGACGGTAAGGTGCGTCACGCGCAAATACCTAAGCATCTGGGATGTGTGGAGCGCGTGAAATCGTTCGTAGGACGTTCGGCGCCTCCCGTGCCTCTGAGCCTCCGTGGCCCGTGTCACGAAAATCAGTTGAATCAGTTGAGTCGGTGGATTCAGCTGAATCACCAAAGTCAGCCCTCAACCTCCTCGAACCATCTCAACGCCTCCCTCCTCACTTCCTCCGGCACCAGCGGGAAGGTTGAGAGCACATGCTCGAAGGCGGTGCGCGTGAGCCCGTAGAGCCGCGCCGCCAGCCCCTGCGCTTCGGCATACTCGTGGACGGTCTCGACGGGGACCTGGGACTCGGCGAGGCTGCGAGCGAGGGTCGCGAGCCGTGCGAACGCGGGGTGGGCTTCGGGCACCCGCGGAACGGGCAAGCGCGATATCAGCGTCGCTGTGACGTGCGTGTTCACGCGCAAGCGAATCAGGTAGTTGGCGACATAGCTGTTCAGAAGCGCGCAGAGCACGAGCTGGTGCTCCGGTGAGAGAAGCGTTTTGAGGCAGAAGAGCGTGTGCGTGGTCACGGCTCGCGCCGGAATCACGGCCGCGATGAGCGTCAGGCGGTTCGTCGCGCTGGCCACGTCGCGGTATGCGAGACGCCGACGCCGCGGAACACGGAGGCGCGCCGCCGCGGTTCGCGACAGCTCGTAGCGACACCCCGCGAGCGCGACGCGGAAGGGTTCGATCTGTTTACCCTCGACAACGACCCTCGCTGCGGGTTCGCCGGAGACCGGCACGAACGCATTCCGATCGTCGCTCGCGTTCAGCTCGCGCCCGAACTGCACGTTCCATCCGGCAGTCGACCCGAGCCACGGCACGTTCGCGGTGATCGCTTCAAGGATGTGCACATCGGACATGGTGACGAGTTCGGGAATCCCGAGGTCGTCATCGCCCGAGACCCGTGACAGGAACGCGCGGGTCATCCTCACGGGGAAAGCGGCCGTCGACGTGTCGTCGAACGCGTCGAGCCGGTCGGGATCGCTCATACCGAACCGGCACGCGATGCGCTCCGTGGACCGTCCGGTGGTCGCCGTGACGAGCACGAAGCGGACGCTGCGGTGGATGGGAAAGATGCCGGCCCGGTTGTCGAGACCGAGGATCGAGTCCACGCCGGCGCGCTCGAACAGGTAACGGCGGAGCGGTGCGGAGCCGGCGTCGACCGCGACCCCCGACGGCAACACGAGGCCGATGCGGCCGCCGGGTTTCGTCAGTTGGAGGGCCCGCTCGACGAAGAGCTGATACCGGTTGACATGCGACCGGGCGTCTGCCGCGTAGATGCCCGAGCCGTGTGCGAACCCGACGAGCTGATGTGCGTCGGCGCGGCGCCCCCTGCGCTGTGCCGCGTTGCCGCTATCGCCGCGAATCATGTCCCAGGGTGGATTCCCGAGGACCGCATCGAAGCCCGCATCGGGCCGCCACGACCCGGCGTTGTCGTAGAAGACCTCGGGAAACTCCAGCGTCCAGTGCAGGAATCGGCGGTCGTGTGCGATTGCGGCCGCACGGTCCAGCCACGGACGACCGATCTCGGGCGGCAGGGTCGCTGTCGCTCCGAGCAGCGTGTCCGCGAGCTCCCGAAAGAGCGCCGCGTGCGGCGCGTCTCCCGGGTCCCAGAACCAGCAGGCGCACCAGAGATCGAGCACCGCTTTCCAACGCGACAGACCTGCGCCGTCGGTCTGCAATGCGGCAAGCGTTGACTCCTTGCGGCGCACGACCTCGACGCGATCGTCGCGTTCGGTGGCCAACCGCTCGCGCGTCGCGACGACATCCTGGAGGACCTCGTTCACCCCGGCGCGCGCGAACAGCGGCAGCGACACACGTCCCGCGCCGCGGCGCCGTCCGGGTGGTTGTCGAGACACGTCGTCGAGCGTCGCACCCACCAGGCTGTCGCCGGCCACGAGGTGATGATCGAGGAACGTCAGCGGCCGATCGCCGGACAGCGTGGCCAGCCAGAGCGACAGGCGTCCGAGCTGCACGGCCATCGGGTTCAGGTCGGCCCCGAACAGACATCGCTGGCCGACATCACGTCGCAGCGTGATGCGATCCTCCATCGTGATATCGGCGGCATGCCAGTCGCCGGCGCGCACGAGCGCGGCTTCGGCGGCCGAGGCGAGATAGCGGCACGCGGAGACGAGGAACGCCCCGCTGCCCATTGCTGGGTCGAGCACGCGCAGACGAAGAATCTCGTCGGCCGTCCGATCGCGCACGAGCGGCGCCAGCGTGCGCCGGACGAGATAGTCCGTCAACGATCGCGGCGTATAGAAGGTGCCGCTGGCCTTCCGCAGGTCCCCGGTTCTCCCGAGCACGATCCGTGGGACGTGTCCGGCGCCCGTCTCGCGGACCGCTTCGTAATCGAGGACGTGCTCGTACACGGCGCCGAGCTGCTCGACGTCCAGATCGCGATAGGCAATACGGGCGCGACCCCTTTGACCGGCATTCGTGGTCGTGGTCACTGCCAGCATCGCGCGGCCCATCGCGTCATCGTCGATGCGGCCTCGCTCAGCAGCCGGGGTGTGCATGGGCGAGAACAGGCGGCCGTTGAACGCGGTGACGCGCAACTCGCCCGCGCGGCACCCTGCGTGCGCGAGGCGCGAGATGGCCTGGAGCGCCTGCCACACGCCGCGATAGCGCCCGCGCCCGATGAGGGTCGTGACGATCGACTCGATCGTGTAGCGATCGCGGTAGATGGGATGCCAGACCGGAACCAACCCGCGCGCCTCGGCAAAGAGCAGAAACAGGACCCGATAGAGCACCGTGAGTGATTGTTCGAAGAGCGGCGGGAGCGCCATGGGACGGCGGCCGCGCGGCGCCCGGCGAGCGAGCGATTGAACGATGACCGTGAGCGCCTCGAGGACACCCGCGCCGAGTGACCGGCAGACGCTGACGCCATGCCGGGCCGAGAGCTCCACCGCACGATCCAGCAGCGGGCTCGAGCCGGTCATCGCATATGCGCGTGCCAGGCTCCAGAACGCGGCGAGCGTATCGGCGTCGTGTGCGACCATGTCGAGATCGAACTCGAGAAAGTGTCGCGCCCACGTCCGCTGCGCATCGACGATGCGCCAGGCGACCCCGTTCGTGCAGACCGACCATCGCGCGTCCGTTCCAACGCCGGCCACGACCGCACTTCGCCATGACGTGTCCAGCGGTGACGCCCACGGTGTGACGATGACTGCCAGCGGAACGCCATCGGGCGTTTCGGCTATCAGATGAGAGCTCGATTCGATGTCGTGTCGCTGTTGGATCCGGTAGCCGAGCAGCGTCAGCAGAGGGATCGCGGCTGTGTCGACAATCGAGCGGACGGAGGCGGCCGGCCCGAGCTGCGCGTGCCGCTGGGCATTCCAGCGCTCGATCGTGCGCTGAATAGCCGGCATCGTCGGGTCCACAGCCGTGAGCGTCGGAAGCACGTCGCGGGCGAACGCCGCGCTGATCAGCCGCCCGCGGACGCCGGCGAGATGTCCTCCATGGCGTGGAGCGCGGAGGTCGATCATCGAGTCCGGACGAGCGCGAAAACGAGGTGCCGATCGCCCGGGCGCACCGGGAGGAGCCGCTGAAGCCCGTCGAGCCGTACGGTGGAGCGTTCGATTGCGAGGTCTGAGAGCCGGCGTTGCGCCTCGGCGTGCCTCAACGCCCGCCGGTCGAACAGCGCGGCCTGCACCAGTGGACGCGCGAGTCGTGCGTCCCGGTCGCGCAGCATGCGAAGGATCGCCCGCTCGCGCGCCGACAGTCGCTCGCATGCCGGACCAGCGTCGACGGTCACGCGCGCACATTCGCGCTCGTGCGCGCCGACCGACGCGGCCGCCAACTGGAGCGCCAGATGCTGGTGCAACCACGCCAACCACTCGCGCAGGTCGGCGGTGCGCGTGAGAGACGGCGACCTCCGCGTCTGTACGGCCGGCGCAACGATCGTGTCCCACGCGACGTTGCCGTCGGCATCGACAAACAGGAGGCGTATCGCCCAGTGGACGGACGTATCGCCGTCCCCGCGCACCGCAGCCGCGACTCCCTGCGGCCTGCCCGGTGTGGATGCGGCCGCGGAGCGCGCGGCTTCAGCCGCGTGGCGGCTGTGCTGTGGTGGTCCGCTTCGGATGTGCGACGGGCTCGCGAGCGCCCGGACGATCTGGAGCCGTTCGACTTCCCGTTTGGCCTCGTCCCGAAGATCGAGGCTTGCGACGCCGGCGTTCGTTGCGTCGGACGTCGACGAAAGCGCTTCGGTCACGCGCTCGAGACGTTCACGAAACCGCGCGGTTATCGATTCTTCGATGGTGTTGCGCGCGACGAGCGTCACGGCGTGCACGCGAGCTCGTTGTCCGAGCCGGTCGACGCGTCCTACGCGCTGCTCGAACCGCAGCGGCGTCCAGGGCACTTCGAGGTTGACAACGAGCCGGCAGCGATGATGAAGGTTCAATCCTTCGCTGGCCGCGTCGGTTGCCAGCAGCAACGGAGCGCCGCCGCTCGTGAATCGGCCGAGCTCCGCCGCACGTTCCGCCGCACTCAGGCCGCCGTGCAGGCGTGCTGCAGGTGCTGCGCGGCACACATCGCTTCTGTCGAACGCGCGTGCAAGCCGCTCGAGTGTGTCGCGATACTCCGTGAACACGATCGCTCGCTCACGCGTGCGCCGCAGGAAGCGAGCGATCGCGGCGATCTTCGTCTCGTACGCTTCGGCGGCGTGGGCCAGGACGAGCAGCCGCTCCAGCCATCGGCGTTCAGCGCTGGAATCCGCGAGGCCCGGCGCGGCAAGCTCGGTCCCAGGCTCCTCGTCGTCACTCGTGGTCACCTCGTCCAGCGGAAGGGAGAGTTGGATCTCGGGTGGCGAGGCGGCGTTTTCGAGCAGGGCCATCCGCCGCTCGACCGATCGGGCGAACGAGGCCGCGCTGGAGCACGCCCGCCGCGCCAGTACGTTCATAGCAAGGTGCGCCGCGGCAGCCGTGGATTCAGGCGCATCGCGCCCCACATGCCGGATGTAGGCGGCGAGCGCTGTGTGCATCCGGCGCTCCGCCTCCGAGGGACCAATTCGAAGCAGACAGACTCGACGCGACGTCTGCACGCCGGCGTCCGAGCGGGTGCGGCGAAAGAGCAGGACGTCGTCGCCGTCGTCGAGTTGTCCGAGCGAGCAAAGGCGCTCGAAGGCTCGAGGGTCGCCGGTGTGAGGCGTGGCGGTGAGCATGGCCACGCGGCGGCCGCGCGAGGCGATCTGTCCCGCTGCCGTCGTCCGATCCGACCTGCCGCTCAACCCGTGCACTTCGTCGAACACGACGAGGTCCCACACGAGCGGTTCGAGCGCGCGGATGACGTCGGCGCGCTTCACGAAGTCGATTGACGTGATGGCGACGCTCGCGATTGCCCATGGGTTGATGCCGGAGGGGAGTCGTGCGGTCGCACGGGCCAGCCCCGCTGCGTCGATGATGTCCGCGTCGACCGCGAAGCGTGCGTGCAGCTCGTCGCGCCACTGTTCGCGCAGTCCGGCGGGCGTGACGATGAGGATGCGAGCGTCGCGTTCCCGGGCGAGGAGTTCGGCAATCATCAGGCCGGCCTGGACGGTCTTGCCGAGTCCCACTTCGTCGGCAAGCAGGAAGCGGCAAGCGTGGCCCCGCGCCATGGCCATCGCCGGCTCGAGCTGGAATGGCAGCAACGCAATGTCTGCGCGTGCGGCGGCACGCAGCGAGGTCCATGAGGGGGTCGTGGAGGCGAGCGCGTCGCGCGCGATGCGAGCGAGCGCTGACGGGTGGACGATGCGGGGAAGCGCGGGGTGGGGCGGGAGACGGTCGGTTGGCTCAAACGGCAGCAGGACGCGCCAGGTCAGGCCGGCGTTGTGGGTGTCGGCGCCGGCGACCTCCAGCACGCCGCAGCCGTCGTAGGCGGTGTAGTGCAGGACCTTCCAGCGCTCGCCCCGGATGCGGACGGCTTCACCAGGACCCCATGGGTGGGTGTTGGACACGGTGCCCTGCGGTGCACCGTGCATTCCAGGCTGCAACAGGCCCGATTCCGCGACGCGCGTGTGGCAACGGCGCGGAAACTGCCACATGCCGCTCGGTCCCGCCTTGCTGATCCTGCCACGCGCCTCGCGGTCAGCACGTCATTGACACGGATCGAGTCAAGGCCTTGAGTCGACCCGTCACCAGGGTCTGACCCCGTTCTGACCCCGGTCTGACCCCGGTCTGACCCCGGTCTGACCCCGATCTGACCCCGATCTGGCCCTCAGCGGACGGAGGTGTGGATCGCGTTGAAGAGGAGGCGGAACGTGGCGTGCGTCTGCGCACGGTGCTGGGCCCGGAACCCTAAGAGGACGGCGCGGCCCAGACCGACGCGCGCGTTCAACACCGCGCCGCGGCCGGCGATGACGCGTTCGCCCTCGAGCCACCCGCTCAGCAGCACGTCACGGGCCGCGTACCGGCCCACGACCTCGAGAGACGACGGCTGCACGCCCGGCCCCCCGTGGCCGTCAGTCGGCGACGGCCGCTCGACGTTGTACGCGGCACTGTACGCGAAGAACGCCGCCGTGCTCGACGACATGCCGAACGCCAGCGGGTTGCTCGCATCGAGCTCGAGTGAGAGGATCGACCCCGGACAGAAGAATTCGCTTCCCCCCGCCGACTGCGTCACGTCGGTCACCGGGAGGTTGAGCATGCTGATCGCGAGCGCGCTCGACGAGTCGAGCGTTATCAGCGTGCCGCCCGCCTCGACGAACGCCTTCAACGCGTACGCACCGTCCTCGCCGATTCCGCCCGTGTAATCGTCCGGCATCGCGCCGGGAGGATTGCCCGTCAGGATCCGGTCGGGCGTCAGGTCCGGAAGAACGACGACGTCGTACCTCGCGCGCAGATTGCCCCGGCGAAGCTCCGCGTCGTGGACGGACGTAAACGGGAACTCATACTGCTCGAGGAGCCACCGGGTCCAGCCCTCGTCGATGTTCTCCACCCACGGGCGGTACAGCGCAACCCGCGGCCGTCCGAGCGGGAGCAAGCCACCCGGCAGCTTCCCGCGCGCGCCGGTCGCGCGGAGACCGAGCTGCCGCGAAATCTGTTGAACGATGTTTTCCGCGGCCCTCGAGTGCTCCACAACGATCGAACCCGCGGGATACGTGTGGCCCTGCACCTCGAGCCGGTCGGTGAGCCACGCCGGTTTGAGACCGGCCGCCAGAAGCCGGTTCACGGCAATCGAGCCGCCGTTGCCGCGCGCCTCCACGACGAAGTACGACGGCCTCCGGTCACCCCAGACCTGTGCCGGCGCGATTGTTGCGCGTTCGAGCCGCTCCATCGCGGGAAGCTCGAACCGGCCCTCAATCGTCGTGACCGCGACTCCCATCTGGTAAGGCAAGGTCCAGGCGGCCACATCGTACGGCCGCTCCGCGGGAGCGCCGGGCGCGGTTCGTCGCACCGGGTACTGCTGCCGCTCCAACAGCGTCTTCGCATAGGCGCGGAAGGGCTGCGCCATGAGCACGACGTCCGTACCGGCGGGGTACGTCTCGCTTCCCGCGCGGAATTCCTCAATCGCGCGGTGTATTTCAACGCCGCCATCGATGAGGACGTTCTGCAGCCGTGCGGCCGCGTGCATGTCGTGCTGCTCGGGCGGAATCACGAACGCGAACGGCCCCCCGGCGTTCCCGCGCTCGACCGCCCGCCACCCCATCGTGTAGAAGTTCTGCACAATCTCGCGCCGGTACTTCCCGACGCCGGTAATCAGGCCGTACGCCGCTGACAGCTCGTAATCCACGATGTCGCGGAGGCGCCAGACGCCGCCAGGCCACGGGTTCGGGAAATTGACTTGCGCGCGGTACTCGGGCAATCCGCGCGGCGTCCCCTGCAATTCCGCCGGCGGCACGTTGATCGGATTGGCGAGGCGGGCACTCGCCACCTCGGACAGGATGCACACGGTGTTGTGGCCGAGCGGCGCCGAGTCCTCGTAGCCCGGCCAGTAATAGTCGTAAATCGCGTTCTGAACGACGCCCGAGCGGCCGTCCTCCTCCATGCGCAGCGCGATCGCGTGCCCGAGCAATCCGGCCGTCCGCCAGATCAGCGGATCGTAGTTCGGGTCGATCGGGTCGTAATTCGGGGGCACGAAGAATCGCGGTCCTCGCGAGCCCATCTGGTGCATCGTCAGAAACACCTGCGGGTGCCATTCGCCGTACAGAAATCTCGCGAGGGCGCGGTTCTCGGTGAGATTGAGCATGAACGCGTCGCGGTTGATATCGTGGCCCGCGTACTTGTGATACAGCCACGGCATGGGGCTGCTTTCGAACGGCGACCCCCGGTGCTGTCTGAACCAGTCGACAACGAGAACATGGCCATCGGGATTGAGCGAGGGAAACAGGACCACGACAACGTCACGAAGCGCCTGGAGGAGCACCGGGTCCTCGGTGGTCGCCAGCGTGTAGAGCAGCTCGTTGGCGGCCTGCGTCGCGCCCACCTCGGTTGCGTGAATACTCGCGCCGATCGCGATGATGGCGGTCTGGTTCGCGGCAATGGCTCTGGCCGCCTCCGGCGTGAGGGTGCGCGGGTTGCCAAGCCGCCCGTTCGCCGCCTTGATGGCGTCGAGGCGCGCGATGTTTTCGGGCACCGAGATGATTGCGGCAATCATCCGGTTGCCCTCGGTCGTCGCGCCGATGTCTATGAGCTCCACGCGATTCGACGCGATTGCGACCCGTTCGAAGTAGTCGCGAATCTGCGCCCAACTGGCTATCTCGCCATCGGCTCCCATCCGGAACCCGAAGAACGCCTCGGGCGATGGCACCTCGGAAAACGCGAACGACGCCCGGAGAACCAGGACGACGCACAGAACAACGCTGCGAACGGCGCAAGGCATGCTAGTGATTCTAGTCGTTCTCGGTTCCTGGTTCTCACTTCTCGGTTCGTGTTCCCCTTCTGCGTTCGGTTCCGGGTTCTAAGTTCGAGGTTCGGGGTTCGGCGACTCGTCTCTCAACCGCGCCACTGTCGCCCCGAGATGCGATTCGGGTGCGTCCCAGAATTCCGCGACGAGCGGGTGCCGATCGAGCGCCTGCTG
Organism: Vicinamibacterales bacterium; assembly: GCA_036005125.1. GTDB lineage: Bacteria > Acidobacteriota > Vicinamibacteria > Vicinamibacterales > UBA2999 > DASYQV01. The sequence continues at coordinate 24,321 of DASYQV010000002.1, forward strand.
CACGATGCCACGCTGCACGCCGCGCCCGCGGCCGTGGACGAGGCGAACCTCGCGCAGGCCCGCCGCGTGCGCGGCGTTCACGTACTCGTCCACAACGGATTTGATGTCGCGGGGTGCGAAGGCGTGCAGATCCAGCGAGCCTTCGATCGGGACGTGATAAGTCACGCGGCGTAGGTCGCGGTAACGACGGTCTTGATGCCGCCGCGGACCGCGAAATCGCCCACGACGGTCATGCGGCGCGGCCCGCAGGCCGTGACGAGGTCGTCGAGAATCTGATTCGTGACGGCTTCGAAGAAGATGCCGCGATTGCGGAAGTCGATCATGTAGTACTTCAGTGATTTCAACTCGAGGCACCGGTCGGCGGGCACGTACGTGATCCGGATTTCCCCGAAGTCGGGCAGACCGGTCCTAGGGCATACGGACGTGAACTCTGGACAACTGATCGCGATCTCGTACTCGCGGCCCGGGCGCGGATTCGGGAATGTCTCGATCGTCGTCGTGCTTGACATACCCCGAAAATTCTAGCACTTTGGCTTGAAATTACCTGGTTTCCCGCGCGCGTTTGATTGACACTGATCGACGCGCGCGCTAGGATACGGCGGTTTTTGGAATGTTTCCGCGGCAATCGCGCGCGCACGATTGCAGCGCGGTTGTCGGCACGGCGCGCATCAGCAACGGGGGGACGTGATGGCAGAGGCCCGGAGAATGGGCAAATCGGAGCTTTTCTCACACTTCGCCGAACGCTTCGAGGTGAAGCGCACGCAGGCGCGCGAGTTCTTCGACGAGCTCACGGCGCTTGCCGAGAAGGAGCTCAAGCGCTCGGGCGAATTCGTGCTGCCGGGCATGGTGAAGCTGGTCGTACAGAAGCGGAAGGCGCGGATGGGCCGGAATCCGGCGACAGGTGAGGCAATCAAGATCCCCGCGAAGACCGTCGTGAAGGCTCGCATCGCGAAGCAGTTGAAGGACACCGTCCTGCCGAAGAAATAGGCTTCGGACCGACGACACACCGAATCAACACCGACGGCTCGCTTCACACGTGAAGCGCAGACGTGTGTGTAGACCCCCCGGCTCGATCGGCGAGGTAGCGGCGCGGCCCTGACACCGTCGCCGCCCCCGCGATCGGGAATTGGTGACCTGGATACTCAGATTCGGATCTTTCAGGAAGAGCCCGCGAGCGCCGCGATCTCCGCGCTGAGACCGTCTCAGCGCCGAAATCCGTCCCAGAGCCCGTCGCTCCTCTGCGCGCTCCTCGCGGAGGATGCGGGGCACGCGGAGCCGATGTCAACGATTTCGCTGAGCGTGGGGGAATCAGCCGGCGGCGCGCTGTGACGGCCGTGCTTTCGTCATCGGGAAGTGCAGCGTGAACGTGCTCCCGCGTCCAACCTCGCTGCTCACGGTAATCGTGCCGCCGAGCTGTTCGACGATTTTCTTCGAGATCGCGAGGCCGAGGCCGAGGCCGCGACGCTTGGTCGTGGCGAAGTCCTCGAAGATGGTCTCGAGACGATCGGTCGGGATCCCGCATCCCGTGTCGGCCACTTCGATGACGGCCACGTCGTTCTGCCGCATCGTGCGGACGATGACCTCCCCTCCCGGAGCGGTTGCCTGGAATGCGTTCACGATCAGGTTGCGATAGACGCGGTTGAGCGCGAACAAATCGCCCTCTATATACAGCGGACCGAACACGAGTCTCCTGTCGATCGTCAGGCCCGCCCGTTCCGCCGTTGTCTGCATCGACTCCACGAGCTCGCCCAGCGCGCGGTTCACGTCGATCGGGAACTTCTCGAGCGGCAGCGGCTTTGCGATGTTCCGGAGGTCGTCCATCATCCGCTTCACTTCCGACAGCTCACGCTCGACGGTCTTTCGGAAGCTCTCACGGTAATCGACGTCATCGAACATTTTCACGATCAGCTTGCAGCTGTTGCCGATGTTCTGAATCGGGTGGGAGAGGTCGTGCACCAGACCCACCGCGACGCGGCCGAACATCGACTCGCGCTCTTTCTTCCGGACATCCTCCTGGAGCTCCACGAGCCGGTCCGCCATGTTGTTGAACGCCTGGCCGAGCTGACCGAGCTCGTCGGTGGAGTCGACGGGAACACGCTCACCGAGATGGCCCTCCGCCAGCGCCCTCGTGCCGCGCATCAGCGCAAAGATCGGCTGGATGAAGGAGCGACCGGACTTGTAGCCCGCCACCACCATCAGGAGCAGCGCCGCTCCGATGGCCACGCCGAGCTGCAACTGGAGACGTGACGCAATCGCAAACGCCTCCGATGTCGGCTGCTCGACAACGACCGTCCACTGGAGTGCCGTCACCGGCGCAGCCACGCCGAGCACCGGCCCGTGCGTCCCCTGATATTCGGCTGAGACCGGACCGTTCGGGGACCGCTGCAGCGCCATGATCAGCGGGTGCAGCAACATGTTCTCGCCACGCGCCACCCTCGACCGCTCGGCGGGATCTCCGTGGGCGAGGAGCTGTCCGGGCCCACTCACGAGCAGCGCCACGCCGTGATCGCCGACGCGGATCCGGTTCACCATCCGCCACAGTTCTTCGAGGTTCAGAAGGCCCACGAGCCACCCGCCGCCACTCAGTCGTATCGCGACGATCGCGGTCGGCAGAAGGTCATCATCGACCGTGAACGGGGACATCAGTGCGCCTTCGACGTTGACGCTGTCAGAACCTGGCACCGATACGGTCGGCGGGCCGATGCGGCTCGAGACCACCGGCGCGCCCGAATCGTCGAGCAACGTCAGCTCCGTGAATTCCGGAAACTGCAGCACGTAATTCTTGAGGATGCGGTCCTGCTGCCAGGGAGCGAGGCCCGTGTGCTGAAGGTCCGCGGCAACGGCGCGAAGGATCTTCACGCCGCTCGTGACGTAGAGGTTTATCTGCTCGGCCGACCGCCTCGCGACGTTCAAGTTGCCCTGGATGACCGTCTGTTTCGTGCCGGCGCGCAGCGACAGGATCGACACCGCGCCGTAGGCCAGCAGCGGCAGGACCGCGGCCGCGGCCATCAGGAATGCGAATCGCGTGGTGATCTTCTTCACTGTTCCGTCGGTGACATGTCGCGGCGGATTTGCCAGCGCCAGAGATCAGCAAATGGATCGCGCCCGGCCTCGGTCGGAACGGCAACCCGCCGGCTGATCGCACGCGATCCTTCGATCCAGGCCAGAAACAGGGCGGGCGGATCGTCCATCAGTACTCGCTGCAACTGGCTTGCTGCCGTTCTGGTCGATGCATCGTCCTGGGCATGTCGGAGCCGGTCGAGCCACTTGTCGGCTTCGGCGTTCTCGTACCCGAACATGTTGAATCCGCGGAAGTCGCCGGGAGACCGCCAGAACTGGTACACGCGCGAAAGGGTCGGACCGCTCGACAAGTCCACGATCGCCGCGTCGAAATCACCGACGCGCAGCATGGTGTCCAACTCCGACAACGGGCGCGACTCGAGCTGCATATCGACGCCCACGTCGTACAGCTGCCGTTGAATCATCAGCGCCAGACGCTCGTGAACGGCGTGTCCCTGCGGCACCGTGCACGTGAATCGGAAACGCGCCGGAACCGTCGCGCCGCCCGCACGCTGGACGTGCACGCCGAGCGCGTCGAGGGTCGCGCGTGCGAGCGACGCATCGTAACTATAACCGCGAACCGAGGCGTCGTGCGCCCAATGCTTCGGCCAGACCGGGCTGTCCGCAAGTTGCGCGCGCCCCTTCAGCACACTCTGGATGAGCGCCTGCCGGTCGATGGCGGCGTTGAGCGCCCGGCGAACGGCGGCGGGCCTCAGCTGCGGCCGCGCTGAGTTGAACACGATCACATGCGCAAAATGGCGCGAGAACGAAAACGTGTCCACGGCGTCGCTCTTGACGAACTCCAGCGCGTCGGCCGGGACATTCGACACGGCGTCGATCTCACCGCGCAGCAGGCTGGCCCAGGCCAGGCGCAGCGTCGGGTAGAACTTTACGATCAGCTCGTGGACTGCCGGCGACCCGAGGTGATACCCCTCGTGGGCCTGGAGCACAACCTCGCGCGGAGAGATCGTCACGGGCTTGAACGGTCCGGTCCCGATAACGGTGCCACCCGGGTCCTTTTTGGTCAGCGGAATGTCGAGTTCGTCCATGAGGAACGCGGAGGGGCGGGCGAGCGAGATGACGAGGGTGTGCGGACCGGCCGTGGCTACTTGTCGAACCTCGGCCAGGCCCGGAGACGACGCCCGCGTACTGGCGCGAGCGAGGACCGCGTCCAGGACCTGCTTTGCGGCCTCCGCATCGAGCGCCGTCCCATCGTGAAAGGTCACGTTGGGGCGCAGATGTATCTCCCAGGTCAGCCCGTCCGCGGAGACCTCCCACGACTCGGCGACCCTGCCTTGCGGGCGTCCGTCCGGCCCGCGCGTCGTGAATGGGTCCTGGGTGAAGAAACGCCACTGCTGCTGGAAGCCGACGTCGCCGGACTGCGTTTCGCCCTCGGGGACGCCAATACGGACCGTCCCCGTGGGAGGCGATGGCTCCAGCTCCCGCATGGCCGAGCTGGAACACGCGACCGATCCCAGAAGCACACCAAGCCCCCCTACCACGGACAGGCGGCGGATGGTCCGGACGATCTCGGGACGAGGGAAAAGCAGGGAGCTCGACACGCCTCTATTACGTATCGGTTCGGGCTCCCATGGCAACTAGCGGCCAGGGCCGATTACTTCTTTTCGACCATGTCGTCGAGCATCCAGGGACAGAAATTGCCCGGCTTCTTGGTCGTGGCGGCCTTCTTGATAATCGTGACTCTCATGATACTCCCTGTGATATTCGAGCTTCAGCGTGGTGGCAGTTGGCCGCTACTTCCTATCAGTGGGAAAGTCGTCGACGAACCAGGGGCACCCGCCTACCCCTAACTGCTTCTTGGTCGTGGGGGCCTTCTTGACAATCGTGATTTTCATAAGCCTTCCCTCTCCTAAATTAGACCAAAGAATTTTCAACGCCTGAGGCGACGATGTGCGCCAGGCCGACCAAGGCCGCCTCGAAGCTTTCCTTGTGGCATGAAGGCGTATTCATGTCGCCAAGCTCGGTGTGCGACGCGACGGCACAGCCGCCGGCGCACACGGGAATGAAGGAGCAGTCGCCGCAGTTCTTGTACGGAGCGAGCGCGTCGAAGCGCCTGGCTGCCGCAGCCTGCCAGGCGTCCTGCCCGCCATTCACGCGGCCCACCGACTCACTTGCCTCACCCGCGAATCCGGGACACGCGAACAGGTCGCCTTCGGTGCCGACCGTATAGGCGTGCTTCCGATGGATCTCGCACGGGCCCATGTGGACCCCGTCGACGGTCGGGAAGCCGCGTTTGCGCGTTTCCTCGCGCAGGAACGTCATCTTTTCGTCAACAAAATGACAGGTGTCGCAGGCCGACTTCACCGAGGTGCCGGCGCCCGCGGTGGTCATGCACGCTCCGCCCAGCGGCTTACCGTTGGCGCCGACCGCGGTGAGCGGGATGAAGCCCTTCGGCGGGGCCGCGGTGCCGGGAGTGGTCTTGATGATCGGTTTGAAATTGACCTTCGCGAGCTTGTCGGCGAAATTCTGCTCTTTCAGGAAATCGAGGAGCGCCGGGAAACTGTCGACCGACGTCTCGTCGAAGTTGCCGCCGATGGTGATTTTCACCTTGTCGGCGACCCGGCGCACATTCTCGACAATACGGTCGAAGGTGCCCTGCCTGCCGCGCAGCGGGCGCATGCGGTTGTGCGTCTCCCGGTCGCCGTCGAGCGTCACTTTCACGCCGTTGAGCCCGTAGGGGAGCAGCCGGTCGACCACCTCCGGGGTCAGCAGGAGGCCGTTGGTGATGATGTTGACGACCAGCTTGACGCCGCGCGCGCCCGCCAGCTCGTGGCACCGCTCCGACAGAAAGTACGTAACCGGGAGGTTCAACAGCGGCTCGCCGCCGAAGAAGGTGAGGACGAATTTCGCGGGGCGGATCTCGTCGAGTTTCCGTTCAATCCAGGCCGCGACGTGCTCGGCCGTATCGAGCGACATTTTGCGCGCAAACAGATTGTGATCGCCGTGGTCGCCCTGAATACAGTAATCGCACGCAAAGTTGCACTGCAGCGTCGTCAGCACCGTCACGCGGAGCTCCTCGCGATCCTCGCGGACGCTGCGAAAGTACTCGTCGAGACTCCGACGCTCACTATCGCGGCTGGTCACAAGAAAGCCATTCTGTTCCAGTGAGTCAAGTGCGTCGGTCTCGTCTTCCGTGAATACAGTAGTTGACTCACCGACACGCTCAAGAAGAGCGGCCACGTCCGGTGACACCAGCAGCTGCGCGTCCGAGAACGTGTTCATCAGAAACACTTCGTTCCGCTCGGGAAGCGGCACCTGCACGTTAAACATTGAGGGTTGCATGCGCTCTCCGCAGAGGCCCCGGCCTCAGACCTTCAATTGCCAAGTTATTGGTGTTGAAACGGTTTCCAGCGTGGCGGTCGTTTCGCGCCGATCCAGAGCAACCGACGTACCACCACCGATGTGCACGGTCGTCACGCGCCGTTCGCGGAAAATGCGTGGTGAATCGTCGTTCAGGCAGACACCTCGCATGGCACGTGTCCTCGCGCGCGGCCAATCACCCGGCCGTGGCTGTGGATGAGCTTGGTCCTATCCTTTTTACTCGTTTCCTATCAACGACTTGTTGCGAACGGCCAACTTCTTGGCCGGCCGGGACAGGCCTTTGGCTTGGTGCGAGTGACGCCGACTCGGTGCGCCGGGGGGGTGCGTACCGTCGAGACCGTGCCGCGCAGCCTCGGCGTGCCGGGTTGCGCGTGCTCTGGACCCGCGAGCCGTCAGGGCGCCCGCGCGGTTGTACCCGCGCGCGCCCCATGCAGAAAAAGCCGTCGCGGCGTGCAGCTCGAACGTGCGCGGCCGAGGCATCGCGAGAGGCCGCGCCGGAAACCTGACTCCTCCCGGTTGCGGTCCTCGCGAGACGTCTAATTGCCGCGAAGCTTGCGCGCCAGTTCGCGAATGTCCAGACGGTCCATCTTGAACTTCAAGGTGCTGAGCGGAATCCCGAGCGAGCGTGCGGTAGCGGTCACATTCCAGCCGGATTTTTCAAGCGCCCGGACGATGAAGTTGCGTTCGAAGGTCGACAGGGCCCGTTCCAGCACGTTCTCCGTGGTCGGACCATCAACATCGAGCTGCGCGACGTGCAGCTCGTACGGCAGGTCTTCATCGGTAATCCAGTCCTTGTCGGTCACGGCGACGAGTCGTTCGACGAGGTTTTCGAGCTCGCGGATGTTTCCAGGCCACCAGTAGCCGCCGAGAATCTTCAAGGTCGAATCTGCGATGCCTTGAATGCTCTTTCGAAACTTGACGTTATACCTCCGCAGGAAGAAACGCGCAAGATCAGGAAGGTCCTCGATGCGCTCGCGCAGCGGCGGCATCCGGATCGGAATGACGTTGAGTCGGTAATAGAGGTCCTCTCGAAACGTTCCCTCCTTCACGGCCCGCTCGAGGTCGACGTTGGTAGCCGCTATAAGACGGAATTCTGTCTTGATTGGATGCGTCCCGCCGACGCGCTCGATCTCGCTTTCCTGAATGGCGCGCAGCAGCTTGGCCTGCAGATCGAGCCGCAGATCTCCGATTTCGTCGAGAAACAGCGTGCCGCCGGAGGCGAGCTCGAACTTACCGAGCTGTTGTCGGATGGCGCCGGTGAACGCGCCCTTTTCATGTCCGAACAGCACGCTCTCCAAAAGATCCTTCGGGATGGCGGCCAAATTGACGGCAACAAATGGCGCGCTGGCCGGCAATCCCGAATCGCGACGGATCAGCCGCGCCAGCAGCTCTTTGCCGGTGCCGCTCTCGCCGAGAATCAGCACGGTCGCGGAGAGCTTGGCAACCTTCCGTGCAAGTTCGACGACCGCGCGCGCCGACTTGCTCGGCCCGACGATGAACTCCCGCTCGGTCTGCTCGGCGACCTCCGCGCTGAGCATCATCACTTGGCGGTTCAGGTCCTGCCGCTCGCTGGCATTCCTGACGAGCGATCGCATCGCCTCGTAATCGAAGTCCTTCGAGACGTAGTGATACGCGCCGTGCTTGATCGCCTCGACCGCGGTTTCGAGCTCCTTGATCGCGGAGATGACGATGACCTCGATGAACGGATAGTTTTCGCGGAGGATCTTCAGGACCTCGAAGCCGCTGATGCCCGGAAGGCGGACGTCGAGCAGCATCAGATCGATGTCCTCCTTGTCCATCAGCGCGAGCGCCGCCTCGCCGGTGCTCGCGCGCAGCACCCGGAAATCACGACGCAGAATCGCGGCAAGGGTGTCGCGCATCCCCTCGTCGTCATCGACGATCAGCACCGACTTGCGCTTCGGATTCATTGGGTTCGGGGACGGATTATCATAGGGTACTTATATGACCTTGTGGTTCATTGCCGGTGCGGCGCTCGTCGCGGCGCTCGCAGCGTGGGTCGTCGCGCGCCGGACCGCCCGCCGGATGGCCGAGCTCTCGGAAATGTACTGGGAGCTGAAGTATCAGCACGGCGAGCTGCGGGCGCAACTCCTCCAGTCGCAGGGCCCGCGCCGCAGCGGCGTCGAGGCCGCGCCGTCCCCAGCCACAACGGGAAAGCCCCCCGACGCATTCGTGCCCCTGACGTCACTCAAACGCTGACCTCGCCGCCCGGTCCGGACTTCGCAAGGAGCGCTCGTTGTCGAATTCATACGATGTCGTTGTGGTGGGCGCCGGCACCGGCGGCTACGTGGCGGCGATCCGCGCCGCTCAGCTCGGCCTGAAGGTGGCGGTCGTCGAGAAGCAGCAGGCGCTCGGCGGCACCTGCCTTATCTGGGGCTGTATCCCGACGAAAGCGCTGCTCGAGCATGCGCACGCGCTGAAAGTGGTTCAGAACCTAGAGGAGTGGGGCGTCACCATTCCCGCCGGCACGCCCGCCATCGACATGCGTCAGGTACAGACCCGCAAGGACAAGATCGTCGGCGGCCTGACGAAAGGCATCGAATTCCTTTTCAAGAAAAACAAGATCGATTGGATCAAAGGGACGGCGCGTCTCACAGGCAAGGGCGGGGTCGACGTCTTCGAGGGGCAGAAGCAGACGCTCCAGGCGAAAGAGATCATTGTCGCCACCGGGTCAGTGCCGCGCAGCGTACCGGGCATCGAGATCGACCGCACGAGGATCATCACGAGCGATGAAGCGATCCACCTTCGTGAAGTGCCGAAGTCGCTGATCGTTCTCGGGAGCGGCGCCGTCGGTGTGGAGTTCGCGTCAATCTATCGCCGCTTCGGCGGCGACGTAACGGTGATCGAGCTCTTGCCGCGCCTGGTGCCCCTCGAGGACGAAGCGGTGTCGGCCGAGCTCGAGAAGTCCTTCAAGAAGCAGGGCATCAAATCGATGACCGGCACGACGGTGACCCGAGCGACCGTCACCGGCACGGGCGTGAACATCGAGGCGCGCGACGCGAACGGCAAGGTCGTGACGCTGTCGGGCGATATGCTGCTCGCGGCCACCGGCCGCGGTCCGTTCACGAAGGGCCTCGGCGCGGAGGACATCGGGTTGACGCTGGAAAAAGGGTACATCCGTGTAGACGAGATGTATCGGACCAACGTGCAGAATGTTTCGGCCATCGGCGACGTGATTACCCTCGGCGGGCCGGGCCACCCGCAGCTTGCTCACGTGTCATCGGCCGAAGGGATCCTCGTTGCGGAACGTCTCGCCGGGAAGGAAGTGCGGCCGCTCAACTACGACCACGTGCCGAGCTGCACCTACTGCGATCCCGAGATCGGCAGCGTCGGGCTGTCGGAAGCCGAAGCAAAACAGCGGGGCTACGACGTCCGGATCGGCGCATTCCCGTTTGGCGTCCTCGGCCGTGCCAAGATGGCTGGTGAGTCCGAGGGATTCGTCAAGATCGTGGCCGACAAGAAGTACGATGAGGTGCTGGGCGTGCACATGATCGGCGCCCGATCGACGGAGCTCGTCGCAGAGGCCGTCCTGGCGCTGCGCCTCGAGTGTACGGTCGAGGAGCTGATCAGGACGATTCACGCGCACCCGACGTTTTCTGAGGCCGTAGGGGAGGCCGCCCATGCCACCCATGGCGCGGCCATCCACTTGTAATGGGTAGGCCTCAGGGATCAGGCCTCAGGCCTCAGGGCTGTCTCAGGCATCAGTCGGGCTGAGGCCTTGGACAGCCCTGATCCCTGAGGCCCGAGGCCTGAGCCCTTGAGACGATGATGGCTACTCAAGTTGTGATGCCGCAGATGGGCGAATCGATTGCCGAAGGCACGATCGTCCGCTGGATCAAGAAAATCGGCGACAACGTCGATCGTGACGAGCCGCTGTTCGAGATTTCCACCGACAAGGTGGACGCGGAGATCCCGTCGCCGGCGGCGGGCGTGCTCACCGAGATCAAAGTCCGCGAAGGGGAGACGGTTCCCGTTAACAGTGTCGTTGCCACGATCGCGCAGGCTGGCGAAGCGCCGTCGACTTCGGCTCCGCCGGCTCACGAAACCCCGTCATCGACGACATCACGCGAGGCGACGCCGGCTGCAGAAGGCGCCGCGATGGCGGCTGCCTCGACGCAGTCGCAGGCCGACGGGCAGGCGTCCGCGCAGCCGATGCCGGCCGCACAGGAAGCCGCGCGGCCGACGCCGGCCGCAGACAGAGACGCTGCGGGCTCGACGGGCGCTGCGCGCATGTCGCAGGTGCAGGACGTGGCACGGCCGACACCCGGACCTCAGACCGCTGGCGGCGACGGCGAGTCGGCCGGGCGCGAGCTGACGAGAGACGAGCTGCGGCGACAGCGATCGTCTCCGCTCGTACGACGCATCGCGCGCGAGCACAACGTGGACATCACCCGGATACCCGGTTCGGGGATCGGCGGGCGCGTCACCAAGCACGACATCCTCGATTATCTCGATCGCAAGCCGATTCAGGCGCCGACACCGGTGCCGGCCGCCCGGATCCCGCAACCGGGTCCAACGCACGTCCCCGCGTACCACCCGGGCGACCGCGTCGAGATTCAACCGTTGTCGGTGATGCGCAGGAAGATCGCCGAGCACATGATCCTCAGCCGGCGGACATCGGCGCACGTCCATTCCGTTTTCCACGTGAACTTTTCGAGCGTCGAGAAGATTCGCCAGGCGAAGAAGGCCGAATACGAGCGCCTTGGCGCCAAGTTGACGTTCATGTCGTTCATAGCCAAAACCGTCGTCGACGCGCTCCGGCGCCATCCCGTGATCAACGCCTCGATCGACGGCGACAACGTTGTCTACAAGAAAGACATCAACCTGGGGATTGCCGTCGCGCTCGACAACGGGCTCATTGTGCCGGTCATCAGAAACGCCAACGAGAAGAACATGCTCGGTTTGAGCCGCGCCATCGCCGACGTCGCGAACCGCGCGCGCTCGAAGCAGCTCAAAGCCGACGAGGTGCAGGGTGGCACGTTCACGATCACGAACCCCGGTCAGTTCGGCGCGCAGTTCGGGATGCCGATCATCAATCAGCCCCAGGTGGCCATCCTCGGCATCGGCACGATAGAAAAGCGGCCAATCGTCGTCGACGATGCCATCGCGATTCGCACGATGGCGTACCTGACGCTCGGCTACGATCACCGGCTCGTGGACGGCGCAGTGGCCGATGAGTTCATGGCCGACGTGAAACAGCTGCTCGAAAACTTCGATTCCACCCAGGTGTGATGGCGAGCAAGGTCAAAGGTCAAACGTCAAAGGGCAAAGGTCAGGTCAAAGGTCTTAGG
>DASYQV010000003.1:0-15259 GCA_036005125.1 Vicinamibacterales bacterium
CGGCGTCACGCCGACCGCGACACTGCTCAATCGAAACGGACAGAAGATGGCCGAAGTGCCCATCACGGCCGCCACCGCCGGCGGAACCCATCAAATCGACTTCGGCCTCGGGTCGATTCCGCCGGGCGAGTACCTGATCGAAATCGCGGCGCAAGGAGCCAAGGAGCTGGTGCCGCTGAAGATTGGCAGTTAAGCGTTCCGCGTCCTCGTACGTAGGCCGCATCTTTTTTAGATGCGGCCCGCGGTACGTAGGCCGCATCTTTAGATGCGGCGTCGGCCTGCACACACTGGGCCGGATCTAAAGATCCGGCCTACATACTCTACGGTTACGCGTACATCCCCCGCATCTTCGTGACCGTCGCCACGCGCGAGATCGCCACGATGTAGGCGGCGGTGCGCATGTCGACCTTGTACCTGATCGAGTTCTCCAGCACGTCGTTGAACGCCTCGACCATCTTCTTCTCGAGGCGCGTGTTGACCTCGTCCTCCTCCCAGAAGTAACCGTACCGGTCCTGGACCCACTCGAAATACGACGTCGTCACGCCGCCCGAATTGGCGAGGATGTCGGGGATCACGAACACGCCGCGCTCGTGCAGGAGCCGGTGCGCATCGGGCGTCGTCGGGCCGTTGGCGCCTTCGGTGACGATCCTGGCCTTGATGTCGGAGGCGTTCTCGAGCGTGATCTGGTTCTCGAGCGCCGCGGGAATCAGGATATGGACGTCGAGCTTGAACAGCTCCTCGTTCGAGATCGACTCGACGCAAGGAAAGCCGTCGATCGTCTTGTTCTGCTTCGCGTAATCGATCATTTTCGGGATGTCGAGCCCCTTCGGATTGTAGACGCCGCCTTTCCAGTCGGTGACCGCGACGATCTTCGCGCCCTCACGCGCCAGCAACTCGGCCGACACCGATCCCACGTTGCCGAATCCCTGAACTGCCACCGTGGCCCCTTTGAGTGGCAGACCAAGGTGCCTGGCCGCCTCGCGCGTCACGATCATCACGCCTCGTCCGGTCGCCTCCCGCCGGCCGAGTGAGCCGCCCATTTCGATCGGCTTCCCCGTGACGACCGCCGTCGACGTGTGGCCGACGTGCATGCTGTAGGTATCCATCACCCACGCCATGATCTGATCGTTGGTGTTGACGTCGGGCGCGGGCACGTCCTTCTCGGGACCGATGGCGTCGATGATCTCGGCTACATAGCGGCGGGTGAGCGCTTCGAGCTCGCGTCGCGACATGCGCGTGGGATCGCAGACCACGCCGCCTTTGCCGCCGCCGAATGGGATGTGCGCCACCGCGCACTTCCACGTCATCCAGGCCGCGAGCGCGGTCACCTCGTCGAGCGTGACGTCGGGGTGATACCGGATGCCGCCCTTGGCCGGCCCGAGCGTGATGTTGTACTGAACGCGGTAGCCGGTGAACACTTCGATCTCCCCGTCGTCCATCTGGACCGGGCAGGACACGATGATCTGTCGCTTCGGGTGGGTGAGGATGTTCCAGATGCCAGGTTCGAGATTGAGGATTCGGGCGGCTCCGTCGAACTCCTGGAGCATCGCGCCGAAAATCGCGCCGTGGTCGGCCATGTCGTCCTCGAAAGTGCGTCGTGCGTGATGAGGCGTGCGACGTTCAGCGGCGCAGTGGGAACGTAATGCTGCGCGGGCAGTCGCACTGCGCAGCTCGCACTGCGCACCCCAAACAATCAGGCTAACGTGACAATTTGAAGCAAGTCAAGGTGCGCCGATTGTCAGGATGAGGTGCGGACGGTCAGCAGAAGAGCGAACCGTGACCGCGGTCCCGCCGTGTTACCGGTGTGGATCGATATAATGGCTCGGTAGCATGAAGAGCGCCGCGTCGGAGACCGAGACTGCCAAGCGCCGCTGGGAACGAGAGGTCCTGGAGCCGGCGTTGAAGAAGTCCCCGGAGAGACCGGGCCCCTTCACGACGATCTCTGGTCGCCCGATCGACCGGCTCTACACGGCTGAAGACGTCGCCTCAATCGACTACGAGCGCGATCTGGCCAACCCCGGCGAGTTTCCCTACACACGCGGGATTCACCCCACCGGCTATCGCGGCAAGCTCTGGACGATGCGACAGTTTGCCGGGTTCGGGATGCCGGAGCAGACCAACGAGCGGTACAGGCAGCTGCTGGCCGCGGGCGGTACGGGCCTCAGCGTGGCGTTCGATCTGCCCACCCTGATGGGTCGCGATCCCGACCACGAGCTCTCGCTTGGCGAGGTCGGCAAGTGCGGCGTCAACGTCACGTCGCTGGCCGACATGGAAACCCTCTTCCGCGGCATCGACCTCGGCGCAATCACGACGTCGATGACGATCAACTCGCCGGCGTCAATGATCTTCGCGATGTACCTCGTGGTGGCCGAGAAGCAGGGAGCGAACTGGAACACGCTCTCCGGTACGATTCAGAACGATATCCTCAAGGAGTTCATCGCACAGAAGGAGTACATCTATCCGCCGCGGCCGTCGATGCGGCTCATTACCGATATTTTCACCTTCTGCTCGGCGCACGTCCCGAAGTGGAACACGATCTCGGTAAGTGGGTACCACATCCGCGAGGCGGGCGCGACCGCGGCGCAGGAGCTGGCGTTCACGCTGCGCGACGGCGTCGAGTACGTGCAGTACGGCGTCGATGCCGGCCTCGATGTCGACGAGTTCGTACCGCGCATCTCCTTCTTCTTCAATTCGCACAGCGACTTCTTCGAGGAGATTGCGAAACTCCGCGCGGCGCGGCGGATCTGGGCGTATGTGATGCGCGATCGCTTCAAGGCGAAGAACCCGCGTGCCTGGCAGTTGCGCTTCCACACGCAGACGGCGGGCGTTTCTCTGACGGCGCAGCAGCCGTACAACAACGTCGTCCGCACGTCGCTCCAGGCGCTCGCCGCGGTGCTTGGCGGCACCCAGTCGCTTCACACGAACTCGCTCGACGAGGCATTGGCACTGCCGACGGCCGAGGCCGCCACGCTCGCCCTGCGCACGCAGCAGATCATTGCCTACGAGAGCGGCGTCGCGGCCGTCGTCGATCCGCTCGGCGGGTCGTACTTTCTCGAGAAACTGACGCGCGACATGGAGGAGGAAGCGCTCGCCTATTTCGACACGATCGACCGGATGGGCGGGATGGTCGAGGCGATCGAACGCAGCTTTCCCCAGAAGGAAATCGCCGAGAGCGCGTATAAGTTTCAGCAGGCGGTCGAACGACGCGAGAAGATCATTGTGGGCGTCAACGATTTCATCGCGGAAGACGAGGAGCCAATCGAAATTCTCTACATCGACGAATCGGCTGGAGAGAGGCAGCTCGCAAAGCTGGCCGAGCTCAAGCGGACGCGCGACAACGACGCGGTGCGCCGCACGCTGGACGCGCTCAAAGCGGGCGCGGCGAAACGTGTCAACACGATGCCGCTGCTCCTCGACGCCGTCCGCGCGTATGCCACCGTCGGCGAGATGTGTGACGCGCTCCGCGAAGTCTGGGGCGAGTACGAGGAAACGCCGGTCATTTGAAGTAGGCAGTAGGCAGTAGGCAGCGTAGCAGCAGGCAGTTATATGGATTTCCGAGGCTCAGGTTCGTGCCGCTGCGCAGCATCTAATACTGAATTTACTGCCTACTGCCTACTGCCTACTGCCATGAGCCAGAAAATCCGAGTCGTCATCGCGAAGCCCGGTCTCGACGGCCACGATCGGGGCGCCAAGGTCATTGCGCGCGCGCTGCGCGACGCGGGCATGGAGGTCATCTATACCGGCCTGCGCCAGACGCCCGAGCAGATCGTGGGCGCGGCCCTGCAGGAAGATGCTGACGTGATCGGCCTCTCGATCCTCTCGGGCGCGCACATGCACATCTGTCCGCGCGTCATGGAGCTGCTCAAGGAGAAGGGACTCAGCGACGTCATTGTCGTCGTCGGCGGGATTATCCCGGATGTCGACCTGCCGAAGCTGCGCGAGGTGGGCATCACCGGTGTCTTCCTGCCCGGAACGCCGATGCAGGAAATCGTGGATTTCATCAACCGCAACGCGCGCTCGAGGATCGAGCAGATTTGATTCCGCACGCCGGGTCTAAAGACTCGGCCTACGTTTGACGTACGTAGGCCGCATCTTTAGATGCGGCGCAGTGCCGGGCCTGAAGTTAGACCCACGGTCGTCAGCCTCCGATGCCATACAAGCTTCTCCTCGCGGACGATAGCGTTACGATCCAGCGCGTCATCGAGCTGACGTTCGCCAACGAGGACGTGGAGGTGTGGGCCGTCGGCGACGGCGAACAGGCCATCGCGCGCGTTCAGGCGGACCGGCCCGACATTGTCCTGGCCGACATCGGCATGCCCAAACGCAGCGGCTACGACGTGGCCGCGTTCGTGAAGGGGCATCCGGATCTCGCGCACATTCCCGTGCTGCTGCTGACGGGCGCGTTCGAACCCGTCGACGAGCCGCGCGCGCAGGCCAGCGGGTGCGACGGCGTCCTCGTCAAGCCCTTCGAGCCGCAGCTCGTGATCGCCCGGGTGCGGGAGCTGCTGCACGGCGCGAAGGGTAGCCCTACGCAGGCGGTCGCAGACATCCCCCGTCCGGTCGAGCGCTTGACGCCGCACCGTTCCCTGGAGTTGCCAAAGCGCCAGCCGGCGGAGACGACGGCGCCTCCTGGAGCAGACCGGCAGATGCACGAGGAGTTCGACTTCGGCGTGGGTCCCGCCGCGCCCGCCGCGCACGGATCGGATGCAGGCCTGGAATCGCTCGACGATTACTTCGATCGCCTCGATGCCGCGTTTGCCAACCTGTCGTCGGCCGCTCCGGCGACTCCTCTCGATCAGGAGACGTTCCACGACGATCTGCCGCCGGCCTCGATCGAGGAGCTGCCCCCGAAAAGCGAGGAGCACGTGCCGTCGGACGCCCGCGAGCCTTCGCCGCATCGGGTCGCGGAGGACGTGGCGGCGTTCGAGCACGAGGTCGAGCGATTCGAGATACCGATGGAGACCGTTGAAGAGACAGCGAGCGGCGACCTGCCCGTGACGTTTGCGAATCCACCGTCAATGTCGTTGACGTTGTCCGAGACGCATGCCGTTGGCTGGCCGCCGACGCCGCCAGTCATTCCGATCGAACCGCCCGAGGGATCGCCGACGCTCACCGCGGGCGTGCCGCCCGTCCAGCGGTCTGAACCTCGCGTTGGAAGCGACGTCGGCCGTGCGGTGGCCGACGCCTTTTCCGCGCTGCTCGCGGTGGAGCAGGGTGAGCCGGGCGCTGTTCCGGTGAGGCTGACGGCGAGTGCGGCGCCGCAGATCACCGACGAGCTGGTCGAGCGGGTCGCGAGCCGTGTCGTCGAGCGGCTCGGGCACGGTGCGCTTCGCGAGGTCGTGTCCGACGTCGTTTCGGCCGTGGCGGAACGGCTGGTGCGAGAGGAAATCGAACGGATTCGAACCAGTCACGGGCTCCACCCTTGATATCTTCCACCCCGGCGGTCCGCCGCTGGCGGACCGCGACACCAGCGCTGGCCCGTCGCGGTCGCGACCGACCGCGACATGAAAGACGCGCGTCGGCTACCCCGGTCCAGGGGGAGCCCGCGACTGGTTCCTGACGTCGAAGGGCTTGCAGGGTACACTATCCACTTACATGTCCGACGCTATCGATCTGACGCGCCCGATTCAGGTGCCTGAGAAGCCCGCGCTCGAGGGACTCGAGAAGAAGTGGAGCGGCCGCTGGGACGCTGACGGAACCTATCGATTCGATGGCACGAAGCCGCGTGGGACGATCTATTCGATCGACACCCCGCCGCCAACCGTGAGCGGCTCGCTTCACGTGGGCCACGTCTTTTCCTTCACGCACACCGACATCGTCGCGCGCTACCAGCGGATGCGTGGCAGGGAGGTTTTCTACCCGATGGGGTGGGACGACAACGGCCTTCCCACCGAGCGGCGCGTGCAGAACTACTACGGTGTGCGGTGCGATCCGTCGCTGCCGTACGACTCGGGGTTCACCCCGCCGGAGAAGCCACCCAAGCATCCAATCTCGATCTCGCGTCCGAATTTCGTCGAGCTCTGCACGCGGCTCACGGTCGAGGACGAAAAGGCGTTCGAGCACCTGTGGCGCCATCTCGGCCTGTCGGTGGACTGGACGAGGACGTACCAGACGATCGATCGGCGGGCGCAGCGCGTCTCGCAGGCGGCGTTCCTGCGCCTGCTGAAGCGCGGCCACGCCTACCAGCTCGAGGCGCCCACGCTATGGGACGTGGACTTCCGCACCGCGGTGGCACAGGCCGAGCTCGAGGATCGCGAGCAGCCAGGCGCGTATCATCGGGTCCGGTTCCGGCGCCCGGATGCCGGGTTCGTCGAGATCGAAACGACGCGTCCCGAGCTGATCCCGGCGTGCGTCGCGCTGGTCGCGCATCCCGAGGACGAGCGATATCGGCCGCTCTTTGGCAGCGAGATGCTCACGCCGCTCTTTGGCGTGCGGGTGCCGGTGAAACCCCACCCGCTCGCCGACCCGGAGAAGGGTAGCGGCATCGCGATGATCTGCACGTTTGGCGACCTCGCCGACGTGACGTGGTGGCGAGAGCTCTCGCTGCCCGTGCGGGCCGTCATTCTGCCGAACGGCACGTTCAAGCCGTTGACGTGGGGAACGGCCGGATGGGAGTCGATCGACGCGGCGGGCGCGCAGCAGGCCTACGATCAGCTTGTGGGGACACCCTCGAACAAGGCGCGCGCGAAAGTCCTCGAGCTGCTGCGGGAGTCGGGCGACCTGGTGGGCGAGCCGCGCCCGATCACGCATGCCGTGAAGTTCTACGAGAAGGGCGACCGGCCGCTCGAGATCGTCACCAGCCGCCAGTGGTTCATCAAGACGATGGAGTTCCGCGACGCGCTGCTGGCGCGGGGACGCGAGCTGACGTGGCATCCGGAATACATGCGTACGCGTTACGAAAACTGGGTCAATGGCCTCGCCGGCGACTGGTGCATCAGTCGCCAGCGCTTCTTTGGGGTGCCGTTTCCCGTCTGGTATCCGGTCCGCGCGGATGGAAGCCTCGACTACGACCGGCCGCTGCTGCCGGACGAGAGCCGGCTGCCGCTCGATCCGTCCACCGATGTTCCGGAGGGCTACGCCGCCGGGCAGCGCGATCAGCCGAACGGCTTCACCGGCGATCCTGATGTGATGGATACCTGGGCGACCTCTTCGTTGACGCCTCAGATCGCCGGCGGCTGGCTGGACGATCCCGACCTCTTCGAGCGTGTGTTTCCGATGGACGTGCGCCCACAAGCGCACGACATCATCCGGACCTGGCTGTTTTCGACGGTGCTCCGTTCGCACCTCGAGCACGACGTGCTGCCGTGGCGGCATGCGGCCATCTCCGGGTTCGTGCTCGATCCGGACCGGAAGAAGATGTCGAAATCCAAGGGCAACGTCGTCACGCCCATGGCGCTCCTCGAGGAGCACGGGTCGGACGGCGTGCGGTATTGGGCCGCGAGCGGGCGTCCCGGCACCGACACCGCGTTCGATCCGGGACAGATGAAGGTGGGCCGGCGGCTCGCGACCAAGTTGCTGAACGCCTCGAAGTTCGCGCTGCTCCAGACCGAGCCTCGAGGGCCGGTCACCGCGCCGGTCGACCGCGGAATGCTGCAGAATCTCGCCGGCCTCGTGCGGTTCGCGACCGAGAAGCTCGAGGACTACGACTACACGGCCGCGCTCGATCAGATCGAGAAATCCTTCTGGACGTTCTGTGACGATTACATCGAGCTGGTGAAGTCGCGCAGATACGGAGATCACGGACCGGAACCGGCGGCATCCGCCAATGCGGCGCTGCTGACGGCCCTCTCGACGTATCTGCGTCTCTTCGCGCCGTATCTGCCGTTCGCGACCGAAGAGGTGTGGTCATGGTGGCAGTTGGGATCCGTGCACCGGGCCCCGTGGCCTTTACCCGCGGAACTGCTCGCGGTGAGCGGCGATTCCGACGACAGCCGGGTGTTCCGGGAGGCCGAGCACCTGCTGGGCGAGATTCGTCGTCAGAAGTCGCTCCACGGCTGGAAGGTGAAGACGCCCGTTCACGTGGTGTTCGAAGGTGACAAGGAGAAGCTGGCGATCGTCCGTCTCGTGGAACACGACATCCGTGCGGCGGTGACGGCGGTGTCGCTGACCTTCAGGAGTGGGCCTTCCTTCGCGGTCATCGTGGAGGCGGCCGAGGTTGCAGCGCCAACGCCGGAGCCGCGCGCGTGAAAGCCGTTCCGTTCGAGCCGCTCGATGCGGGGCATTACCGTGAGGTCGTGCGCCGGGCGCTCGCCGAGGATCTCGGCTGGGGCGATGTGACGACCGAGGGCGTGATCAACCGCGAGCAGCGCGGGCGCGGCATCATTCTCAGCAAGTCCGCGTGCGTGCTCGCGGGCCTCGATATCGCGTCGGAAGCATTCCGCCAGCTCGACCCCGGAGTGTCAATCACGGTCAATCGAAAGGACGGCGAGCGCTGCGAGCCCGGGGCCGTCGTTGCGGAGATGGTCGGCGAGGCCGCCGCGCTTCTGACGGCCGAACGCACCGCGCTCAACTTTCTCCAGCACCTGTCCGGCGTCGCCACGCTCACGCGGCGTTTCGTCGATGCGGCCGCCGGCCGGATCACGATCCTCGATACGCGCAAGACGACGCCGCTGCTGCGGGTGCTCGAGAAGTACGCGGTCCGCGCGGGCGGCGGCGTGAATCATCGCAGCGCGCTCGACGAGGGCATCCTGATCAAGGACAACCACATCCGGCTTGCCGGGGGCGTACGCAACGCGGTAACGATCATGCGCACCGCGACTCGCGAGATGCCGACCGAGGTCGAGGCGCAGAGTCTCGCCCAGGTCGACGAGGCGCTCGAGGCAAGCGCGGATATCGTCCTGCTGGACAACCTGTCGATCGCGGACATCCGCGAAGCCGTCCGGCGCTGCAGGGGCCGGGCGAAAACGGAGATTTCCGGCGGCGTGACCTTCGAGCGGCTTCCGGAGCTCGCAGCCACCGGCGCAGACTATGTATCGATCGGCGCGCTGACGCATTCGGCGCCAGCCGCGGATCTCAGCTTCGAGCTTGAGCCCGCCTGAATTCCCGCACACCCAGCCGCTTTCCGACGAGCTGGCTCGACCGCTTGCGGCAGCCGCCGCCCGCCTTGGTCCCCTTGCACGTCAGGTGATGTGGCATTCGGAGCTCTCCTCGACCAACGATCTCGCCGCGGCATATGCGGAGCGCGGCGCGAGGGAGGGGTGCGTGATCATCGCCGACACGCAGACTGCCGGCCGCGGGCGGCACGGTCGATCGTGGTGTTCGCCGCCGGGGGCGGGACTCTACGTGTCTATCGTGATGCGACCCGTGCCGCGCGTGGTTCCACTCCTCACGGTCGCCGCCGGCGTTGCCGTCGCCGAAGGCATTCGGGCCGCAACGGGCCTGACGCCTGTGCTGAAATGGCCCAACGACGTCTACGTGGGCTCACGCAAGCTTGCAGGAATCCTGGCGGAAGCCGGCTCGACGCCCGGCGGCGCTCAGCACGTCGTCCTTGGCTTCGGCATCAATCTGCTGCCGGCGGCCTATCCGCGTGAGATCGGCGAACGTGCCACATCGATCGAGGGAGAACTGGGTCGGAGCGTGGATCGTGGCACCGTCCTCGCCGAATGTCTTGCGGCGCTGGCCGCGCGGTACGATGATCTCCAACGCGGCGGTCCGGCGGTCGTGCTCGACGCGTGGCGGACCTTCGCGCGGCCGATGCTCGGCCGGCCGGTCGAATGGGACGGCCGCGGGGGCATCGAGCGCGGCATCGCCGATGACATCGACGACAGCGGCGCCCTCGTCGTCCGGACTGCGGCGGGCCGCGAGCGCATCATCTCGGGGGAACTGCGGTGGATCTAGAAAGGCCTCAGGAATCAGGCCTCGGGCCTCAGGGCTGTTTCAGGCCTCAGCTATCTGGGGCCTCAGCCTGCCTCGAGCCTGAGACGGCCCTGATCCCTGATGCCTGATCCCTGAGGCCTTCATGGTTCCAGGTTCGGCAGACTATTGCCGCGAGATCGAAGCGTACCTGTGCCGCAAGAACGAGGGGCATCTCATCCGCATCGTCGGGCCTTCGTTCGAGCTGGTCTGCGGGTGGGCTCAGCGCGGTGTGCCCCTCAAAGTCGCGTTCCGCGGCATCGATCGGTACGTCGAGCGCTACTACGCGAAGGGCCCGCGACGCCGCCCGGTACGCATTGATTTCTGCGAAGCAGATGTGCTCGATGTTTTCGACGAATGGCGACGCGCGGTCGGCGTTTCCGGGCCGGCCGCGACGGTCGGCGCGGACGGCGACGAGGGGGAGGCCGAGGGACCGGGTCGCCGCCGCTCGTCCTTGCCGGCGCACCTCGACCGTGCCATCGCTCGCCTCACCGCGCTGCGTGCGGGAGACGGCCGCGATCTGGATGCCGTACTGGACTGGCTCGTGTCCGAGCTCGATCGCGCCCGCGCCCGTGCAAAGGGCCTGCGTGGCGGCGCGCGCGCGGAAGTGCTGGCTCAACTGGCGCGGCTCGATGTGCGTCTTCTCGATGCTGCCCGCGCCAGCCTGACCGCCGATACTCTTGCGACGCTCGGTCGCGAAGCTGAGGCCGAGTTGGCACCGTTTCGCGCCCGGATGCCGCGCGAAGCCTACGAGCAATCGCTGGCCTCGTGCAGTGATCGTCTGCTGCGCGAACATGCTCGTCTGCCTGTCCTGACACTGGAGTGATGACGCAAGCTCGCTCCCTGATCTCCCCTGGCTCGCTGTGAAAATGAACAGGGAGATCACGGAGATCTGAGAGCATCTCTCGATCCTGACATTGGAATGATCGAACCCAACGCTCTGCTGACGCTCGAGGTCGACAAGCCAGCCGCCGGGGGACGCATGCTCGCCCGCCACGACGGCCAGGTGGTGCTCGTCTGGGGCGCCATTCCCGGCGAGCGCGTTCGCGCGCGGGTCGAGCGAGTGGGCAAGGGGGTGGCGTACGCCGAAACGCTCGATGTGCTGTCGGCATCCCGGGATCGGCGGGTTGCCCCGCCCGACTGGCGCTGCGGCGGCAACGTGTACGCCCACGTCGAGTACGAGCGGCAGCGGCGGCTCAAGGGGGAGATCGTTCAGGATGCGCTCGGACGGATCGGACGGATTCCCCTGCCGGCGGCGCCCGAGGTCGTCGGGTCGCCTGAAGCGGGCTACCGCATGCGCGCACGGCTGCACGTGAACAATGGCCGCGTCGGATTCTTTCGCGAGGGTACGCACGAGCTCTGTGACCCCGCGCAGACCGGTCAGCTGCTCCCCGAAACCTGCGCGGTCCTGCAGCGGATCGAATCGCACCTGGCGGCCGAGGGTCGCGGGATCGCCATGCTCGAGATTGCCGAAAACGTGCCGGCCACCGATCGTGTGTGCCACGTGGAGATCGACGGCAACGCCAACGTCGATGCGCTCGCGTCCCTGTCCATCGAGACCGGATTGACGGGGCTTACCGCGGCACGTGTGGACAGGGCCGGCGTGGAGCATCTCGCGGGCCTCTCCACCGTCACCGACGTCCTGTACGTGAGCGAGGAGACGCCGCCCGTGGCCGTCAGGCTGCGTCGCGATGTCCGCGCGTTTTTTCAGGGCAACCGCTATCTGCTCGAACGCCTCGTGCGCCACGTGCTCGGACTGCTGCCGCCCGGTCCTGTCGTCGACCTGTACGCGGGGGTCGGCCTGTTCGGAGTGTCCGCGCTGGCGGCAGGCGCGTCGGATGTGACGCTGGTCGAAGGCGAACCAGTCAGCGGCACCGACCTTCACAACAACGCGGAGCCGTTCGGCCCCCGCGCGCACGTCCGTCGCGCGTCGGTCGAGGCGTATCTGCGCAGCGCACACGCGCCGAGCCATGCGGCGTTTGTGGTCGACCCGCCTCGAACCGGGATGTCGCGCGACGCCATCAGCGGCGTCATCGCGCAGACGCCGCCTCGAATCGTGTACGTGTCGTGCGACGTCGCGACACTGGCGCGGGACGTGCGGGCGTTCATCGACGGCGGGTACGAGTTGGAAGGACTGACCGGGTTCGACCTGTTTCCCAATACGGCCCACGTGGAGACCGTGGCCGTACTGTGCCATTCATGATTCATGATTCTTGATTCTTGATTGATGATTTGGGATCGACGATCAACGGATGAAGTCGTAAATCACGAATCAAGAATGAATCAAGAATGATTAGCGGCGTGCTGCCTTTACGAACCCTTCGAAGAGCGCGCGGAACTCTCCCGTGCGCCAGAAGTTCTCCGGGTGCCACTGCACGCCGAGACAGAAGCGCTTCGAGGGATCCTCGATCGCCTCCACGACGCCGTCGGGCGCCGTGGCGGTGACGACGAGCCCCGTGCCGAGTGTCTTCGGGGCCTGATGATGGCGGCTGTTGACCGCGCAGGCATCGCCTTCCTCGATCCGCTCGCGCATCAGCCCTTCGAGGAGGCTGCCGGGCGTTATCCAGACGTCGTGCGCGATTGCGAAGCGCGGCTCGCGGACGTCGTGGTGCTCGGCGTGGCTGATCTCGCTCGGGATGTCCTGCACGAGCGTACCGCCTCGCGCGACGTTGAGCACCTGGATGCCGCGGCAGATCGCGAACACGGGCATGTCCGCTTCGAGCGCGCGCGTGACCAGCTCCAGCTCGTACTCGTCGCGTCCGGCTTCAGCGGCGGAGAAAGTCTCGTGTGGATGCTCGCCGTATATCGTCGGCAGCACGTCGCCGCCGCCGGCGAGCAGAAGCCCGTCGAAATCCCGCACCACGTCAGCCGGCGTGACCCTGGTCGGGTCGAGAACGACCGGCTCGCCTCCGGCACGCCGGACCGACTCCTCGTAATCGTGAGTCTTGCTGGACGGCGCGATTGCAATCTTGGCCATATCGAAGCGATTACATTCTAGGCGGAACCTCGACCCCCATCAGATCGAGCGCCCGCTTGAGCTGATCTCTCACGTAAATCACCGCCCCGGCGCGCCACCGTCGGACGTCGTCGCGCTCCTCGTTGAGGATGGGCGAACGGTGATAGAACGCGTTGAACGCCTGCGCCAGCGAAAACGTGTACTTCGCCAGCACGGAAAACTCGAGGGATCGCACGACCTGTTCGACCACTTCGTCGAGCCGGGATGCCTCGAGCACGAGCGACCAGAGCTCGTGGCTGCCGTGCTCGCCATTCAGCTCCGCAGGCGGCACGTCGCCGAGCGTCCGGACGAGCGCCGCCTCGTCGAGGCCGTCGCGCTGTTGCACCTTCTGAAAGATGTTGTTCGCGCGGACGATCGCGTACTGGATGTAAGGTCCGCTCTCGCCCTCGAAGCTGAGCGCCTCGTCCATGTCGAATGCGATCACTTTGCCCCGCGAGAACTTGATCAGGAAATACCGCGCCGCCGCGATGGCGATTATCTGGGCGATGCGCAGGGACTCCGTCTTGCTCAACTCCGGGTTGCGTTTCTCAACCTCCGCGCCCGCTTTCTCGACCAGCCGATCCAGCAGGTCGTCGGCTTTGACGCCGAGTCCCTTCCGCCCTGACACCTCGACAAACGGTTTCCGCGCTTCTTCGGAATCCGGTGGCGGCGCATAGCCCAGCTCGCGCGCGGTCGCGTGCGACAGCGCCACCATTTCATACGAGAAATGGTGCGACTTCCCGGCGGCTTCGGGATGGCCGACGGCGATGAGCGCCTGCTTCAACAGCTTCTGCAGATACGACTGCCTCACGTCGATGACGTTGTAGACGTACGCGCCGCCGCCGAACAACGGATGATTCCGCTCGCCGTCCGTGTTCGTGGTCGCCCACAGCGGTCCCCGCGGCCGGTTCGCGAAGATGCGGTAGTGGAAATCCTTGCCGAGCAGCCCCAGCTTCCAGAACTGGTAGGCGATGTCCTTGCCGACGTAGGTGACGGTGCCGTTCGATCGAACGATCACCTTCTCGCGTTGTCCGTCGGCGCCCCCTTCCTCATCCTGGCTGGCGTCGCTCCCGCTGCTCTCCGTATCCTCGCCGTCCTGGATCGGCATCACCCAGCAGCCGGCGAGGCGTCCCTCGGCCTGCAGATACACGGCGCCGCTGGCTTTCAGCACGTCGAAGGCCTGCGCCCAGAATTTCAGTCGCAGGATGTCCCCCTCCCACGTGAGCAGGTCGTAATCGACGTTCATCCGACCCATCGTCTTCAGGTGGCTGCGCACGATGCGGTCGGCAATGAAACCTGCGATCGTGGCGTTCGCGTTGCCGCCGTGCTCGATGTCGTGCAGCATCTCGGCCCGCACCGCCAGCCTGACTTTGTCCTGCTCGTACCAATCTGTTACGCGCGCGTACAGGTCCCAGCAGTAGTAATCGAAGCGGGTGGTATCGGCTGTTTCGCGGATCTGCTCGAGCGACTTGCCTTCGAGGACTCTGAAACCCACGACAACGTCGGCAATCTGGACGCCGGTGTCGTCGATGTAGTTCTGTACTTCCACCGGCACGCCGCGGAAACGGAGCGCCCGGACCAGAGTATCTCCGAGGGCGGAGTTGCGGAGGTGGCCGATGTGCGCCGCCTTGTTCGGATTGATGGCGGTGTGCTCGACGATGGCCTTTCCCTCGGCGACGCGTGACGGCGCGGCGGCGCCCCTCTCCGCGAGACGTTCGAGGAGGAACGCGGGGCGCTCGAGGGACAGATTCAGGTAGCCGTTCGGCGCGGCCGCCACACGCGCGATGCCTTCGAGCGATCCGAAGGCGCCGGCAATCTCCTGTGCGATCGCGCGTGGCGCCTTGCGCAGACGGCGCGCCAGCTCGAACGCGACCGGCGAACCGAGATCACCCAGCTCGCGATTCGGTGGATAGTCGAGGGCGATCGCGGGCAGCGACTCCGGGTCGAGGCTGTAGAGCGTTCTCAGCACGCGGCCGATGTGTGCGCGGATGCGGTCGTGAACGGGCAGGATCATCGGCGACGTGTCAACGGTGATGGCTGAGTTTTGGATCCGGTTCGGATTGCGATTCGGCGCCGGAGTGCGGTACGCTTTTCAAATGGTTCGAGGCGGTGACGCCATCACGATAATCTGTTGCGTCGGCGCCGCCATGAGCGCCGTATAGAGTCCGCCCAGCGATCCCCCTGCAATGCGATCCACCACCACAGAGACACCAGCTTCCCGATATCGCCGGTCATCGTGGCCCACGATCAGGATGTGCGGCGTCAGCGTGTGTAGCATGCCCAGCTGGCGATCGAGAACGGACCGGTCGCCGACCGGAAGCGCGCTCTTGTCGAGGCCGCCCGGCCGTCGCGCCCGACCGCCGGCGAGAATCGCTGCAGTCCACATGAGCGGCACCGTCGCATACGTAGGTC
>DASYQV010000004.1:0-9452 GCA_036005125.1 Vicinamibacterales bacterium
CCCGCCCGCATAATTGTCAACTGAAGTGCCTCCTGATCCGGGGCGGCACCATGCCAGTGCTCGACCCCTGCCGCGGTGAACCACGGTTGCCCAGGGAGCATCTCCTGTATGGGTCCGCCCCGCACCTGGTGCCGGCCGCGACCCTCTTCAATCATGAGCAGCTGGCCCCACTCCGCATGAGTATGCCAGTTCGAGCGGCTACCCGCCGAAAATCGGAGGCGTAGCACTCGCACGTTTGAGGTATCTTCCGACCACCGAACGCCTCCGGTGATCGTCTGGGGAGCGCTGCGTCCTTGTCCGGCGGTGCTCGCAGCTGTTTGAGCGGTCGGGCCCAAGCTTACGGCGACACCATACAAGGTCAGCAACAATAGCAGGGTGAGAAGCCTCGGATTGCGCGGCAGACAGCATCGCAGCATCGATTACAACCTCCTCGGGTGCGAAGGTTTCGACCCGTTCGGATCGAATTCGGCGGTACAATAACACTCCGTCGCCTCACGCGCGAATAACTCCACCGCGCTCTGTTTCTTCCTCTCATGGCCTGTGGGGTGCGTAAATCAGCGCTCCGATGCGAGCGTATACTCGTGCACCAATCCGCCGAGACGGTCACGACGTGGACACATGCGCCGTAGTCCGAAAAATCGATCAGCCCCGCGCTTTTCGTGGCGCATTCATCTGCTCGGGGCGGTTGAGCGTCAGGAGCGTGGTGGCGCCCTGTGCGCGGTCAGCAGCTCGCTCCTGGAACCCGTTCGTGAGTCAAAAAAGAATCGCAGTCACGAGGTTTGCAGCTGTGCTTCGCCGTAGGTCTGCGCCAGACGGCGGAATTCCGGCTTGAACACCTGATCCGCCATTGCCTGGCAACGCTTGATCAAGCGGGGTTCATCCGCCCGGTAATCCGCTTCAGCATTGTGCAGCGTCTGCAGGTTGTCCCAGACCAGCACGTCGCCTTCCGCCCAGCGGTGCGCATACTGGAATTGCGGCTGAACCTGGTGCTGGAACAGGGATTCGAGCAGTTCGTCGCTTTCCTGCCTATCCATGCCGTCGATACTGACGGCATAGCCAGGATTGGCATACAGGATTCTGCGGCCGGAGATCGGATGCACCATCACCATCGGGTGCGAAACCGGCGGCTTCTGGCGCTTCTGTTCTTCCGTCAGCGGCGCGCGCGATGTCCTGGCGCCGCCGCGCTGGCGCATCATTTCCCAGAACTTCTCGAAATTGTGGGTGGCGGTGCGCCCCTCGATACGCTGCTTCACTTCATCGGGCAGCCCATCGTAAGCGGCTGTCATACTGGCGAACCGTGTCGCGCCCAAAGGCCGCCCATCCCGACACGGCACCTTCAACGCGTACAGCACGTTCACGAAGGCGATGGTTTTGCTGAAGGACATATCGGTGTGCCAATCCTGCCCGGCATCCGCCAGACCAACAGGCTTGCCGTCCTCCACCATGTTCGACAGGATCATCATCTCAGGATGGCCAGGTTCCTGGAACGCGCCGGAGACATGCACTTCCAGATCGCCGAACATGCGGCTGAACGCGACCTGCGCGGCAGGATCGAGAGACTGTCCGGGAAAGCACACCACGCCGTAATCGGCCAAGCAGTGCAGGCTGAATCCCAGCTCCTTCTCGCCGAAGGGTTGCGACAGATCCAGACCTTCGATCCGACACCCTAAAATCTCACCGGATGGCTTCGCTGTGTACATCGACCGTTCTCCCCTTTTTCAACCTTCCCAGCGATACACGCGCTGCGGCTCGTTCCCGGTTTCGGTAAAAGCCTCGTTGACGCCTGGCCGCGCGATCAGCTTGCCGCCCATCGACAGTGACACTGCATGGCCCAGCAACAGCCCGATCACACTCCCCGCCAAACCGATGAACACGGCCGTACCGCCTGAGGAGACCATCAGATTCCAGACGATGTTGGTCACCATGCCGCCCGCCAGTGCGCCGACACCTGCGCCGGCGGTGTTCAGCCGCAGACGCAGTCCGAACGCCGCTACGATCACCGGGATCAGCATGGAATCGGCACGGAAGGCGAAGGCGAGAAAGCTGTAGCTGATGATCAGCTTCAGCACGTCGGTGCCGCCGATCAGCACGCCCAGCACCACCATAACCACGATCGTGGTGCGCGCCACCAGGATGCCTTCGCGATCGGAAAGCTGCGGGCGGATGTAGTGCTGATACAGGTCGCGCGTGATCATCGTGGCGATGCCCAGCGCCAGACCGCCGGCACAGGTGATCACCGTGATCAGGATCGCCCCCAGCATGATCCCGCTGAGCACGGGGGAGAAATAATGCGCCGCGAACAGCGGCAACGCCTGGGCCGGCGCAATGTTCGGTTCATGAATACGCATGAACATCCCAACCGCGACGCCGCCCAACCCGAACAGCGTGGTTCCGACACCGGCCACGATGGTGCCGATCCGGGATTGCCGCACATCGCGCCCCGACAGCACCGCCTGCACATAGACCTGGGTTGTCAGCACGCCGAACACGATGCCGAACCCGTTGCCGATATCCTTCCAGAACCCGTTGCCGAACAGATCGAAATAGTTCGCCGGCAGGGCCGCGTGGAAGGTGGAAAAACCGCCGCCGATCGCCAGCGCCACAGCCCCGAACACGAGCAGCGCGGCGAAGGAGATCAGCAGCTTGGCGAAGCCCGCCACGCCGGCGCTGATTGCGCCGCCCATGAACACATAGGCGATCACGAGCACGCTGACGAGGACGAACACCGGCACCGCCGACCAGTGCAGCAGCACCGTCAGCAAGGTGATGGCCGATGCGGCCTGCCCGGGAATGGTCAGGAAAATGCCGATGCTGTCCGAAACTGCGACGAGCGGGCGGATAGGATTGCCGAAGGTGCACACAAGATACTGCGGCAGCGTTTCCACGCCGCTGCGTCGCATCGGCTTGACGAACAGCGTGGCCAGCACCACGCAGCCAGTGCCGGCGCCAAGTGTGTACCACCAGGCCGGCAAGCCGTACACGAATGCTGCCTGTGCAGTCCCGACGGTGGACGCCCCACCAACCAGCGCACCGACGATGATGCCGGAAACGACCGGCCACCCTGCGCGCCGGCCCGCCACGGTGAAATCACGGGTCGATCGCACACGCCAGCCGGAGATCACCGCGATCAATGCGATAAGGAGGGTGACCGTCATCACCCCGACGATCATTCCCGTTTGCGCAGCTTCCATCCCTCTCCTGCACGTCTGGTATTCAGAACGTCATATTAGCCGCTCGACGTCGTTTAACCACCACGGAAGGATCTATGGATGTCTAACTCGATCCGATCGGTCGAGTAGCCCTTTGATTCGTGCCGGGTTATGCTGCGCGTGTCGACACCTTCACGATACGAACGTTCTCGCCTCTCGAAGCTCCGGCCGCTTCGAAGCAGAATCCATGAGGTCGATCACGGCGCGGTAGTACCGCTTCGCCTCGTCCACCCTCAGGGCGGCCCTGGCGGCTCGCGCGGCGCCGACGAGCGTCCTCGCACGATTCGGCTCCCGCTTGAGCGTTGCCTCGTACGCGGCCAGCGCCTCGCCCGGCATCTCGTGCGCCATCAGAATGTCGCCGAGCAGCTCGCGCGCGGGGATGAGCGGGCCGGGCGTTACCGGATGCTTCTCGACCCGCTCTTCCTTGTCCGCCGCCTCGCGGGCCAGTCGCAGCGCGTCGGTGCGCCGCCCCTCCGCGTGCGCAATCCAGGCGGAAACGGCCAGTCGCTGCGCATCTACCACAATCGGCCAGTACGCATCCTTCTTCGCCGTCAGGTCGACGGCGATTCTGGCGAGCGCGTCGGCCTCCTGCTTCGCCAGCGCGAGGTCGCCGGAGCGCGCCGCCCCGAGGCCTTTCGCAAAGTGCGTCACGGCGGCCGCCTCGGGAGCCACGGCACCTGTGGTGACCTTGAGCGCGGCGGCGGCCTTCCAGTCGTCGCGTTCGAGTGCGTACCGCGCCGGCATGGCCAGCGCGTTGTAGGAACCGAGCGCCCCCGCGATGTACTCGCCCGCAATGCTGCCGCCAATCTCCTGGATCGCGGCGAGCGCCGCCTGGTCGCGCGCCTGCTGCAGGTAGGCGTAGACCATATAGTCGAGCGGATGGGATTTGCCGCCGGGCGTCGGCTCGAGATCGGCAGATCGGCGGTTCGTCCTGATGGATTCGTCCCAATAGCCCAGGCGCGTGAAGATGTGCGAGGGCATGTGCAAGGCGTGGGGTGCCGCCGGCGCGATCTCGGCGTACTGCCGGGCGGCGTCGACCGCGAGGTGCGCGAGCGACGGCGAATCGAAGGCATGAATGATGTAATGGGCGAGCCCCGGGTGCTTAGGCTGTTGGCGGTAGAGGCGCGTGAGCAGCTGCGCGGCCTCCTTCTGCTGTTTGAAGGTCAGGTCGGTCGGCGGCGCGTTGGCGACGCGGAAGATCGCGTGGAAGATCTGAGCTTCAACATCCTTCGGGAACCGGTCGACGATACTCTTCATCGCGGCCTCGTACTTGAGCATCCGCGTCCGGTTGCTGAGCGTCTGGTGATCGCGGAAGAGCGCCGCCGCCGCATCGATGTAGCCGCGGTCGCGATCGCTCCGACCGCCGATGCTCATCGCCTTCTGCGCCGCCGCCCAGCCCGCCGCCTGCCCCTCGGTCGTGCTGCCGCCGGCCATCGGGTTGCCGAAGTGGGACATCGCGACGCCCCAGTACGCGATGCCGCAGCCCTGATCTGCCTCGACGACCGACTCGAATGTCTTGCGCGCCTCGGGAAACCAGAACGAGTGCAGCATGGCGACGGCACGGTTCATCCGCGCCTGCGCTTCCGCATTGCAGGCGACCGCGAACGTCACCGTGCCCAGCTCATGGATGTGCTGCGGCTCCTGCGCCGACACGGCCTGCGCAGTAGCCCACGCGATCACCGCCGTCGCGAGAATTGTGCGCATGGTACCGACCCTTACTTTGCCGCAATCGCGAAGAGCTGGTTGCGATTCATGATGAACAGCGTGTTGTGTGCCGGCACCGGCGTCGCATACACGGCGCTGCCCATATTCATCGTCGCCAGGATTTTCTTCTCTTTGCCGGCCTGCATGACGACGATATCGCCGTCCTCGGTGCCGAGATACACCTTGCTGTCGGCCACGAGCGCCGATCCCCAGATCGCCGATGTGAAGTCGTGGACCCAGTACTCCTGCCCGGTGCTCGAGTCGAGACAGTGGAGAAACCCGCTGAAGTCAGGAATGTAGGCCAGGCCGTCCGCAACCGCCGCCGTTGAGATGGATCGCCGAATCTTGCTGAAGTGGAAGACCAGGCCGTTTCGCGTGATGTCGCCGCGCTTGCTCGGATCGATCGCGTAGAAGTGCCCCACACCTTCGCCATGCTCCGGGTCCTGCCCATTGGCCACATAGACGCGATCCCGATAAACGACCGGCGTCGAGATCAGCTCGTTGCGCGTCCGCGGCCAGACCGCTGCCTTCGGGTTCGTATCGAACTCCCACAATTTCTTCCCGGTCGTCGCCTCGTATCCGCGGACCCAGCCATCGCCCTGCGCCGACACCACTTGCGCGACGACCGTCGACAGGAGCCTGCCGTCGTCCTGTTCAACGTCGCTCCGAATCCTGGCGACCGCGGGCGTCGACCACTGCCCGTGCAGAATCCGATCCTCGACCGAATTGTCCGCCCACACCAGCTTTCCGGTTGTCTTGTTGACCGCGATGATCGCCGGCGCCTTGGGCGACGGGATGCTGACGTGGGTTTCATCCTGGCCGTTCGACGTACTCACGAAAATCAGATCGCCCCAGACGACCGGCGACGAGTTCGCGAGGTTGTGCGGGAACGTGCCGACTTCCTTCATCATGTCGAACGACCAGATGACGTCGGCGTCGTTCGGTCCCGTCAGCTTCTCGTCCCTGAACGGGCCGTCATTCTCGCCGTCATGGAAGCCCCTGATATCGAGGCACCACAACACGCCGCGGTTGCTCACATAGTAGAGCCGCTCGCCCTCGACGAGTGGTGAGCTGGCCACTCCCTGAAACGGCCAGTCGTTCGCACGGCCCGATTCGAGCTTGGCATGTGTCTGCTGCCACATGAATTCGCCGTCCGATTCGCGGAACGCCATCAGCACGCCGCGGTCGCCGCCCTGTTTCGGATCGCGCATCCCTTCATTGTTCGTCCCGACGAACACCATGCCGCCGGCCACCACCGGGTTGCCGTAGCTTTGCGATCCGAGCGACGCCACCCACCTCACGTTTTTCTTCGTCTTGATGTCCCACTCGGTCGGCAGGCCTTTCATCGACGACACCATGTTTCTATCGGGAGTGCCGCCCCACATCGGCCAGTCGCCTGTGCCCGGGTCCGACGCGACGACATGCGTCGCCTGAGTGATCGCCAGCCCAAGGGCAGCGGCGACGAGAAATCCGACTCGAACGCGCAAAAGTGAGGTCCTCATCGCTGTTCCCGACTACGGATCAATGTCACCGGGGCATATAGGTTTTGCCCACACACGTTCGGGTGTTCCCACAGTAGACTTCCCGTCCGGACCGGCTGACGGTTTGATGAAATACACCTGCGCGTGGTCCGGGTCGTCTTGAGGTTCGCGATCATCTCTTCCGGCATCGCGGCCGAAGTGTCTGCTGGTGCGAAGTGTCGACCGTCGCCCCCGATGAAGTCAATTCGTTTGTCGGCGTGCCTGAAACTGAAGTATCGTCCTTGGCGCACGATCCGCCTGATGTCGGCACGCAGCGAGGAAAAGGTATGAAACGTCTCCTTCTCGCCGTTGTGATTGTCGGCGCAGCATCTGCGCTGCTCCACGCCGAGAACTGGCCTCAGTTCCGCGGCCTCCGCGCGGGCGTCGCCACCGACGATCCGGCGCTGCCCGATACGTGGGGGTCCGACCGGAACGGGTCCGACCAGAACATCGTGTGGAAGGTTGATCTGCCGGGCGTCGGCTGGAGCTCGCCCGTCGTCTGGGGCGACCACGTGTTCGTGACAACCGCGATCAACGCGAAGGGAGAATCACTGCTCAAGGCGGCAGATGGTGTGGAATTCGGGCCCGGTCGTCTGATCGCGCGGGCACTCGGCGGTACGATGGGCCCCGACCAGTGGACCCCGACCGACGCGCACCGGTGGATGCTCTATGACGTTGATTTCACGACCGGCGCGATTCGGTGGGAACGGCAGATCCAGCAGCTGATCCCGCCCCACTCGCGACACACGAAGAACAGCTATGCGACCGAGACGCCGGTCACCGACGGCGAGCGCGTGTACGCGTACTTCAGCAGTCTCGGTCTCTTCGTCTTCGACATGAACGGCAAGCCGGTCTGGTCGAAGCCGATGGATGCGCTGAAATCGTCGATGGGCGGGGCCGCGTCGCCGATCATCCACAAGGACCGCGTGTACATCGTGAACGACAATGAGGTGCAATCGTTCATCGCGGCCTACGATGCCCGGACGGGCACCCAGGTCTGGCGTGTGGACCGCGATGAAAAGAGCAACTTCGCGACGCCATTTGTATGGGAGCATCCACAGCGCGTCGAAATCGTCACGAAAGGCAGCAAGAGGATTCGATCGTACGGTGCCGACGGCAAGGTACTCTGGGAGCTTTCAGGGGGACTGACGGGCTTCGACGTGCCGACACCATTTGCGAACGGTGGGCTCCTCTATCTCGCTTCAGGCTATCCGCTCGATGCCGTGAGATCCGTCTACGTGGTTCGTCCGGGTGCGTCCGGCGACATCTCCCTCAAGCCCAACGAGACCAGCAATTCCCACATCGTCTGGTCGAACCCCACGCTCGGCACTTATGCGACGTCGGCGCTCGTATACGGCGATTACTACTACACACTGTTCGACCGCGGCCTCCTGAGCTGCCACGACGCGAAAACCGGGAAGGAAATCTACCGCCGCCAGCGCGTGACGATGGATGCGACCGCGTTTACCGCGTCACCCTGGGCGTACAACGGCAAGATCTTCGCAATCAGCGAAGATGGAGACACATATGTCATGCAGGCCGGACCGGAGTTCAAACTGCTCGGCAAGAACTCTCTGAATGAGATAACGCTGGCGACGCCGGCGGTTGCCAACGGCAGCGTCATCATCCGTACGGCATCAAAACTCTACCGCGTGGCGAGGAAGCTATGAAGGTGGACCCAAGGTGAAGCGATGTTGCGACAGAGAGTTGGCATCTGGACCCTCGCCACGGCGTTGTGTGGGTGCACGATTCCCGTCTATGCCCATCATTCGTTTGGTGCCGAGTTCGACGGCAGCAAACCGATCACGCTGACCGGCGTGGTGACGAAAATCGAATGGACCAACCCGCACAGCCATTTCTACGTCGACGTCAAGGACGAGCAAGGGCGCGTCTCCAATTGGAGCTTCCAGGGATATACGGTCAACGCCCTTTACCGCACGGGCTGGAAGAAGGACGTCAGCATGAAGGTGGGCGATACCGTGACGGTGTTCGGCTGGCTGGCCAGAGACGGCTCGAAGTCAGCGCATGCAAGACAGGTCACATTGGCAGACGGGAAGAAGCTGTTCTACGGGCCCCCAGCCGGGACCGGCGATGGCGGCAGCGCTCCGGCCGTGAGGGTCCGGTGACGCGGAACGGTTTCGTCGCAGCGGTCGTGGCGACCGCGTTATGTTCGGCGTGCACGGCGCCTGGAACCACGTCCGATGAACAGGCGAAGTCCTCGCCACAGAGCGCGGTCCCGCGTGCGGCCGACGGCAAGCCGGATCTCACAGGAGTCTGGCAGGGTGGCACGAATCTGCGCGGAACATGGGAGGAAGCCAATTCCGGGCTCGGTGTCGGAGGAACCGGCGCTGATCCTTCGGCCCCGCCTCTGCCGCCTTCCCAGCAGGTAATCAAGGATCCGGCGCCGTATCAACCCTGGGCCGCCGCCAGGGTCTTCGAATCGTTCAAGAAGCGAGGCATCGACGATCCCCTGGGTCTGTGCCTTCCGGCCGGCGTGCCGCGACTCTCAATCGTCGGTCTCTTTCCGATTCAGATCGTGCAGACCGCGACGCAGATCATCATTCTCTACGAGTACATGAGCGTGTTCCGCGTGATTCCGTTCAAGGGCGAACATCCCGACGACGTGGTGCCGACCTACATGGGCGACTCGGTCGGCAGGTGGGAAGGCGATACGCTGGTCGTGGACGTGATCGGCTTCAATGACAGGACCTGGTTGACCGGTACCGGGACGTTTCATTCGGAGGCGTTGCACGTCACGGAGCGCTATACGCGTGTCGACAAGGATCAGATCAACTACGACGTGACGATGGACGACCCCACGGTGTTCACCGAGCCCTGGACGATCCATACGAACCTGATGCTGCGCGAAGGAACCCGTCTGCGCGAGTACGTGTGCGCCGAGAACAATCTGGAGCCGGAGCGCTTCGAAAAGATCCTCAAGGAAGGCGTCGCGTTCACGAGGCCCTAATCCAACATTTCACGGGACGCGGGACTGAAGCCCTGTGCTGCTCACAAAATA
>DASYQV010000005.1:0-23286 GCA_036005125.1 Vicinamibacterales bacterium
GGCGGCGGAGTGGTGGCCGGTCTCCGCGCGCCTCCGCGGCTCCGCGTTCTCTGCGTGGAAACGTCTCGGTGACCTCCGCCTGCTCTGCGTTGGATGAGCGACGCAAGTTGACCATTCAATTTCGATCAGGCTCCTTAGCCCGTTATGCGGGCCACAACGAGTACAAAATTCGCGTTGGGAGCCGCATAACGGGCTACAGGTGAGCGCGCGCCTCGAGCCGCGTCCTCGCTTCCCTCGCAGCCTCACGCAGCAGGGGATCTGGATCGGCGATCCATGCGTCAAGCTGCGGGGTGAAGCCCGCGAGGCCGGCCTGGCCTATCACATACGCGGCGCACGCTTGCAGCCATGAGTCGTCCGTGCAGGCCAGGATCCGCGCCGCTTCCGCCAGAGTCGCGACTGGCACACCAATCACCGCATCCGCCACCCGCACCCGCTCGTCGATCGTCACCTCGCGGTCGAGCAGCGGCACGAGCAGCTCGCGAAGCTGAGGGCTGAGCACTGTTTCGACGAACTCCAACGCGTTGTCGTGAACCACCAGGTTGCCGGACCGCAGGCCGACATACGCGCTGTGCATGTCGATGCCGGGATAGCGCACCTGGAGCAGACGGAAAATGCGCTCGGTCTCGTGCTCGATCGCGTCGCGCACGGCTGGCTCGATCATCTCGGGTGCGACAGCATGACGCGCGACCGCGCCAAGCACCTGGTGCGATCGGTACAATCCAAGGATCTCGGCGTGAAGGACGACATCGACGAGCTTCTCCTCGACGCGCAGCGGAGCGAGCCGGGCAAGCTTGTTGAGAGCGCGGATGATCCGGAACCGGATCTTCGTGTCGGGTTCCGTGAGGTTCTCCATCAGCACGAAACGCGCATTGGCTGTACTGATTCGAAGCAGCAGCTCCGGAAGCTCGCGGCGAATCTCCCGCGGCACGGCGGGGTCGACGAAGAAGTCGCGCACCGTGCCGACGATGGCGTCGCCAAAGCGCGCCAGCGCATCGATGCCGTCGGGGACGATGAGCGGCTCCCGCAGCAGATCGAGGACCTCCGGCACGAGCCTGCGCTTCCGCAGCACGCCGACGGCGACCACGGCATGACGCGCGACTTCTGGATCAGAATCGTGCAGCAGCCGCCGGAGCGGCGACTCGAAGATGTCGGGCAGCCACGTCAGCAGGCGCGCAGCCTCGATGCGGGTCCGCCGACCGTCATCACCATCGTCCCGCACCATGCCGTCGAGGATCAGTTGAGCCGCATCGACGTTCTGTGCCTTGCCCGGGCGGGCCAGAAAGGCCACCGTCGCCGCTCGAATGGAATAGTCGGCAAACTCCCCCAATCGATCGATGCGATCCAGCGGGTCGATCGTTGCGTGTTGCGTCAGGTACAGGAGCGCCTCGGTACGGACCTCGAGATGCCTGTCGTAGAGAAGCCGTTCCACGGTCGGCATGACGGACAGGTCGCCCGCCGATGCGAGCAGCCTTACAGCCCGCATCCGAATGTCGGGCGAGGCGTGTGTCAGCAGGCCGCGCACGGCTGGATGAACGACCTTGGCGTGGTCCGCTTCGAACACGCCGAGCGCATAGAGGATCTCACCCGCATCGTCACTCGCCAGGCTCCGCGCGACGATGTCCACACTGGTGCGGTCGAGCACCGGCGCCGCGGCGCGCTCGGTGTCGATCCGGTAATCGCGCAGGCTTATCGTCAGGTTCTGCACGTACTGCCGGCGCGCGACGAACGCCACCGCCATCCAGACGCCGATCAACACGATGTTCACCGACCCGACCTGCGCCGCCGACAGCCCGACCCATCCAGCGCATACGAGGACGATCACCCCGGCAAGGCCGTCACCCGTACGCCAGACGACGGTGTCGATGAACGACTTGATCTGAAACGTCTGCGACGCGGGCACCGGAAGATACAGGAGCTCCACCGTCGCCTTGTCGAGTGAGTACCGCACGACCTGATCGCTTCCCTTGAGGAACACGGCGGCCGCCAGGCTGCCGGCGATCAGGAGGCTGACCGTGCTCGCGGCCAGCAGCGTCGGCACGATGAACAAGCCAAAGCCGATACCGAAGGTCCGCAACAGCCGTGTGGTCAGCAGCAACTGCGCACCAAGCGACAGCAGACCCGCATAGAAATTGAACGTGCCGAAGAACGCCGCGAGCGCATCGGTCTCCGGAATGTGCGCCTTGGCCACAGCTTTGAACTGCCAACCTGCGACGGTCGTCACGAGCGAGGACACGAACACGAGGCAGGCAATCGAACGGAGGTAAGGCGATGACCAGACGAGAACGA
The DNA here is from genome assembly GCA_036005125.1 of Vicinamibacterales bacterium. Classification (GTDB taxonomy): domain Bacteria; phylum Acidobacteriota; class Vicinamibacteria; order Vicinamibacterales; family UBA2999; genus DASYQV01. Next base: position 2,287 of record DASYQV010000005.1, read on the forward strand.
GGCTGTCTCGCAGGCCGCCGTGCCGCCCCGCTTCGAGCTCGGGTTCCTCGATGCCGGTCGGACGCTCGCGCCAGACGAGGACGACGAGAACGGCGGACACCATCAACACGCCCGCAACGACCAAGAGGATGTTCTCGGTGCCCAACTGCCGGGCGCTGCGCTCGGTGAGCAGCCCACCCACAATCCAGCCAACGATCGCGCCGCTGCCAATCAGGCCAAAGACACGCTTGGCCGCGCGGGTAGTGAAGACGTAGTTCGCGAGCGTCCAGACCTGCGCCGGCGCCAGCACGCCGAACATGCCGACCCAGACGTAAATCACGGGAAAGAGCCAGCCGCCGCTGCGCGTCACGCTCAGCCACCAGAACGCCAGCGCCGTGGCAGACAGCAGCACGAGGCTGCCGGCCTGAAGCGTGTGCAATGCAACGCGACGCCCGATTCGCAGATAGATCGAAACAACCAGGCCGACGAGCAGGCCGATTGCCATGTCGACATACGGCAACTGGACGGCCCGGTAGCGCTCGAGGAAGAGCGCATCCCGCACAGCCTTGCTGGCGACGAAGCTTGCAATGACCAGAAAAAGGTACGTGAAGAGGAGCAGGCCGCGGCGCCCTTCACCAGGATGCAGGCGGAGCAGCCGCTCGACGAACCGGATCATCGGCGAAAAGTCTACAATGAAGGCGCTCGTGGAGCATTTCTTCCAAGCCGGTGGCGGCCGCTCTCGGTTGTCGCGGTCACTGGTTCGCGATGGGACGGGTGTTGTGGCTACGACTCAATCGGTTGAAACGGCCCAGTAGTCCATCCATGTCTACTCCGCTGATACGGCGTCTGCTCGCGCCCGTGGTGCAGTTGAGAGAAGGCGAGAGCACCACGACGGCGTTCATGTTCGCGTACTCCTTCCTCGCCATGACGGCGTACAACATCCTCAAGCCGATCACGCGGTCGAAGTTCATCTCCGACCTGGGCGCGGACAATCTGCCGTGGGTACAGCTCGTCGCAGGAATTCTGATCGGCTTCATCATGCAGGGCTACAGCCGCGCGATCGGCTTCGTGCCGCGGCGCTGGGCGATTCCGGTGACGCAAGCCGGTTGCGTCGTGCTCATTCTCGCGTTCTGGGTGTTGTTCCAGAGCGGCCAGGACTGGCCGTCGGTCGGCTTTTACGTGCTCGGTCTGATCCTCGGCATCCTCCTGATCAGCCAGTTCTGGACGCTCGCGAACGACATCTACGATCCGCGTCAAGCCAAGCGGCTGTTCGGCTTCATCGGCGGCGGCGCCAGCCTGGGCGGGGCGACCGGCGCCGCCATCACGGCCTTTGTCGTCAAAGAAGTCGGCACAGTGAACCTGCTCCTCGTGAGCGCGGCCATCATGATCGTGTGCCTGCTGCTCGTGGTCGCCATCGTCCGGCGGGAGTCGTCTGCGGGAGCGTCCACGGTGGGCGCGGAGGAAGAGGGCGTCAGCGGCGGCGAGGCGATCCGGATGCTCCGCGAGTCGAAGCACCTGCAGATCATCGCAATCGTCATCGCGTGCGCGGCGATGGGCGCGGCGATCATCGAGCAGCAGCTCAACATGGCCGCCGAATCCCGCCTCGGCGCGGGCCAGACCGACAATATCACCGCCTTCCTCGCACAGGTCACCGTCTACCTGTCGCTGATCGGCTTCGTGATTCAGGTCGGCCTGACGAGCCGCATCCACCGGCTGCTCGGTCTCGGCTTCGCGTTGATGATTCTGCCGGTGAGCCTCGGCGCCACCGGCCTCGTGATGTTGTTCAACGGCGCGCTCTGGGCCCCAGCGCTGGCCCGCGTGCTCGACACATCGCTTCGCTACACGGTTGACAAAACCACGCGGGAGATCCTGTTCCTGCCACTGCCGGCCAGCATCAAATACCGCGCGAAGCCGTTCGTCGACGTGACCATGGACCGGTTTGCGAAGGCGATGGGCGCGCTGCTGATCCTGGTGCTCATCAAGCCGTGGGGTCTGAGCCTCGACTGGCAGCGCCTCAGCATCGCGAGCCTGACGCTGATGGCGATCTGGATCGTCATGGCCCTTCGGGCCCGTCGCGAGTATCTGGCCACGTTCCGCCGCAGCATCGAGCATCGCGAGGTCGCGCCGGCTGACATCCGCAGCACGCAGGCGGACCTGCAGACGATCGAGACGCTCGTCGAAGAGCTGGCCCATCCCGACGAACGGCGCGTCATCTATGCCATGGACCTGCTGGAATCGCTCGAAAAGCGGAACCTGATCACACCGTTGCTCCTGTACCACACGTCTCCCGTGGTTCGCGCGCGCACGCTCAGGGCGCTCCAGTCGATCCGGCCGGGGCTGGCCGAGCAGTGGCTGCCTGCGATCGAGCGGCTGCTGGCCGACGAGGACGCCGCCGTCCGCGCGGGAGCGGTGCGTGCCATTGCGGCAATCCGCGGCAGGGAGGCGGTCGGCCTGATGCGGCCGTACCTGGAGGATCCGAATCCGCGCATTGCGGTGACCGCCGCGGTCTCGCTGGCCGCCAGCCCGGATGAAACAGATGTGCAGACCGCTTACGCAACGCTTCAGCGGTTGAGCAGAAACGCGCGCGATACCGCGGCGCCGGCGCGGCGCGAGGTGGCGCGCGCGCTCGCGCACATCGCCAACCCGCGCTTCCGCGATCTCCTCGTGCCGCTGATGGACGACGCCAACCTCGAAGTGGCGCGCTCCGCCATACGGAGCGCCGGGCGCCTGGGGCCGGACAGCTTCCTGTTCGTCGCGCGGCTCGTGTCGCTGTTGCGCAATCGCCTGCTCAAAGCCGATGCGCGTGCCGTCCTCGTCGGCTACGGCGATGCGGTCGTCGAGCCGCTCGCGTATTTTCTGGGCGATCAGGACGAGGACCTGTGGGTGCGCCGGCATGTGCCCGCCACGCTCGCGCGCATCCCATCGGTTGCTACGGTCGACACCCTTGTCAAGGCGCTCGACGATCGCGATGGGTTCCTGCGTTACAAAGCGGTGGTGGCGCTCGACCGCCTGCATCGCGAGCGACCCGACCTGGCCATTGCGCGACAGCCGATCGAAGCGATGATCCAGTCCGAATCGCTCCGATACTTCAACGCGCTGACGCTTCACTACAACCTGTTCGTGGCCGGCTCCTTTCCACGGCGCGCGCTGCTCGGCCGCGCGCTCGAGGAAAAGCAAGGGCGATCACGAGCCCGGATCTTCCATCTGCTCGGCCTTGTGTACCCGCCCGCCGACATCGACGCGGCGCGATTTGCCATCGAGCACGGGGATGCCCGCGCCCGCGCGAGTGCGGCCGAGTATCTGGACAACATTCTCGAGGGAGCCATACGCAAGCGCGTCATGCTGATCATCGAGGACATGCCGGCCGACGAGCGCGTGAAACGGGCGAACACTCTATTCCGCACGCGCCGGCGTGACGCGGAGGACACGCTTGCCCAGCTCATTCACGACGATGCCCAGATCGTCGCCGCAGCGGCGATCCACATGACCGCCGAGCGGGGGATCTGGAAACTCGCCGACGACATCGAGCACGTGCTGGCGCACCGTGACGTGCACGACTGGTACGTGTTCGAAGCTGCGTCATGGGCACTGGCGGCACGCCAGATGGCCGCCGAGGAACGGCGTGCGCGCTGGCTGGAGCCGCTTCCATCGGTGGAGCTCGCCGACCGCCTGCGGAGCATTCCGCTCTTCGACTACGTATCGGTCGACGAGCTCTTCCGAGTCGCGGGTACCGGCCGGCAGGTGCGCCACGAGCCGGGGCGCGCGTTCTACCAGGCAGGCTCGCCGCCCGACTCCCTGCACTTCCTGATCGACGGCGAGGTGGACGAGGACAACGGTGAAGGGCAGCCGTCTCGACGACGCGCGCCGACCGTGCTGGCGTTCGAGGAAATACTCGAAGGCACTCCGGCGCGATCGACGGTCCGCGCCGTCGAGGTCGCGATCTCGCTCTCGCTCACGCGTGAGGAGTTCCTGACGCTCCTCTCCGACAACATCGAGCTGGCGAACGGGCTGTTCAAGCTGCTCCTCGACACCCGCTTCGGGAGCACCTGGCGCCGCGTCGTTCGCGGCCGTATCTCGAACGAGATCGCAGCTCTGGCAGCCGACGGCCTGCGGCCCATCGAGCGGGTGCTGCTGCTGCAGACCAGTCCGCTGCTGGCGCGCGCGACGGGAGAGCAGCTGCTGCGGCTGGCCGACATCTCGCGTGAAGTGCCGCTCGTCGAGGGCGCCGTTCTATGTGGCGAGAACGATGTCGCGGCAATCTACGGTGTCCTGAGCGGAGAGCTCGTGATCGACGCGCGAGGCGAGCCGCCGACGATCGCCCGCGCGGGCGATTCGATCGGCATCTACGAGACGCTGGCCGCCATTCCGGCGGGCGCCACCGTGCGCGTCTCGAAGGCAGGCACCGCCCTGCGCATCGACGGTCGTGAACTGTTCGATCTGCTGGCCGACGACATCGACCTGGTGCAGGGGCTGTTTTCGGCGCTGCTCCACGCCGAACCTCTCGGCGAACCTGTCGGAGCGTCGTAAGTAAGCCTTGCACAAGTCCTTCTCGCTTGCACCGGATCTTGACGCCTTCCGGCGCCAGTTCGAGCAGATCTCGGCAGACGCCGATGCTCTCGCGGGCACGCTCACCCACGATCAGTTCAACTGGCGTCCCGCTGAGGGTCGCTGGTCAATCGCACAGTGCATCGAACATCTCAACGTGACGGCGCGGCTGTACCTCCCGGCCCTGGACGAAGGCATTGACGAAGCGATCCGCCGCGGGCTGTACGGCGAGGGTCCGTTTACGTACTCGCTGTTGACCCGCGCACTGCTCGGCCTCGTCGAGTCACCTCCGCGCATCCGGTTGAAAACCCCGAAGGCATTCCTCCCTCCCCCGGAACGTGGACGCCAGGAGACATTGGCCGCCTTTCGCGCATACCAGATCCAATACGTCGATCGCCTTCGCCAGGCGAACGGCCTCGACTTGTCTCGTGCGCGCGTCGCACATCCGGGGTCGCGCTTGGTGCGCATCGCACTCGGCACCGGATTCGCGATCGTCTGCGCGCACGAACGACGGCACCTGTGGCAGGCGGGGCAGGTGCGGCAGGATCCGGCGTTTCCCATGGGACGTACGTAGGCCGCATCTAAAGATGCGGCCTACGTACGCGATGCGGCGTAGGTACGCGATGCGGCCTACGTCACGGAATGGGTAACGGAATCCTATGGCTGCTGCTGTTGCGTCAGCGACAGACCGCCTTCGAACGCCACGGCCATGTGGGAGCGGCGCGGCTCGGAGCCACCTTCGACTCGTTTGTTGGCGACATCAACGAGCACCGCGGACGCGTAGCCGTAGCGGACCTCGCCCTTCCGTCCGATCTTCTGGAAAAGATGCCCGCGCGCGCGGAGATCTTCGATGATCGTCCGCGGGAACCGATCCTCGATCTCGATGCGGCCGGTCGTCCCGAGCGGATCGCCGGGATCGTAGCCGACGAGAAATCGCGGCGCTTCGATCGCGCGCTGCATGGGCAAGCCCCCGTCGATGACAGCCGTGATGATGGAGTACGCGGATGCCGGAATCCAGGCGTTGCCGGCGACACCGACCGCGAGCCGCGGCAGTCGCTCGCCGCCCTCCTCGCGGAAGACAAGCGTCGGCACACTGGCCGTGTTCGATCGCATGCGCGGCAGGAGTTGTCCGAACGAGCCGCGCTGCGTCCGGTTCGACCGCAGGTGGTTGTTGTACAGGAAGCCGAGCCCGCGCGAGACGTAAAACGTTCCACCCCACGTGCTCAGCGTCTGCGTCACGGCAATCATGTTGCCGTCGGCGTCGGCCACGGCAAAGCCGGACGTGCCACGGCCGATCCGCTCGCCGCCGGGGCCGATGCGCGGCTCGCGGTCGTCTTCGAGATATTTCATCGCCCGGCCGGGGTCGATCCGGCGAAAGAGGAACTCCGCGTGAGACGACCGCAGGTGAGCCTCGTAATCCACCTTCCACAGTCCCGGATCCGCGATGCGCCGGATCGGATCGCGCGCCTTCCACGACTCGATCAGGTAGTGCCAGTACTCGGCGTCGGTTGCAGGCGTTGCGCCCGGCCTGGCCTTGTAGTTATCGAGAATCTGCAACGTCTCGAGCAGCGCCACACCCGACTGCACCGGCGGACCACCCGTGTACAGCACGTGACTGCGGTAGCGTCCCGTCACCGGCCGGCGCTCGACCGCGTGATACTGCGCGAGATCCTCGTAGGTCATGATGCCGCCGCTCGCCTCCATGTCGGCAGCAATCCGGCGTGCGATGGCGCCTTTGTAGAACGTCTCCGCGCCTTCGCGGGCGATCACGCGCAGCGTGGCGCCGTAATCCCGGTTGATGAAGCGATCGCCAGGCTTCGGCACGCGGCCGTTCGGCAGAAAGATGCGCGCCGACTCCGGGTATTTCTCGAGAAACTGCCGGCCCTCGGCGATGCTCGAGGGAAGCGACGAGTCCAGAATGTAGCCCTGCTCGGCATATCGAATGGCCGGCTCGACGAGATCAGCCCATGAGACGCGGCCGCTGCCGTAATGCGTGTAGAGGTAATCCAGCCCCGCGACGACGCCCGGGATATTGGCCGCCGCCGGGCCGTCGCCGACGAGCACGCCGTCGCGGAAGATCCGCGAGTTCTCGAGCGTCGCGCGCATCGGCGTCTGGTCTTTGTATTCAACGACCGTCGGCTCGGGCATTCCCTTCAGATACAAAACCGCCTGTCCGTCGCCGCCGAGGCCCGAGGCCTCCGGTTCGACGACGCCGAGGGCGAACGAGACGGCAATGGCCGCGTCGACAACATTGCCGCCGCTGGCGAGCGCGAGGCGGCCAGCCTCCGACGCCAAAGGATGTCCCGACACGACCACCGCGCGCGACGACACGACGGCCGGCTTGATGAGCGGCTGTTCCGCAATCAGCCGGTCCACGACATCTTCGAGCGCGTTCTCGCTGCGGGCCTGCTCGGCGTGTGGACGGTATTTTTCGCGGAGCGCCTCCCAGACGGCCGCCTGCTCGCCTGTGTCGTAGTAGAGCCGCTTGAGCGTCGACCAGACACGATCGAAGGTCTGCGAGAGCGCGAGCGTCGGCGTGTTGACCGCTACCGTGCGTCCGCCCTCGTCGATCTCGCGCGGGGCCGGCACGGTCCACAACTGATACGCGCGACCGACTCCGAAGACAGGCGGCGGATCGCCGCGGTCGCGATGCGGGTTGCCGTTGTAGACCGGCTCCGGTTCCGGCAGCTCTCCGATGGCGAGTGTCCGTCCGTCTGGGGACCACGCCAGCGTGCCGGCATGGTGTGACGCAATCACCGCCGGCAAGGACTGCCGCTCCCTCGGCGCCCTGCCGTTTGTCACGAGATTGATCGGAAGCGGATCGATTGTGGCGACCCACGTCGCCGCAACGCCATCGCGCACGCCGTAATAGGCGAGACGCTTCCCATTCGGTGACCAGGCAGGATAGCCATCGAGTCCCCGCGCGTTCACCACCCGCGTGGGCCTCCAACGGCCATCCATCCGTTGCGGGTGGACCACCGGCATGACGCCTTTGTCCGGCAGCGGCATCATCCAGATGTCGAAATCACCCTCGTCACTGTCGCGATCCGACGCAAAGGCAACGCGCAGCCCCTCGGGCGACACGCGCGGCTGCATCTCCTGATCCGCGGTATCGGTCAGGCGAATCGGGGTACCCCAGGCATTGCCGGCCGGTTCGACCACCCAGAGATCCCACTGCACGCTATCCGCCGCTCGATGCGCGAATACGAGGCGACCGTCCGGCGTCCACGACGGCCATCGCTCGTCCCCGGCCAGCGTCGTGACGCGTTCGGGTTCGGCGGGACGCCTGCCGGAACCGGTTGCCGACGCGGTATACAAGTCGAAGCCATTGCCGGTGTCCATGGCAAACGCGATCCGGCGGCCGTCCGGCGACCACGCCGGCTCGCGCTGTTCGCTCGACCCATCGGCAATCACGGCCCTTGCATCGCCGCCGTCCTGTGCCACCGTCCAGAGGCGATCCAGGAACACGACGGCGAGCCGCTTCCCGTCAGGCGACCAGGCGGGCTCGCGCAGGCCGGCGACGCCCGTCGAGGATGTCTCTACGCCAGCGCGCACACCACGCGCGGCGGGTGGCGCGGTGGGGACCCCGGGCTCCACCCCACCGCGCAAACCACGCGCGATGGGGACCCCGGTCTCCACCCCACTGCGCAAACTACGCGCGGTGGGGGCCCCGGGCTGGCCCGCAAGGAGCGGCGTCAGCAGGAAGATAGCGGCAAGCGCGGCGGCCGCCTGCAGGCGACCGCCCGGGAAGGCACGAATCATCAGCCGGGCCATTGTAAGCCGCGGCGATGAGATTGGGCTATGTCCGAACGGCCCTGACGATAGATTTCGCGGAAATGCCGTAGCGGTCGACCAACTCCTCGGGCTTGCCGCTGCGTGGAATCTCGCGAACGGCCAGGCGTTCGACGGTCAATCCCGCCGACGCGACCGCGCCGCTGACCGCGTCGCCGACGCCGCCGCCGGCGTAATGATCCTCAACCGTGATGAGCCGGCCCCTGGTTTCCCGCGCGCAGTGCACGAGCATTACCGAATCGATGGGCTGGAGCGAATAAAGATCGATCACGCGGATCGAGATGCCCGTCGCCTTGAGCTCGTCGTAGGCCTTCAGCGCCTCGAACACCGTGATACCCGCGCCCACAACCGTCGCGACATCGTCCGTGCTCTGTCGCAGGACTTTCAGGCTCCCAATCTCGAACGTCTCGTCCGGCCCGTAGATGACCGGCGTCTTCGGCCGCGACGTGCGGATGTAGGCCGGCCCCGGACGATACGCCATCTGCACGACGAGCCGCTCGGTGCTGACGGCGTCGCACGGATAGAGCACGGTGATGTTGGGCTCCGCGCGCATCATGGCGAGGTCTTCGAGCGCCATCTGCGACGGACCGTCTTCGCCAATCGAAACGCCCGCATGTGAGCCAGCCATCTTGATATTCACGTGGCTGATCGCGGCCATCCGGATGAAATCGTAGGCACGGGAGAGGAAGCACGCGAAGGTGGAGGGAAACGGAATCGCGCCGCGGCTGGCGAGACCCATCGCCATGCCGATCATCGCCTGCTCGGCGATGTAGCTCTGGTAGAAGCGATCGTTGCCGACGCGCTGCTCGAACTTCTCGCTGAACGTGGAGTTCTTCACGTCCCCGTCGAGCGCAACGATGCGGGGGTCCTTCTGGCCCAGCTTCGCAATCGCCTCGCCGAACGCTTCGCGCGTCGCCACCATGTCGCCGAGCTTGTAGCCAGGCGGATCAAGCACGGCCGGCTGTGGCTCGGAGCGCGAGGCCCGACGCGGTGGCGGCTCGGGCGAGGGGGCCGGTTCGTCTTCGGCCACGAACTGCTTTTCGAGCTCCGCGAGCGCGCGCTGCTCTTCGTCGCCTTTCTTGAACGGCTTGCCGTGCCAGCCGTTCTTGCCCTCGACAAACGAGACGCCCTTGCCTTTGATCGTGCGCGCCAGGACGATCGTCGGCCGATTCTTCGTGCTGCGCGCTTCATCGAAGGCGTCGAGCACGGCCTGCACGTCGTGTCCGTCGATGACGATCGTGTGCCAGCCGAACGCGCTCCAGCGGCGAGCCAGGGTATCCATCTCGTGCTGCCACATGGTCGGACCGCTCTGGCCGAGCGCGTTCACATCGGCGATGGCGCACAGTGAATCGAGGTGATAGCGCTCGCCGAGGTTGGCCGCCTCCCACACGGAGCCCTCGGCGATCTCGCCGTCGCCGGTCAGAACGTAGGTCCGGTAAGCTGCTTCAATCCGCCGCGCGTTGAGCGCCATTCCCACGCCTGCGGCAAGCCCCTGGCCGAGCGAGCCGGTCGCGACGTCCACGAATGGCAGGCGGGGTGTGGGGTGACCCTCGAGATCCGAGTCGATGCGTCGAAGCTTGAGCAGCTCCTCACGTGGGAAGAAGCCGACTTCGGCCCATGCCGCGTACAGGATTGGCGCTGCGTGTCCCTTCGAGAGCACGAAGCGATCGTTGTCCGGGTTCTGCGGGTCTCGTGAGTCGAAGCGCATTTCGGAAAAGAAGAGCGCCGCGACGATCTCAGCGGCGGACATGCACGAGGTCGGATGACCGCTGCCCGCTTCGCTCGTGGCCTTGACGCAATCGATGCGCAGGCGCGTGGCAATATTTTTCAGCGCAGACACGCGCGATGTCGCTTGTACTCGCATAGGCGCCCAGTCTAGCAGATCACTTCGACGGCCGAGACGTATGGTGCCGCGAGCAGACCGTGCGCGCGGGCGGCGGGCGCCAGCGCTCGGATCACGTCGAGGGCGCGCGCGCGATACTCGGGCTTGCCCGCGCGATCGGCCAGCCGCGCGAGCACGAGCGCAGCATGGCTGTTCGCGTCGAGTGGATGCCTCGCGGTCGCGAGCCGTCCCACGTCGCCGGGCCCCTGCACGCGATCACGGAATGCCTGCGCCGGCGCATCCCAGAGCGTCCGTATTGCCGTCAACATCAACTCCTCGGCCATCATCACGTGCGCTCCATCGCCACCAATTTCGTGCGCATCCAGCATCGCGGATGCAACCGCCACCTGGTCGGCCAGGAGCCGTTCATCGCCCACGCGGCCGTTGGCAAACCAATGCGCCACACCTTGCGATGGGCGATACGCAGCGAGCACGATCCGCTCGAGCCCGCTCACGGCGCTGCGCGCCAGCGCCTCGTCGTGCGAGGCGAGCGCGACCTGGAGCAGCGAGCACGTCATCCGTGCGTTTCCCGCTACATAGCAGGTCGCATCCACGCGGTCTCCGCACACACTGCCGGCAAAACCGCCGGCAGACTCGGCAAGCCTCGTCGTCACGAAATGCACGATCCCTGCCGCGCATGTGAGGTAGGCGGGCTCGTGTAACGTGGCGGCCGCCGTCACATACAGGTCGAGCACCGCCGCCTGGTCAGCGAGCAGCTTCTCCGGCGCCACCTCGGACCAGTCGCGCGAGGCCGCAACACGGCGAATGCCGCCGTCGTCGGGGTCGTGCAAGGCCTGCAGCGCGTCGAGCGAGCGAATGACGATCTCGCGAGCCGACGGATCCGGCAGCAGCGCGCGCAGCGTCTCGGCGTGCGGAAATTTCGCTGCGCGGCCGAACCCGCCGTATTCGTCATCGAACTCCGCTCTTGCGAGGCTGCTGAACCACACGCGCGGATCGAAACGGTCGTCAGGCGCGGATGGCGCGGGCTCCTGCGGCCAGGCACGCGGCCGAGTGCGCAGACGCCGCAGCACCTGAGCAAGATCGTCGAACACGTTCGTGGTCGCCGATACGAGCTCGCCGTCGGGGCTGAGACACGCCAGCGTCGGCCAACCGCCGGCATCGTAGCGGTCGCTGATGTCGGGCCGCCGCTCCGCATCGACTCGCACCGCCACGTACTCGGCTGCGACGAGCTCCGCCGCGGGGCCGTCCTCGGCGAGCATGCGCTCGAGCGCCGCGCAAGCGTCGCTCCATGGCGTGGTCAACAGGAGCAGGATCGGTCGCCCCGCCGCGCGCGCAGCCTCGAACGCCGCGGCGCTCCAGTCTCGCCAGACGACCCCGCGAGGGCGACGGTGGAAGAGGAGAGGGGATGAATCCACTGCTTGTCATATTCACCTGCCACGGAAACGCCGAGACGCAGAGCACCGCCGTGCGACTGGCCGCCGCACGCGACCCAGTCGAACCGCTCTGAGGCACGTCGAATCTCGAGACCTCTCTGCGTCTCTGCGTTTCGCGACAGGAGAGTCAGCGTAAAGCGCGACGGTTCTCCAAGAGCCCCGAATTATAATGTCCCGATGCTCGCGCTGCGGTACGCGTACGTGCTGGCGCTGGTAGTGTGGCTGGGCGGTATGGTCATCCTCGGCGCCATTGTCGCGCCGACCACCTTTCAAGTGCTGCAAGCGCGCGAACCGACGGCCGGGCGGATGCTCGCAGGCGAAGTATTCGGCAGCACGCTCGCGCGGTTTCAGTACGTGGCCTACGGGTGCGGCGCCGTCCTCTTCGTCACCCTGGTGGTCATGGCGGTGCTTGGACCGCGGCCGTCAGCCTTCGCGGTACGCACGGCCATCATCGTCGCGATGCTCGCCATCGCTCTCTATTCGGGGCTCGTCGTCTTCGGCGGCATCGAGCGCGTTCAGCGCGATATCGGCATCGGAGTCCCCGCCTCGTCGCTTCCCCCGGACGATGCCCGGCGCGCGCGCTTCGACCACCTGCACCAGCTTTCGACACGATTGATGATGATCAACGTGGTGGGCGCCCTGCTCCTCCTCTATTGGGAAGCGAGGGAATGAAACCATTTGTGATCTGTGATTTGTGATTTGTGATTGGCGATTTCGCGGAGAGGGATTCATGGTCAGTCGCACGGGCGCAACGGTCGATTACGCGGGTATTGAACAGGAGATTCGACGGGAAGTGGCGGCAACGACGAACGCCAATGCCGCCATGACGCGCGCGGTTGAGATCCTCAAGGCCCGCCTGCCTGAATATCACTGGGTCGGCATTTACACGTTGTTCGGCAACGAGCTCGTCCTCGGCCCATACCGCGGCAAACCGTCGCCGCACACACATATTCCGCTCGGTCGCGGTGTCTGCGGCGCGGCCGCGGCCGAGAAGGCCACCATCATCGTCGACGATGTCAACTCCGACGCGCGGTACCTGCCCTGCAGCGTGGAAACGACATCCGAGATCGTCGTGCCGATCCTGCGCGGCACCGAGGTGCTCGGCGAGATCGACGTCGACAGCGACATCCCCGCGGCGTTCGGCCCGGAAGACCAGAGGCTCCTCGAATCTGTTGCGGCGACGCTCTCGGAGAAGTGGGCGCGCTAGGTCGCCGCAAAAGAAACCGCGAAGGGCACGAAGGACGTCCCAAAGCGCTTCGTGACCGTCGTGGGTAAACCGTCGTGGTCTCCGTGGCCACGCGGCTCGGAACGGAATCGACGTGACACACACGATCACGCTCATCCCCGGCGACGGGATCGGCCCGGAAGTGACGGGCGCCGTCGTGAAGATCCTTGAAACCGCCGGCCTCGACGCCGACTGGGAGTCGTATCCCGCCGGCGTGCTCGCGGTCGAGCAGTACGGGGCGACGCTGCCGCCGCAACTGCTCGACTCGATCCGACGCAACAAGGTCGCGCTCAAGGGCCCGGTGACGACGCCCGTCGGCGGCGGGTTTACGAGCGTGAACGTCGGGCTGCGCAAGGCGCTCGAGTTGTACGCGAACCTGCGGCCGGTCTGGAACATCCCCTCCGTCCCGTCGCGCTACCAGAACGTCGACCTCGTGATCGTGCGCGAGAACACCGAGGATCTGTACTCCGGGCTCGAGCACGAGGTGGTGCCCGGCGTCGTCGAGAGCCTCAAGATCATCACCGAGGAGGCGTCAACGCGCGTTGCCCGGTTTGCATTCGAGTACGCGCGGAAGCATGGCCGGAAACGGGTGACCACCGTGCACAAGGCCAACATCATGAAAATGGGCGACGGGCTGTTCCTGGAGTCCGTGCGCAAGGTAGCGGCCGGATATCCGGACATTCAAAGCGACGAGCGGATCGTCGACGCGGCCTGCATGCACCTCGTCATGGACCCGAACCAGTTCGACGTGATGTTGATGCCCAATCTGTACGGCGATATCGTGTCAGACCTCTGTGCGGGCCTCGTCGGTGGCCTCGGCGTCGTGCCCGCGGCCAACCTCGGCACCGAAATCGGCGTGTTCGAGGCGGTGCATGGCAGCGCACCCGACATCGCCGGGAAGAGCATCGCGAATCCGACGGCGCTGCTGCTCTCGTCGCTCCTGATGCTCAGGCATATCAACGAGAGCGCCATGGCGGATCGGATCATGAAGGCGCTTGGCGACGTCCTGGCAGACGGGAAGGTCCGCACCCGCGATCTCGGCGGTCGCGCGAGCACAATTCAGTTCACGGACGCGATTTGCCGGCGCCTGACGGCATGAGGACGAAGACCGGGCTTGGGACCGGGAGCTCGGGGCTCCGTGCGCTATCGGGGTCGTCGGCGTGCACGAGAGTCGGGAGTCGAGCCCCAAGCCTGCGCGATCTCATGCCTATCCGTGATTCGTGAGCCTCACCAGGAATGGTATATTCGCGGGGTACACGTGCTCGACGACATCACCAGAGCTGTGCTCTCGCGGGAGGAAGTGGCCCGATACCTCGAGGGCAGCCACGGCGAACGCGGCGCGGACGCACGCGAGCGCATCGAGGGCTACCTCGATGAGCTGCGGACCACGCAGCGCTATTCGATCTACCGGGCGCTGAAGCATCCTCTGTATCCGATTCTGAGGAAGATCGAGCGCTTGGGCGAGAACCTCGACATCATCAAGGCAGCCACGCGCACCGGCCGCGTGATCTACGCATCGAACCACAAGAGCCACATCGACTATCTCGTCGGCCCTCTGGTGCTCGACGAGAACGGCATCCGCCCGCCGATCATCGCCGCCGGCATCAACCTGTTCGGCGGACCGCTCGGCCTGATCAACCGTTACGTCACCGGCGCGATTCCCATCCGGCGGAACAGCAAAGATCCGGCGTATCTCATCACGCTCAAGGCCTACGTCGCCGAGCTCCTGCGGAAGCACGACTTCTTCTTCTATCCGGAAGGCGGCCGGAGCTACAGCGGAGAGATCAAAAGTCCCAAGACAGGGCTGCTCCATGCGGCGCTGCAGACCGAGCATCCGGATTTGGTGGTGGTGCCGACCGCGGTCGCCTACGATCTCGTGCTGGAAGATTTCGTGCTGGCCCGGCAGCGCGTGAAACGGCGCCAGCGGCCGTTCCGGCACGAGCTGGCCGAGATGGTCCGCTACGCCGTGGGCTATCGGTCGCGCGCGTTCGTCACGTTTGGCAAGCCGATCCCGGCAAACGACATCGACCCCGAGTCGCGGCGCGCCGTCCTCGATCTCGCGCATACGATCATGCGGGCGATCGGCCGCGTGTACAAGGTGCTGCCAACCGCCGTTGTCGCGGCTGCGATGCGTCCCTCAATCGCGAAGCGCGAGCTCGAGGACCGGGCCGACGCGATTCTGGAAGCATTGCACGCCTCGGGTGCCAACCTGGGCGTCACGAGCGGACCCGAGGCGGTGGAAGCCGCGGCCGAGGCGCTCGAGTCGCGCGGCATCATCGTGATCGAGCAGGGGCGCTTCCGCGTGCGTGATCGGAACGTGCTGCGCTATTACGCGCGCACGCTGGATCACCTTCTGACGTCGCCAGACGGGCGGACCCATTGAGGATCGGCCTGACATCTCCCAAGGCCAGGGAGCGTGACGAATAAGGAACTTCGCTGTTGTTAGTTCCTTCGACGAGAGCGATATTCCTGGCCCTGTCCCAGAGCCCGACGCTCAAGCGCCTCGCATCGCGGTACGGCATGTCGTCGCCCGCGAGCTTCGCGCGGCGCTTCATCGCGGGCGAAACGATCGAGGAAGCGGTCGAGGCGGGGCGTGCGCTTCAAAGCCATGGGCTGCTTCTCACGCTCGACTACCTTGGCGAGAGCGTGGCCACACTCGATGAAGCCACCGCGGCGACGCGCGAATACCTGCGCATCCTCGACGCCATTATCGCCTCGGAGATCGAGCGCAACATCTCGCTCAAGCTGACACAACTCGGGCTCGACGTGGACCGGGCCACCTGCGTCGACAATCTGCGGCGGATCCTCGAGCCGGCGCAGCGTCATGGATTCTTCGTCCGCATCGACATGGAGAACTCCCCGTATACCGAGGTGACCCTTGAAATCTTCGAGACGCTCTGGCAGCAGCAATACCGCAATGTCGGCGTGGTGCTGCAGTCCTACCTCTACCGTAGCAAGGCTGACGCCCAGCGTCTCAACGCCCTGGGCGCGCGGGTCCGGCTGGTGAAAGGCGCCTACAGGGAGCCGAAGTCGGTGGCCTATCAGCAGAAGTCCGAGGTCGACGCCGCGTTCGTGCGTATCATGAAGCTCCTGCTCGATTCCGGCCACTATCCGGCGATCGCGACGCACGATCCCGCCATCATCGAGGTCACGAAATCGTATGCCCGCGAGCGGGGAATCGCGACCAGCCGCTATGAGTTCCAGATGCTCTACGGCATCAGGCGCGACCTGCAGGCAACGCTTGTCCGGCAAGGCTACAGGATGCGGGTTTACCTCCCCTTCGGCCGTGAATGGTTTCCATACTTTATGCGGCGCTTGGGCGAACGCCCTGCCAATGTTGGTTTTGTTGTAAAAAGTCTGTTCGCCGAGGGCTAGCGCCGCCGTTATTTCCACCAGGACGCGCCATAAAAGGCGCGCTTCTTTTCCAGGATTTCCGTTCAGTCGGGGAGATCGTTTTCCCTGGTGTGGCACTTCCGTCCACAGTTCGGACAGCAAAGTGTACGGAACCACGCACCCGGAGGACACCCGGAGGCCATCCCGACTGTGCTCGATCACGGACATCAGGCCGGATCGACTCGGTAAGTGGCTGAGTCGGGGGAACATTACACCCACAGTTCTGCTGTGGCACTGCTCTTGAAATGCCGGGCTGTCGTTCAGGGACGGCACCCCCGGGGAAACGAGACAGCGCGTACGCGCGTCAAACGCCGACAGGGAGCCAAAAAAGGGAGAACGCGGCAATGTTGTTCGACTCTGCGACGGAACGAACCATGGCAACACCGCAGGATCCAGGAATCATGACCCGAGCGCTGGACCAGGTGCGTCAGATTGTCTGCGGCCTTCATGGTCATGACGCTCTGCTTCACTTCGAGCAGGGTCGTATGTCGCTCCGCTGTACGTCGTGTGGTTACGAGACTCCGGGATGGGACGTGCACGCCGAGGCACCGCGCGAGAACGTCACGCAGAAGAAGGCGCGGGTCCTCCAGTTGCCGATCGTGCGTGAGCGCCGCGTCGCCTGACGCGGTTGACGACAACGGAGGTAGACGAGCCGGGCGTTGGAGAGCCCGTTCAGGATTCATCGGGGGTCAGACTGTGCCTGGCCGCCTTTCTTTTGGCCGTCAGAATGGGCCGGTGGACGAGGATCGCGCTCGCCAGGTACGCGAGATTCAGCCAGCCAATCGCGCTGAAGACTCCAGGACCGGCCAGAACGTAGAGGCCAACCGGGAAGAACGAGGCGAAGAACAGCAGATACATCGCCAGGTGGGCGCCGAGCGCGGCGGCAACCGCCGACAGGATGCCCGCCACCATCATCAGCAATCCGAAAAGCAGGACACGTCCCTCGGCCGGCGCGGCGTATGGATTCCGGAAAAGGAACATCCCCCACAGCGCAACGGCGCTCAAGGCCGCGATGCATCCGATGATGCAGCCGACAAGGGCCACGAACGAGCGTCTGCTAGTCGCGGGTGAACGCACGCGTCAGCTCCACCAGCGCGTCGCGGCAGATCTCGACCTCGCGAAGCCGGACGTATTCTTCGGTGCTGTGAAGCCCGGCCCCCCCTGGTCCGAAGAGGACCGACGGAATTCCCGCCGCGCCGAGAATCGCGGCGTCGGTCCAGAACGACATCCCGACGGCCCGCGGTGAGTGGCCCACGCTGGCCGACGCCCTCGTGAGCATCTCGGGCAGTGGGTGTGTGGCTTCGATCTCGTAGGGCTTCCGCCCGAACACCAGGGTCGCGCTGCCCTCGAACTCGCGATCACTACGACGCAGTCCGTCGAGGATTCCCTCGGCCTCGCCCAGGGCGATGTCGTCGGCCTCACCGGGCAGGGTACGGCGTTCGACGTCGAGGTTGCAGTGGTCCGGATAGCTGCTGAGCTC
This sequence comes from Vicinamibacterales bacterium, assembly GCA_036005125.1. Lineage (GTDB taxonomy): Bacteria > Acidobacteriota > Vicinamibacteria > Vicinamibacterales > UBA2999 > DASYQV01. Next base: position 19,977 of record DASYQV010000005.1, read on the forward strand.
ACGACCGCCGGAGATCAGCGAGGCGTGAAGCGAGGCGGTGCCGAGCAGCGGATGGGGGACACCCGACTGCAGCCGCCGGTCCAGTGCCTCGAGGCCGTGCAGCACCCGGCCCATGCGCACGATCGCATCGCGGCCTTCACGCGGTCGGCTTCCATGAGCCGCACGGCCGCGCGTCTGGAAGCTCACCCATTGGAAGCCCTTGTGCGCGACGGCAATATCGAGGTCGGTGGGCTCCGTCACGACAGCGGCGTCAGCGCGGAACTGCGTCACCAAGGCGTCGGCGCCAAGGCTCGCGTGCTCCTCATCGATGACCGCGGCAATGACGAGACGGCCGGCGTCAAGGCCGCCGGACTCGGCGATGATGCGCGCCGCACCGATCATCGCGGCGACGCCGCCTTTCATGTCCTGCGCGCCGCGGCCGTAGAGACGGCCGTCAAGCTCGACGGGATCGAAAGGTCGGGCCATTCCGGTCACGCCAACCGTGTCAATGTGCCCGCACAGCATCAACGACCGGCCCGGCGCCCGCCCCTCCAGCACACCAATCACGTTCGGGCGCGCCGGCGCGACCTCGGTGAGCTCGACGCCAAGGCCGATCGCTCTCAACTCCGCCGCGATGCGACGGGCGATCTCGGCTTCACCCCGTGCGCCGGCGACGAGTGACGGGTTGACGGAATCGATGGCGACCAGCTCACGAAGCAGGCCGATCGTCGAATCAATCATGTTCAACGCGTTTCATCCGACCCCGTCGGCTCACCGCCAGTCGGCGATGAAGATGTTCGTATCGCCTTCCTTTGCCCCGTTGCGGTTCGACGCGAAGACCAGGCGCCTGCCGTCGCGCGAAAACATCGGGAAGCCGTCGAACGTCGGGTTCGACGTGATCCGCTCCAGGCCGGTTCCATCGACGTTGATCATATAGAGATCGAAATCGCGTCCCTTCGGGTCGTGCGCGTTGCTCGAGAAGATGATGCGCTTGCCGTCAGGATGGAAGTATGGCGCAAAGCTCGCCTTGCCGAGCTTCGTCACCTGACGCATGTTCGTGCCGTCGCTGTTCATCACGAAGATCTCAAGCAAGGTTGGCCGCCAGAGACCCTCCTTCAGGAGCCCGAGAAAATCCTTGAGCTCGGCCCCCTCAGTCGGGCGGCCGCGAAAGACGATCTGTTTGCCATCGGGCGAGAAGAACGGTCCGCCATCGGGTCCCGGACGTCGCGTGAGCCGGCGGACATCGGAACCGTCGCCGTTCATCGAGTAGATCTCCATGTCGCCGTCGCGTACGCTGGTGAACACGATCCGCCCGTCCGGCCCGATGGTCGCCTCGGCGTCATAGCCGTCCGTGAAGGTGAGCTGCTGGAGGTTGGAGCCGTCGGCGTTGGCGCGGAAGATGTCGTAGCCAGGATAGACCGGCCACACGTAACCACGCTCGTAGCCGGGCCTGGGAGGACACTCGGGCGACCGGACATGCGTGGACGCAAAGAGGATGTGCGCATTGTCCGGGTAGAAAAACCCGCAAGTGGTGCGCCCGGTCCCGGTGCTGACGCGACGCATGTCGGTGCCGTCGACCTTCATGGTGAAGATCTGGTCACACGGGATCTCTGGCGGCCGCGTCGTCTGGAAAATGAGCCGCGTGTTGTCGGGCGAGAAATAGGCTTCGGCATTCTCGCCGGTGAATGTCAGTTGACGGATGTTCGTCAGGTGACGCTCGACCTCCGACCCGGATGATCCGGAGGCCTGACCGCCTGCGCCCATGCCGGGTCGCCCTGCGACCCCACGAGCCAGCGCTGGTTCGGCGGTCCGCAGTTGCGGACCGCCCTGGTGGTCCGCCGAAGCCGCAGGCGAAGGCGGGAGTCCTCCGGCTGCCGGAGAAGCCAAGGCGGTTACAGGGAGGCGGACCTCCGCCGTCCCGAGGAAGGCGGCCGCTGCGAGCACGACAAAGGAATATCGCATCATGGTGAGCACCGGTCGTGGGGAACGTTAACACATCTCTCGACCTCGCCCGTGACATTGCCTCGGCGGTGCGCGCGAAGGGTGGACGAGCGCTCGTCGTCGGCGGCTGGGTGCGCGACCGGCTGCGGGGAACGCTCGCCAAAGACCTGGACCTCGAGGTATTCGGCCTCCCGCAGGACCAGCTGCTTGCGCTGCTCGCCCCTTTCGGGCGTGTTGAGGCCGTTGGGCAGAGCTTTCCCGTCTACAAGGTCGTCCGGGAGGCGCCGGGCCGCGCCGGCGACATCGACGTTGCGCTGCCGCGGCGGGAGTCGAAGATCGGACGGGGCCACAAAGGTTTCGAGGTTCACGGCGATCCGGTCATGTCGGTCGAGGAGGCGGCCCGGCGACGTGACTTCACGATCAATGCGATTTCCTGGGATCCACTGAGCGACGAGTACCTGGATCCGTTTCACGGGCGCGACGACCTCGAGCGCCGCGTGCTCCGGGTCGTCGATCCGTCGACCTTTGGCGACGACAGCCTGCGCGTGCTTCGCGCCGTGCAATTCGCGGCGCGCTTCGAGTTCGCGTTGCACGACGACTCCGCCGCGCTGTGCCGCACCATTCCGCTCGACGATCTCCCCGCCGAGCGGGTGTGGGGTGAATTGGAGAAGCTGCTGATCCAGGCCGAGCGCCCCTCGATCGGGTTCGCGCTCGGGCTCGACCTCGGTGTCGTCGATCGGCTGCTGCCCGAAATGCGCGCGCTCGTCGGCTGCGAGCAGGAACCCGACTGGCATCCCGAGGGCGACGTGTGGACGCACACGCTGATGGTGATCGACAAGGCTCGCGAGCTGAACGCCGACCTCGATCGTCCGCGGCTCATCACGGTCATGCTTGGCGCGATCTGTCACGACCTCGGAAAACCGGCGACCACGGCGGTCATCGACGGCAGGATTCGATCGATGGAACACGAGGAAGCCGGCGTCGAGCCCACGGTGCGCCTTCTCGACCGCGTGAACATTTACACCATCGATGGCTTCGACGTCCGTACGCAGGTGCTGGGCCTCGTCGCCCAGCATCTCAAGCCGGGCATGTTTCACAAGGCGCCGGTCGTCACCGACGGCGCGTTCCGGCGTCTCGCGCAGAAAGTCGATCTCGAGCTCCTGGCCCGGCTCGCCCGCGCAGACTGTCTGGGCCGCAGCGGCGGGTTCGACTGCTCCGCGATGGATTGGTTCATCGAACGGGCGCGCATGCTCGGCGTCGAACACCAGCCGCCGCCACCTCTCTTGATGGGGCGTCACCTCCTTGCGCTCGGACTTTCCCCGGGCCCGCGCATAGGCGAGCTGATCAAGCAGGTCTACGAGAAGCAGCTTGATGGGGAGATCACAACGGT
>DASYQV010000006.1:0-10096 GCA_036005125.1 Vicinamibacterales bacterium
GCAGGCTGGCGAGTACCGGCTGCTCGCATCGTCGATTCTCGAAGACGTCGCCGGCAACCGGATCGGGCGCCCGTTCGAGGTCAACGATCTCGGGAGTGAGAAGGTCGAGAGCGAGCCCACGTCGGCGGCGTTGCCGTTTCGCGTGACCTCGGGCTCTCACTAATTGATCGTCGGCTATGATGGCCGATGATCAAATACCCCACCGCCTCTTCACGGAACACGTGCTCTCTCGAGCGCGGCGAGCGCGAGCGCGGCGAAGTCCTCGCGATGCGGATCGCGATCCGCGTTCCCGGCGCCGTCCTTGACGAACACTTCGAGGACCGCCGCGGGAGTGGTCCCCACGTTCCTGAACCCGTGGAGAGTGCCTCGCTTCAAAAAGAACGCCTGACCGGGCGCGGCTGCAACTGGCGGCTCGGATCCGATGGTGAGCTCCAGCGTCCCGGTCATGGGCACCCAGAGGTGAAACGGCACGTCGTTGTGTGCGTGAACGCGTCGTGTTGCGCCGGGCTGGATCTCCACCCGCGAGACGCGCACCTCGGCGCGATCGATCATGCGGGTGGGCTTGATTCCGGGATCGGCCTCGCGCTGCGCGGGAGCCTGTGCCACCGCGAAAGAAGGCAGGCACAACGCCAGCGTCAGCGCGCCCGCGGAGATGTTTCGTCGCATGATGTTTCCCCTCTCGTCTGTCATGACATCATCTCTCCAACACATGCATTCTCTTCCGGCATTCGTACGTAGGCCGGGTCTTCAGACCCGGCCCAGCGGACGACGCAGGGATGTACGTAGGCCAGGTCTTTCAGACCTGACGGGCGTAGCCGGGCCGCATCTAAAGATGCGGCCTCGGGCCGCATCTAAAAATGCGGCCTACGACTTGGCTTCGCGCGCCGCCCGCTCACGCGGTTCGAACCGTGTGCGCTGCCCCAGTGTGCCAGGAATTGCGTGATGAACGTGTGCTCGTCGCGCGCTTCGACCGCGAGCGGCGCCAATGCGAGCGCCACCGCGAGAGCGGTGTGATAGCCGAGCGACCGCGAGGCGAGAGCACGCGCATAGGCCGGATGAGCGTCATTGATCCAGATCGTGCTGTCCACCAGCCGGCCGAGTTCCGAATCGTCGGGGCGCGATTCGAATTGCACGAGCAGGCCATAACGCGCCGGACGCCGGCGTCCGATCACGGTGTTCGGTATCTCCGCCGACGCCGATATTCGAGTTTGGGGCTGCCCTCCCTCGACGCTCAAACGCTCGTTTCCGGGCAGGGACCGATCTCCCAGGGATGGCTCCTCCTCCTGCGGGCGCGGCGGCCCCGGTTTTGGCGAGGGCGATTCGGGTTGTCTGGCGGGCGGGCCTCCCTCGGAAAGCGAGGCGCCTCCATTGCCTCCGGATTCGTCAACCGACATGTTCGCAAAGAGCGGCGCCGGGACGCGTTCGTCACCCCTGCCCGGCATCGGAAGGCGCTTCTGACCTCCGAGGCGCCGATCGACGAGCGACCGCAGCAGCGGAAAGTCGTCCGCGAGATCCTCGAGCACGCGCTCGAGGTCCCGCTCCAGCCGCGCGCTGCGCGGCCGTGTTTCCGCGTCACGCGCATCGCCCCATTCGGCAAGCTGTCGCGAGACGACTTCTTGAATGGCTTTCCGGTAGGCGAGATACGAGGCGCCACGCGCGCCGCTTCGAATGAAGTCGTTCTTGCTGAGCGTGAGGCACGCCGCGAGATCGGGCGCCTCGATCAATCCGCCGATGTGCGCGCGCGCCGCGGGCGCCAGCCCGAGCCAGTCCCACCCGCCCTTGATGACCTTGCCGAACGTGCTGATCGCGATGCCTTCTCGATCGGCGGGTAACAGCGGATTCCGTTCGATGAAGCCGGCTGCCGAAGGGGTGCGGCGACGGCCCAGCCTGATCGAGATCTGAACCCGCTCGGGACCCGGCACATCCGCGCGTGTCAGCTTCCGCTCGTCAACCTCGAACGCGACCCCATCACGATAATGCCGCCGAAGCAGGTCGTCGAACGCGGGATCGAACAGCGGCTCGAAATGTCGCCTGAGCGTCTCCTCGAGGTACCCGGCGTCGAGCAACGGCGATAACTGATTCGCCAGGGTCAGTCGTACCGCTGTGCCGCGGGAAACCGTCAGGCCAGGCGGGGGAATCCACTTCCAAGGCGCGCGATGACGCGACGCGAGGTGCCACCGCGTGGCGACGTGCGTGGCACCGCGTCTGGTTTCGGTGACCACCTCGCGCGACACCAGCAGCCCGAGCTTGATGCCCACACCTGCAAAGCCGATCCCCTCCCCGCGCGCCTTGGTGGTCGCTGCGACGTCATGGTATCTCGCCAGCTCCCGTCGCTGCATCCCGCGCCCGTCGTCGACGATCGTCAGCGCTGCGTCAGCCGGATTGGTGCGCAGCCAGATGCGCGTCGCTCCTGAATCGAGCCCGTTTGCGACCACTTCGGTCAGGATCGTTTCTTCGAGCGCTCCGGTATACGCGTCCCGCAGATCCTCGAGGAGATGTTGGAGGTCGACCCGGGTCTCGCCCACGGGGGAGATTCTATCGCCTCGAAGCCTTCTCGGATCCGGGCGTCAATTTCGTACGTAGGCCGTATCTTCAGATGCGGCCCAGTGGACCGAGCCGGGTCCGAAGACCCGGCCTACGTACGTCGCGTATATGAAATCCCGCGGACTCGGAGCGTTTCGAATCTGTATACTGGCGTCCTCCTGGAGGCGTGCCGTGAGCAAGAGGCTGATAACGCTGGCAATCCTGCTTGTGATTCCGGGCGCAGCCACCGCGCAGAACGGGGTGGAGAAGCGCCCGGTGACGTTCGACGATGTGATGCAGATGAAGAACGTCGGATCGCCGGCCGTCTCACCCGATGCCAGCCGCGTGCTCTACACGGTGCGGCAATGGGAGCGTGCGTCCGAGCGTGACAAAGACCGGATGGAGTCGCGCACGCACGTCTGGAAAGTACCTGCAGACGGCAGCGAGGCCGCGGTGCAAATCACCTTTAGCGAACGTGGCGAGTCGCAGCCGCAATGGTCGCCCGACGGCCGGTTCATCAGCTTCGTCTCGGCGCGCGGGACAGGTGCGGGCGCCGACGATCCGCCTCGGCCGCAGATCCATGTGATGCGCACCGACGGCGGCGAGGCGTGGATGCTCACCAGCGCGAAGGAGGGCGTGACCGGCTACAGCTGGTCACCCGACAGCAGCCGAATCGGGTATGTGACACGGGATCCGCGCAGCGCGGCTGAGGAAGCAGCGAACAAGAGGCGGGAAGACGAGCGCCCGTTCGAGGGCAACTTCCGGTCGGCGCATCTGTGGACCATCGACGTCGCGTCAAAGCGCGCGACGCAGCTCACGGAAGGCCAGGCATTCACCGTCCTGGGCCTGCCGTCGTGGTCCGCTGATGGGAGACGCCTCGCGTTCTCTGCCAAGCCGACGCCGATGGTTCGCGACTTCCGGTCCGACGTCTACATCGTCGACGTCGGAACGAGGACGATCGAGAAAATCACGACGAACCCGGGCTCCGACGAGCGACCGCAATGGTCGCCCGACGGCGCGCGCATTGCGTTCGTTTCAGAGTTTCCCACGGCACCCGCGATCGGCGACGGGACGATCCCGGCGATGGTCGGTCACTCGCATCTGATGCTGTACGAGGTCGCCACCAGGGCGGCCAAGGATGTCTCACGCCCTGACTTCGACTTCGATCCGGGCGCACCATCCTGGAGCGCTGACAGCGCCCGCATCTTTTTCACCGCGGGCAGGCGCACGTACACGGAGGCCTTCGCGTACGACGTGAAGAGCGGGGCATATGCGCAGCTCACGCGGAACAGGACGCTGCAACTGGGCTCTCACAGCCGCGACGGGCGCGTCGTCGCCGTCACGATGGACACGCCGTCGATGCCGCGGGAGATTTACGTCACCGATCCCTCCTTCGCATCGTTCAAGCTGCTGACGACGACAAATCCGCAGGCCGCGTCGTTCGCGCTCGGCGAGACCGAGGTCGTCACCTGGAAGAGCCGCGACGGCATGGAGATCGAAGGCGTGCTGCTCAAGCCCGTTGGTTATGAAGCCGGGAAGAAGTATCCGATGCTGACGGTCGCGCACGGAGGACCGGCGGGCGTGTTCCTCAACAACTATCGCGCCGGCGGGCTCGAGGGCGGTGCGGTGTGGGCGGGCGAAGGCTGGGCAGTGTTCTATCCGAACCCGCGCGGCAGCGCGAACTACGGGGATGGATTCGTGCGCGCCAACATCAACGACTGGGGCGGCGGCGACTACCGTGACATCATGACCGGCATCGATGCGCTCGTCGCGCGCGGCATCGCCGACCCCGACAGGCTCGCGCACATCGGGTGGAGCTACGGCGGCTATATGACAGCGTGGGTCATCACGCAGACCCCGCGTTTCAAGGCTGCCATGGTCGGCGCCGGCCTCACCAACCTGTGGAGCATGTACGGCACGAACGACATTCCCAACGTGCTCGGAACGTATTTCGGCGGCATTCCGGACGCGAAGACGCTGGCGCTCTACCGCGACCGGTCCGCGCTGTCGCACGTGGACAAGGTGACAACACCCACGCTCATCCTCCACGGCAGCAACGACGAGCGCGTGCCGATCGGGCAGCCGATGGAATTGTTCCGCGCGCTCAAGGATCGTGGAAGGACGGTCGAGCTCGTCTTCTACCCGCGCGAAGGGCACGGGCTGACCGAGTACTACCATCTGAGGGATCGGCTCGAACGCATCCACGACTGGGTGACGCGGTACACCCTCGGGGGAACGGGAAAGAAGACGACTAGCTGACGCACGCCGCATCGTTTTGACGTAGGCCGCATCTTTAGATGCGGCTCAGTGTGAGTGCCGGGTCTGAACCGGATTATTCGTGATTCATGATTCTTGATTTCCACTCGGGATCCCAAAATCAAGAATCAAGAATCACGAATCAAGAATTGAGAGTCGAAAGACCCGGCCTACGTACGTCCAGCGTCGCTCGCGCGTATCGAGCACGCAGACATCCGCGACGAGAACCTGCCGCGTCGACGGGCTCACTTACCGCTCAAGTCGATCCTCACCGACGTGCGCGCGCAGTTGGTGGGCAGCGCGAGCTCGCAGATCTCGTATGCGAGCACGTAGGTTCCCGAGTTCGTCCTGCCGAGCACGTCAACCGACCCGTCCCTGAGATCGAGCGCGATCTTGTTGTTGGCGGGCGAGAGCGATACGAACGAGAGCTTCACGTTCGCCGGCGTCGCGGGCGCGCCGCCAAGCCGGTCGTTCGTGAGCACGCTCGCGAGTATCGTGCTGGCCACCTTCGAAGACCCCGTCGCGAAATCGGCCACCGCAGCGATCGGCTGCGCGAGGGCGGTCACGGTGACGGTAGCCTCATCGCAGTTCGAGGGGGTCGCAATCTCGCAGATCCGGTAAGTGAGCGTGTGGGAGCCGACCGGCGTTCCGGCGGCAACGGTCACGGCGCCCGTGGCCGCGTTGAGCGAGATGCCGGCATTGGTGGATGCCACCTGCGACAGGCTCACCTTTGCGAGCGTGGCAGCGGCGCCCGCAAACGTGTCGTTCGCGAGCACGTTGGCCACCGCCGTGCCGCCGGTCCACAGCGCCGCGCCGCTGTCGTTCACCGCGTCAATCGGAAACGGGTTCACCGTGATTGACACGTCGGCCTCGTCGCAGTTGGTCGGGCTCGCGATCTCGCAGATTCGGTAGGTCAGCGTCTGCAAACCGGGAGTCGTTCCAACGGCCACGAACACCGCGCCGGTGGCGAGGTCGAGCGTGATGCCCGTGCTCGTCGACGACGCGAGCGCCAGCGTCACACGGCCCAGCGTCGCAGGCGTGCCGCCAAGCGTGTCATTCGCCAGCACGCTCGCCAGCGCCGTCCGTCCCGGAAGCGTCACGGCGCTGTCGTTCACGGCGTCGATGACGTACGGCGCCAGAACCGTAACCGTCACGCTGGCATCGTCACAATTCGTCGGCGACGCCGTCTCGCAAATCCGGTATACGAGCGTCTGAGTGCCTTCCGGCGTGCCCGCAGCGACGCTCACCGCGCCGGTGGCGGGATTGAGCGTCACCCCGTCGGACGTGGACGACTGCTGGGTCAGCGTGACGTGCGCACGCGTCACGGCAATGCCGCCGAGCCGATCGTTGGCGAGAACGTTGGCAACCGCCGTAGCGCCGACTGCGGTGACCGTGCCGCTGTCGTCGACCGCATCGATCGCGTAGGGTACCCGTGGGACGGTGGTGTCGGGAACGGCGAGGTCGCTGGGGCCGGCCGTCAGCGGGATATGAGCGGTCACGACGTTCGTGTTCACGTCGACAACCGCAACCTCGTTGAGGGTGGGAACGGCGATGTAGACCGCGCCTCGATCCGCCTTCACGCCGATTCCGGCGGCCGTATGCAGCGCACCGAGGTCGATGGTTGCCGCGATCCGGTCTGTGATGGCGTCAATCACGTACGCTTGGCCGCCTGGAAGGAAACCCATGCCGTAGCCGGTGTTGAAGAACGTCGACTGGATACCCACGTAGAGGCGGCTGCCGTCCGGCGTCACGGCGAGCGACCCGGGCAGCGAGAAGAGATTGATGGCGCCGGTGACCGACTCCGTCGCCGTGTCTACCAGGACGACGCTGCCGCCGGCGCTGAACCCCCCGTTCGTCGTGTTGAACGTGTACATCCCCACGTACGCGCGCGTTCCGTCAGGCGAAATCGCGAGGGACGAGGCGTTGTTCGACACGTCGGGGATCGAGGCGGTTTCGGCGGCAAACGACTTGGCAACCTTGTTCAAGGCGGTGTCGATGATGTACACGAGACCGGCGGCGACGTAGACGCGACCGCCATCCGGTGTGATGGCGATGTCGCCCTCGCTTCCCACCGAGATGCTCGCTGTGACGACTCGCTGTACGGTGTCGACGACCTCGACCACTCCGGCCGTGGTCATCACGTACAGCGCAAGGCCGTCCGGCGTCACCGCGAGACTCGACGGACCGTCCCCGACGAGGATCGTTGCGACTACCATATCGGTCGCGGTGTCGATCACCGAGATCGAGTCTGACGCTCCGTTTGTCACGTACGCGCGGCTGCCATCGCGCGTCATAACCACGCGTGAGGGACCGGCACCGACGGGAATCGTGCCCAGCACCGTCGCCGTGGCTGTGTCAATGACGGACACGACATTCGCGCCCGTCTCGGTCACGTAGGCTTTCGTTTGCACCTCTGACGCTGTTGAGCCCGCGGTGACAAGCAGCGGAATCAACGCCAGCATGAAGAGGCGGGTTACCATCGGCCGACATCCACTTCGCACCCTCACTGATACCTCCTCATATATGAGACGTGGGGTGCGGCAGCCGCGGAACAGGAGATATACTGGGGCACTTTCGGCCGGCTTCCGTCTTCCACCTCGTCTACCAAAAACGCGATCGAGCAGCCCGATGAGCCGATGCCGGCGACTCGTCCCTCCGCTTGTCCTGGTCGTCCTCATGACAAGCGGACCATCCGCCCTCTCGAAGACATCGCTCGATGAAGCCGTTCGCCTCCAGCGTGCGGGTCGGAACCGCGAAGCGCAGAACGCGCTTCGGACGCTTGTGCCCGAGCTGCGGCGTTCAGGCGATCGAGCCGCGCTGGCCCGCGCGCTCGCGGCCGCAACCGACGCGTCGCTCGCGTTGGGAGAATACGAGTCGGCCGTTCAGGACGCGCAGGAGGCGTTCGACATTCACCAGCGGCTCGGTGAACGAGCGGAGGCGGCGGGAGACCTCAACGCGGTCGGCCTCGCGAATCTGTATCTCGGCCGATACGACAGTGCGCTCGCGACCTACGAGCGGGCGCTGGCGCTCGATCGCGCAGGCGGCGATGGCGACGGCGAAGTTCTCCGCTTGAACAACATCGGGAACGTGCACGTCCTGCGCGGCCGATATGCGGATGCGCTCCGGCTGTATCAGGAGGCCATTGCCCAGGTCGACGCGCGGACGTCCGAGCGTTCCCGCGCGCGCCTGCGAAAGATGACGATTACGAACCTGGCCGTGCTCCACCAGCGCCTCGGCGCCGACGAGCGCGCGCTGGACCTGTACGCCCAGCTCGAGACAGATCAGGCGATGCAGCCGGGCGAGGAAGCGCAGCTGCTGATCAACCAGGGTGCGCTCCTCCGGCGTCTCGGCGACCCGATCAAGGCGATGGAGAGGTACCGCCAGGCGCAGGCGCTTTTCGCGCGCGGGCACCACCGGGATGGCGAAATCGGCGCCTGGCGCAACATCGGCATCGCGTACGCCCTGGACCTGAACGAGGACTCGCGGGCCCTGGAAGCCTTCAGCGCGGCGCTGAGGCTGGCACGGGAATCGTCGAACCAGCGAGGAGAAGTCCAGGCGCTCCTGTACCGAGGGGAGACCCTTCGGCGCATGGGGCGGCTGGCTGAAGCGGCCGGCGAGCTTCAAGCCGCGCTCGATGGCGCCATGCGTGCCGGGCTCGTCGACGAACAGTGGAAGGCGCTCTACAGCCTCGGCCAGGTGGTCGAAGCAGAAGGCCGCCGCGATGAGGCCCGCGGGTCGTACGAGCGCGCGATTGCCGCGTTCGAATCGGTCCGTGCCGACCTCGGAACGGCTGCTCTCAGGTCCGAGTTCCTGGCCGACAAGCGCGACGTCTATGACGCGTTGATCGCGCTTCGGCTCGCCGACCCGTCTCCCTCCGCGGCTGAAATATTCGAGCTCATCGAGCAGAGCCGGGCGCGCACCTGGCAGGACCGTCTGCAGCCCGACGCGCGGCGGTTGTCGCTTGCCGACGTGCAGCCCAGGATTGCGGCGGACACGTTGCTGCTCGAGTACTGGAGCGGCGGGTCGACGTCGGCGCTTCTCTGGCTTTCCCCGTCGGCGTCGGGAATCGTGAAGCAGGCGGCAAGCCCGGCCGAGATCAAGAGCGTGCAGCGTCTGGCCGACGCCGTGTCGCGCGTGAACGATGATTTTCGACCGACGTCGATCGACGCCGGCCGTCTGCTGCTCTCCGGGTTGCCCGATTCAAAGCGCATCACCCGACTGCTCGTCGTGCCCGACGGGCCATTCCATTTCATCCCGTTCGAAGCGCTGACCATTCCCACCACACAGGAGCTGCTCGTCGAGCGGTTCGAGATCAGCTATCTTCCATCGGCCGCGTTTCTCGCCCGGCGCGACGCCCACGCGGACCGACCATGGAAGTGGCCGTGGGAGCGCCAGCTCGTTGCCTTCGGCGATCCGCCGCCGACGTCGGCTGGTCCGTCGCCCGGCGCTGCCGCGCTGCCGGATCTGTCCTACGCCGACGATGAAATTCGAAGCATTGCCGAATCTCTCTCTGGACGCTCGGAGCTGCACCTGGGCGCGGACGCTCAGAAGCGGTTTCTCCGCCAGGAATTGCGTGGCGTTCCGCTCCTGCATTTCAGCACGCACGCGATTGCCGACACGCGCGATTCCGACCGGTCGCGCGTCCTGCTCGCGCCGCCGGAATCCGGCGGGCCGGTCGACTATCTGTTCCTCCGCGAGATTTACGACCTGGACCTCACCGGCGTGCAACTGGTCACCTTGTCGGCGTGCGACACGGAACGCGGCAAGGTGATCCGCGGTGAGGGAGTCGAAGGATTCAGCCGCGCGCTCCTTGCGGCTGGCGCCGCCTCGACGGTCACGACGATGTGGGACGTCGCCGACCGCGCGAGCGCCGAGTTCATGAAGCAGTTCTACTTTGCCCTCGGCCGGGGTGAGTCGAAGGCATCGGCGCTGCGGCAGGCGAAGCTGCAGTTCCTCCGGTCAGGGCTCGCGTGGTCGCATCCGCGCTACTGGGCCGCGTACGTGTTGAACGGAGATGGCGGCGAGCGGCTTCCGCGCGTCATCCCGTGGAGCGTGGTGGGAGCGATGCTGCTGGGCGGGCTCGCCGTCGTCGCATACGTGGGCCGGGTCGTTCGTACGTGCACAGACATGCTAGGCCGCATCTAACCACCCAAGGGGCTCCGCCCCTTGATATCTTCCCCAACGCGCCAAAAACGCGCGTTGGGGACCCCGGACCGGGCAGAGCCCCTCGGCTGGTTAGACCAGCACCTTTTGGCGCGCTTCGCGCGCCTAGCCCGTTATGCGGTCGCACAACGAGTACAAAATTCGCGTTTCGGGC
>DASYQV010000007.1:0-25288 GCA_036005125.1 Vicinamibacterales bacterium
ATCGCCTCGAGCTCCTGACCGAGACGCGCGTTCTCCTCGATCGCCCGCGCCTGTTCCGCTCGAAGCTTCGCGACGAGCGACACCAGCAGTTTGATCTTTTCTTCGAGCCGATCGATAGGCTCGAGATCGACCGTTCCCTCAACCGCCGCCTGCTTCGCCATTCCTCTACGCTCCGATTCAATCTGAATACGCCCGCATGGTGCCACTTCGAACGGCAAAGGTCAAAGGGAACGGCTCGGGACTCAGGGCTCGGGGCTCCAAGCGTGACACGTATCGGGTGAGTCAAGTGCAGCCGCGGATCAACGTTGCACAGCTCCGTATTTCCCCCTAAGTGCGCCGACGATTGCTTCCATTGCTTCCTGCACTTCGGCATCGGTCAGCGTACGTTCCGACGAGCGGAAGGTGAGGCGCAATGAGAGGCTGATCTTTCCCTCGGGAATGCCCTTGCCCTGATACCGATCGAATTCGCGGATGCGGACGAGCGTTGGGGGCGCGGCCTCACGGATGGTCGCGCGCACCGCCTCGGCTGACAGCGTGTCCGGGATCAGAATCGACACGTCCCGTGTCACCGATGGATACCGCGGAAGAGGTTCGACCCGGATCTCTCCGGCGCCTGCCAGACGCTCCGCGGCGTCGAGATCGAGCTCGGCCACGTAGACCGGGTCGGCCCCCGGCAGACCGTGCGCTTCGGCCACCGCCGGGGCGAGCTGTCCGAGCACGCCCAGCTTCATGCCATTGGATGCCGTTCGGAGTGAACCATTCTGGACGAGGGCAGCAGACCGGCCGGGCACGAGCCACGGCTCCTGATGCGGGTCGGTGCGTGCCTCGATGCGCAATGCCTGACAGAGCCGCTCCACCACGCCCTTGATGTCGAAGAAGTCAACGTCGCGGGCGCCGCCGCTCCAGTGGTCCAGACCGCCGTTGCCCGTCCAGGCGCATGCGACGACGCGATGCTCGCCGAGTGATTTCGAGAAGCGCGCCCCAATCTCGAACAGACGCACGTCGCGCTGCTCACGCCGGCGGTTGTGTGACACCGCATCGATCAGGCCAGGCAGGACCGACGGACGAAGGACGGCAAAATTCTCGGACAGCGGGTTGGCAATCGGCACGAGCTCGTCCCGATCGGCGAACGGCGCGGCGGCGGGCTCGGCCATGAATCCAAAGGTCACCGCCTCCGAGAAGCCGGCCGCCGTCAGGACAGTGCGCAGATGACGCGCACGCACGATGCGCGGGTCGGGCGGCGGCGCGGGTGCCGCAAGCGCGGGGAATGTCACGGGCAGACGATCGAAGCCGTAGTGGCGTGCCACTTCCTCAATCAGGTCCACTTCGCGCTGCGCGTCCACTCGGCGGGTGGGCACCGTCACGGACCATCCCTCGGCCGTATCGGCCGGCGAGAACCCGAGCGCTTCGAGGATCCGCCGGGCGTCGGCGTCGGGAATGGCGGCGCCCATCAGGCCGGCGATCTTCTCGCGACGCAGGCGAAGGGTGCGGGGCCCGATCGGCTGAGGATACCGGTCAACGATCGTTCCCCGTGCGCGGCCCGCGCCAATGAGGTCGAGCAGCGCGCACGCGCGCGCCATCGCGGTGGCAACCACGTTCGGATCGCCACCGCGCTCGAAGCGGATGCTCGCCTCGGTCTTGAGGCCCAGTTTCTTGCTCGTGCGCCTGGCCGACAGCGGGTTGAAGTAAGCAGCCTCGAACACGATCGTTTTCGTCGAGGCAGATACCTCCGAGTCGGCACCGCCCATCACCCCGCCAATGGCAATCGGCCGCTCGGCGTCGGCGATCATCAACATGTCGGGCGTGAGCTCCCGGAGCTGGCCGTCGAGCGTCCGAAGCGCCTCGCCCGGCCTCGCGCGACGCACGCGGATCCGGGCGCCGCCGATGCGCGCGAAGTCGAATGCGTGCATCGGCTGGCCGAGCTCCAGCATCACATAGTTGGTGATGTCGACGATATTGCTGATCGGCCGGACACCGGCCGCCTGCAGGCGCGCCTGCATCCAGCCGGGAGAGGGTCTCATGGTGACGTCTGCGACCGCGCCGGCATAGCGCGGGCAGAGGTCAGGGTCCTCGATCGTGACGTCGATGTCGGCGTGGTCGGCGGCCGACAACGCGACCGGCGCCGGCTGCGCGATCTCGAGCCCGTACGCCGTTGCCACCTCGCGCGCCATCCCGACGACCGACATGCAGTCGGGCCGGTTCGCCATGATCTCGAAATCGAGTACCGCGTCGCCGTCGGGCAGGGTGTCGATGCTTTCCACGGCAAAGCCGCGCACCGACATCGTCCGCGCGATCACCTCGGCCGTGCCCGGGACGTTCACGAAGTCACGAAGCCAGGAGACGAGTATTTTCATAGCGTGCCATCGAGCGGGGTGTCCGCGCGACGACGTCGAGACCGCAGAGACGATTTCAACGCGGAGCTCGCCGAGTCCGCGGCGTTTTCCTTCTTTCCACGTCCTCGGCGTGCTTCGCGTGCTCTGCGTTTGAACGTCTTTGCGCCCTCCGCTCCCTCCGCGATCTCAGATGGGGAACTGTTCCAGGAATCGCAAATCGTTCTCATAAAAGAGTCGGATGTCGTCGACGCCGTACTTCAGCATCGCCACCCGCTCGAGCCCCATGCCGAACGCGAAGCCCGTGACCTGCTCCGGGTCGTATCCCACCGCTTCGAAGACGGCCGGATGCACCATGCCGCTGCCGAGAATCTCGAGCCACCCGGTTTGCTTGCACGTCCGGCAGCCCGACCCGCCGCAGCTCTGACAACTGATGTCAACCTCGGCGCTCGGCTCGGTGTACGGGAAGAAGCTCGGACGGAGGCGGACGCGGACATCGCCGAACAGGTCGTGCATCATCGCCTCGAACGTGCCCTTGAGATCGGCAAGGGTCACGTGCTCGCCGACGACGAGCCCCTCGAACTGCTGAAACATCGGCGTGTGGCTGAGATCGAGGTTGTCGCGGCGATACACACGGCCGGGCACGATGATGCGCACCGGCGGCGGGTAGGTCTTCATGTAGCGGATCTGCATCGCCGAGGTGTGCGTCCGGAGCAGCGTCGCCGCCCGTACCTGTGCCTCGGGCACGCGGCCGCGGTGCGCGCCCCAGGTGCCGCCGACGATGGGCGCGGCGAGGTACAACGTGTCCTGCATGTCGCGCGCGGGATGATCGGGCGGCATGTTGAGCGCTTCGAAGTTGTGATAGTCGTCCTCGACCTCGGGCCCCTCGATGATCTCGTAGCCCATGCGCATGAAGATGTCTTCCACCTGCTGGCGAACGCGCATGAGCGGATGGATGCGGCCCATGGGCAGATCCCGCCCGGGCAGCGTCACGTCCACGGCGCCGGCCGGAGGGCGGGTCTCGGCGAGCTGCCGCCGCTTCTCCTCGAGGCGCTCTTCGATTTCCGTCTTCAGGACGTTGACGAGCTGTCCGAACTCGCGGCGGGATTCGGCCGGGAGCGTCCCGAGATTCCTGAGCAGCATGGTGACCGATCCGGACTTCCGGCTCAGGAAGTCCGCGTTCAGGGCCTGGAGCTTCTGTTCCGTATCGGTCTGCCCCAGCTGCGCGTGAAACTCGGCGCGTAGGGCGTCGATGGCCGTTTTGTCGAGGGCCTCTTTCATCTGCGATTGGCGATTTGTCACGTGTGATTTACGAACCAGCGCATCGAATCACAAAATCATGAATCAGAAATCGCAAATCACAAACGATAAATCACGGGTCGGGATAGGTGTGGGCTCGCAGCCCTTCGCGGACCATTCGACCATTTTCTTCACACGTGAGCTGTGGGATTAGAGCCGCTCATAGACTGCAGGAAACAGAACAGGCCTCAGCAGGAATTCGACAGCCTCGCCCACCCTGTGGAACACTCGGGTCCCGGAGCACAGTTCGACGTTGTCCGATTCGTCCAGCGTGAAGTTCAGGCGGAACACGAATTCCACGAACTCGCGCTCCTGCTCCACGGTGCGGGTCATATTGCAGTACACGACGTGCGCCTCGTAATCGGGACGACACTCCAGGGCCACGCGGGGAGGCGTCCCTTTGGTAACGCAAAATCCCTCGCGTGGCAGCGGCTGGAATTCAATCTCGCTGCTGCCAAGGTGAGCCTTGCGCCTGTACTCATCGATGGCCGCACCGACTTCTGCGACCAGGCCTCGCATCAGGTCCGGCGCTTTGTCTTTGATCACCGTGCTCTGGTGTTGGTGCTGCTCCAATGCGAGATGCAGCCGCTCCGCCCGTTCCCGCGTATGCAGCAATCCCTCGTCTATCCAGTCGCTTGCCATCGCGACACCTTAACGATAGTGTTCGCCGTGCGTCAACAGCCAGGCTTTGGTGAGCCGCGGACTACGACGTCGGTTCGGATTGGCGGTGCGGACATTCGCCGGTCGCGGCTTCTGCCGCGCCCGGCTGGGTGGCTTGCCCTACGGGGTCCGGCGAGCTCCGGGGGTACGTCCCGTGCGGCTCACGCGTTGGCGGGGGAGGGCAGCGCGGCCTTTGCCTGCGAGGCGACGGCGGCAAACGCCGCCGACTGAGTGGCCGCCAGGTCGGCGAGCACCTTGCGGTCGAGCGTGATCCCTGCGGCCTTGAGGCCGCGGATCAGCTGCGAATACGTCAGGCCGTTCTCATGGGCGGCCGCGTTGATGCGGACGATCCAGAGGCGACGGTAGTCCCGCTTCTTCTGCTTCCGCCCGACATAGGCATACTTTGCTGCCGTATCGACCGATTCCTTGGCCGCACGATACAGCTTGCTCTTGGTCTGGTAAAAGCCCTTTGCGCGTGCGAGCAGCTTCTTCCGCTTCGCCCGGCGAACTGTTCCACGCTTTACTCTCGGCATCTCTGTAAACCTCGAAGGGACTCGGGACTCGAGGCTCGGGGCTCGAGTCCTGAAATCGCGGCGCCTCGGGACTCGAGAGTCGGGACCCGAGCCCCGAGTCCCAAGCCTCGAGCCGACGCGTTCGGCTTGCTGCCTACCGCTTCCCTGCCTACTGCCTACTTATATGGCAGCATCCGTTTGAGCCGATCGGAGTCCTGCTCGGCCACTTCGCGCATGCCACGCATGTGTCGCTTCGACTTCGTTGTCTTGCCGGTCAGAATGTGGCGCTTGAACGCGCTCGCCCGCATGAACTTGCCCGTCGCGGTCTTCTTGAAGCGCTTGGCCGCGCCCCTGTGCGTCTTGAGTTTCGGCATATCCGTGTCCGACCTGCTCTTGTCACGCCGGCAAGCTGTCGCCGGCCGGGGGCGGCTGCCTCCGCTATTGTTCCTCTGTCGTGGCCGCCGTCGTCGCCTCGGCACGCGGCGCGGCGCCCTCGCGCGACGCCGGGCGAGGTGCCGTTTTGCGGCCGACCTTCTGGGTCAAAATCGTGTGCATCTGGTTGCCTTCCTGGCGCGGCATGGTCTCGGGCACGGCCACCTCGGCCAGCTCCGCAATCAGCCGTTCCAGGATGCGCCGCCCGATCTCGGGGTGCGCCATCTCGCGCCCCCGGAAGAAGATCGTCGCCTTGACCTTGTCGCCGTCGCTCAGGAAGCGCTCGATGTGCTTCTTCTTGAACTGATAGTCGTGCTCGTCGACCTTCGGCCGGAACTTGATCTCCTTGACCTCGATGACCTTCTGATGCTTCTTGGCCTCACGCTGCCGCTTCTGCTCCTGGTACTGGTACTTGCCGAAGTCCATGATGCGGCACACCGGCGGCATGGCGGTCGGGGAAATCTCGACGAGGTCGAGACCCTTCTGGCGCGCCAGAGTGACCGCCTGCTGCGGCGGCATGATCCCGAGCTGCTGTCCGGTCTCGTCGATGACGCGGATCTCGCGGACCCGGATGCGTTCGTTGATACGAACGCGGTCATCACGTCGGGGCGAACGATCGTAAGCGATATTATCCTCCCTCGTTGTGACGTCAGTCGCGCCGCGCTACGCGCGCTCGCGAATGGCGACCGTCTCCGCCGCCTCCACTTGCCCGGAGCCCTGGGCTCTCGGGCCCGAATCCTTCCGGCGAACCTCGTCCAGCGCGTCGGTGATGAAGGCATCGATCGTGCGCGCACCGAGATCGCCGGCCGAGCGGCTCCGCACCGATACGGTGTGTTCGGCGGCCTCGCGGTCGCCGGTCACCAGCATGTAGGGAATCTTCTGCAACTGCGCTTCCCGGATCTTAAAGCCAATCTTCTCGTGCCGATCGTCGAGCTCGACGCGAAGGCCCGCGGCCGCGATCTGGTCCTGGACGCGCCGTGCATGGTCGAGGTGGCGGTCCGAGATCGGTAACACGACCACCTGCACCGGCGCCAGCCATAACGGCCACGCACCCGCGAAATGCTCGATGAGCAGCGCGATGAACCGCTCGAAGCTGCCATAGATTGCGCGATGGATCACGACCGGCCTATGCTCGGCATTGTCGGCGCCGATGTACTTCAGATCGAAGCGCTCGGGCATCGCGTAGTCGAGCTGGATCGTCGCGCACTGCCACTTGCGGCCGATCGCGTCGGTGACGTCGAAATCGATCTTCGGTCCGTAGAATGCGCCGTCGCCCTCGTTGATTGTGTACTGTTCGCCGACGGAGTCGAGCGCGCGCTTCAGCTCCGCCTCGGCATGGTTCCACCGCTCGATCGACCCGAGGAACTCCGGCGGCCGCGTCGACAGCTTCATCGTCGGCTTCATGCCGAAATCGCCGTAGACGCGCTGCACCAGGCGCAGCAGCGCGGTCACCTCGTCACCGATCTGCGATTCCATCACGAAGCAGTGCCCATCGTCCTGGCTGAACTGTCGGACGCGTGTCAGACCCGACAGTACGCCGGAAGCCTCGTTGCGATGGAGCGGCGTCTGCTCGTGATAGCGAATCGGCAGATCGCGGTAGCTTCGCATCTCGCTGCCGTAGATCAGATAGTGGCCGGGGCAGTTCATCGCCTTCAGGCCCATCTGCTCGCCTTCGGACTCCACCAGGAACATGTTCTCGCGGTAGTGGTACCAGTGGCCGGACGTTTCCCAGAGCGCCTTGTTGAAGATGATCGGCGCCCTCACTTCCACGTACCCCGCGGGGATCAGCACACTGCGCATGTAGTCGGCAAGGGTGTTCCAGAGAACGGTGCCCTTGGCGAGCCAGAAGGTCGCGCCCGGTGCCCACGGATGGTGCATGAACAGTCGCTGATCGCGACCGATCTTGCGATGATCGCGCTTCTTCGCTTCCTCGACGCGGCGGAGGTGCTCCTGCAGCTCCTTCTCGCTGAAGAACGCCGTGCCGTAGATGCGCTGCATCGGCTGGTTCTTCGCATCGCCCTTCCAGTACGCGTTCGAGGTGTTCAACAGCTTGAACGCCTTGAGCCTGCCGGTCGAGGGCACATGCGGGCCGACGCAGAAGTCGACGAACGTGTCGCGATCCTTGATCGTGTAGCAGGACACCACGTCCTGGCCCGCGGTCTTCTCGTCGATCAACTGGACCTTCAGGGGCTCGCCCCGCGCGCTGAAGAAGCGCTTGGCCTCCTCGCGCGGCCAGATCTGACGCTCGTAGGGCAGATCCTGCTGGGCGAGATCGCGCATCTTCCGCTCGATCGCGTCGAGATCCTCCGGCACGAACGGACGCGGCACCACGAAGTCGTAGAAGAATCCCTCGTCGGTCGCCGGGCCGATGCCGCACTGGACGCCAGGGAAGAGATTGGTCACGGCTGCGGCCAGCAGGTGCGCCGTACTGTGACGATAGAGCGGCAGCGCCTCGGGGCTGTCCGGCGTGACGATACGGACTGCGGCATCCTCGTGCAGCGGATACGTCAGGTCGACCAGCCGATCGTTGACCACCGCCGCGAGGGCGGCCTTGGCGAGCCGCGGAGAGATGCCGGCCGCGATATCACCCGCGGCCGTACCCGCAGGCACAGGACGGCTGGATCCATCGGGCAAGGTGATGATGACGTGGCTCATTACGAAGCGGGAGAGCGGAAGAAGAGGAACACCAAGCTCAAAATTGCCCTTCGACTCGCCATGAACGAGGAGGCTCGCCCAGGGCATTCGACTCGGCCGAGGTCATGGCCTGCCATGAGCGAGGACGCGCAGCGTCCGAGTCGAATGGTAGGCGCGGGTGGACTCGAACCACTGACCTCCTCCGTGTCAGGGAGGCGCTCTAACCAACTGAGCTACGCGCCTGCATCTGTCAGGAATTCAGGCGTTAACCGGAACGGGAAGTATAACAAAAAGGCCGGTTCCGCTGGAAGCAGACCGGCCGTCCCGGCTGGCAAGAGGGGGCTCGCGTTTATCTGACCGCGTCCTTCAGCGCTTTGCCGGCCGTGAAGCGGACGACACGCCGCTTTGGAATCTTGATGGTCGCCCCGGTCTGAGGGTTCCGCGCCGTGCGCGCCTTGCGCTGGGCTGTCTTGAACGTGCCGAAGCCGACGAAGGTGATCGCGTCACCCTTCTTGAGCGACTTCGTGATGCCGTCGATCAGCGATTCGACCACGGCTGCCGCGCTCACCTTCGACAGTTCGGTGTCCCTGGCGATCTTGGCAATCAGTTCCTGTTTGTTCATCGAGATCTCCTGACAGAGGCGTCCGTGCGCGGGAGAGCGTCAGGCGCGCGGAGCAGAGTGAACGCGTGCGGTTATACGCGACGCCCCAGGAGGTGTCAAGGCGCTCACGGACAAAAATACCTTCCTCGCGCGGAGCAGCGCGGGACGGCCCGGTGTGCCTTCTACGCTGCCTTCTTCTGCGCGAAGTATTCGAGCGCGCGCTGAAGAGCGGTGTCGGTGGCGGGCGGCTCGCTGCCGAACTCGACCTCAGGCTGATCGACCTCGATGTCGGGCAGGAGCCCCTTCTCGTGGAGCGGGTTGCCGGCAGGCGTCAGATATCGCAGATGTGAGAGCAACAGGGCACTGCCGTCGGGGAGCTTGACGAGCCGCTGCCGCGAGGCGCGTCCGAAGGTTCGCCCACCGACGAGCTCCGCGCGGGCGTTGCCCTTGAGCGCCGCCGCGAAAACCTCCGCCGAGCCGGACGTGCCGGAGTCCACGAGCAGCACGACCGGCGCCTCGATCGCGCCTTCGTTCGCCTGGGCCGGCACGCTCTCTCGATGGTCGCCCTTGGTCTGACGAATCGTCAGCGTGCCCGACTTCACGAACAGCCTGGCTGTGGCGATGCCGTCATCGATATCGCCGCGCGCCGTGCCGCGAACGTCGATCACATATCGTTTCGCGCCGGTCTTCGTAAGCGCTTCGAAGCTCTGCTTCACCAGCGTGGGCGTCTGCCGGGAGATTTCGGCGATGCGAATGTACCCGGTGGCGGCGTCGGCCATGCGTGAGGTCAATTCCGCCGCGCGAGTGCGTTCGCGGACGAGGTCGACGACATGTGGATCGGCGGCGTTTCCGCGGATGACGAGCAGGGACACCTTGGTGCCAGGAGCCCCGCGCAGCAGCCGCATCCCTTCGAACGCCGACAGATCGCGCGTGGGCCGGTTGTCGATGCGCCGCACATAATCGCCCGTGCGGAGCCCCGCTTTGGCGGCGGGAGACCCGTCTCGCGCGGAAATCACGCGCAGGTAGTACTGGCGGGTGAGCTCGATGCCCACGTCGCCCGCCCCGCCCTCATCGTTCGATTCAACGTTCCTGACCAGGATCGGCGTGAGGTACGCGCTGTCGGCGTCGAGCCCGTCGGCAAGGCCGTTCATCGCGCCTTTCATGGCGCGATTCACGTCGACCTCTTCCACGTAGTTGTTCAAGACCAGGGAGACGACGTCCTCGAAGACCCGCAGGTGTTGATATGTCTCATCACGTGTCATCGCCTGACCGAGAAAACCGCCGACGATGGCGAAGGCAATGACCGGCGTGGAGATAACGAGGACGAAGAAGCGGGTCCTGGAGGTCATCAATAACTCCCTCGAAACCGTGAATGCGTGCGCGGGTCTTCAGACCCGCGCACGCATTCACGCGCCGCAACTCAGCGAGGCTTCAGCCATTGTACCGGATCAACAGAGTGACCGTCGACGCGCATCTCGAAGTAAAGCGCAGGCGCGCCGGATGGCGCCGTGCCCACGCGTCCAAGCTGATCGCCCGCCTCCACCCGTTGCCCTCGCTCGACCGAGGCCGCGGACAGGTAGCCATAGAGCGTGTACTGGTTGGCCCCGTGATCAACGATGACCAGCGTACCGTAACCGACGAATGCGTCCGCGTACCCGACCGTGCCCGGGTGCACCGCGCGGAGGGGTGTCCCGAGAGGCGCCCCGATCTCGATGCCGTGACTGCCTCCCTCTTTCGTCTGCTGGCCGGACGATTGCCCGAATCGGCGGGCGACCCGGCCGATCACTGGCCAGTCGAGTGCGCCACGAAACGGTCCGAGCGGCACACTGACCTGCTCCACGCTCCGCCCCGCGGCGAGGTCGGACACCGCCTGCGCCAGCCGCGACTGCGCCAGCTGCAGCTCACCGGCGAACTGCGCAGTCAGGTCGCGGCGCTTGTCGATTCTGGCCATGAGCGCGGTTCGCGCTGCGATGGCACGCTCCGCCGCCGCGCGCGCCTTTTCCGCCGTGGCCTCGGTTGACTGCAGCTCGCGCGTCCGTGCCTCGAGCGCTTCGCGCTCGGTCCGCAACGCCGCGAGGGTTTCGCGATGTTCGGCCACGCGGCGCTCATTGATGTGCGCGAGAGCCGAGACGGCGCGGGTTGCCCGGCCGAACTCTCGCAGGTCGCGCACGTTCAACAGCATCCGCGTGTAGCCGCCGCGCCCCTGCTTATACATCTCGGCCAGCCGTGCCTGGAGGTCGGGCAGCGAGGCCACGCGCTCCTGCTCGAGCTTTGCCAGACGGTCGGTGGTTGCCTCGAGTGCTGCCTGTGCCGCAGCGACCTGGGCCGCTGCCTGCGTGAGTCGCTCCTTCTGGATGTCTCGCTCGATCTCGAGCTTCCGCAGGTCGCCCACGAGCGTCTGCGCCTCACGGGCCAGTTGGTCTGCCTCGCTCTGCAGCGCCCGGATGCGCTCCGCCACGCGCCTGGCAAGTGCCTCGGTCCTGGCGCGGTCGGGCGCCTGACCCATCAGCCGCGAGCCGGCCGCCGGCAGCAGGACGCAGGCAATCGTCAGCAGGCAACAGGCAGCAAGCCGCTGCCGGCCGCCTGCTGCCCGCTGCCGGCTTTCAGAAGAGCGGCTTTCCATCGATGTCGTTCGGGATCGCCACGCCGAAATACTTGAGGACGGTCGGAGCGACGTCGATCATCCTCGGGGCCCCGCCTTCGATCTTCCGGCTCGAGACGAGCACGCCGGCAATTGTCCGGTAGTCGTACGCTGCGTGGTCGCCGCTCCACTTCTTCATGTTCGGGTAGACGATCCCCGGCGGGGATCCTCCCAGCGTCGTCTGCCACGACACGCGGTAGCCGTCTTCCAGGCCGACCTGCAGATCCGCCGCGTTACCGAGGAACGGTCCGGAGTAGACGTCATCGCGCTTGTAGACGGCTCGAACGATCCGGGTGTGGCTGGTGGGATCGCGCAGCTCGAGGAGATCTTTCGACAGCTGCTCGGCGAGCCGGGTGTACTCGTCGCGGCTGACAATGCCCTCGCCTTCGCGTCCCTGGAGGTTGAAGTAGATCTGCCCGAGCCCCATCGCGAGTGCGTTGTCTCGAGCCGGTAAAGCCCGCCTTGTTCGATCAGTCGCGCGATGTTGGGCAGCCTGCCCCGTGCCACCCATCGCTCGAGCAGCGTCGGGTCCATCCCATCGAAGCCGAGAATCACTAATTTCTGCGTGTGCCGACCCGCCTCGGGAGGCATCCGGCACGCCGCGGCGGCCAACAGGAAAGTAACGGCCAGGCTGAGAAGCCGTCGCGTCAAATTTCACTCGGGTTAGCACGGTGTCCTTGGGCGCGCTGCGCCCTTCGACTTGTGCTCAAGGCGTCCCGAGCACGTCGAGGCACGCGCGCCTAGGCCGTCATGCGGTTCAACGGGGGGGAACAAACTTCACGTTCGGGGCCGCATAACGGTCTTGATTATACTCGCTGAGGGATGCGCATCGTGGGACTCGACATTGGCCAACGACGAATTGGCGTGGCCGTGAGCGATGCGACACGTACGCTGGCGCGGCCATTGACAGTGTTGACGCGTCCGGTATCAGACGAGCACGCCGTTGCGCTCGTCGCGAGCGAGATCGCGCGTCTGGCTACTGAAGAGGATGGCATCGAGGCGATCGTCGTCGGTCTGCCGCGACGCCTCGACGGCTCACCGAACGAGCTGACGCAGCCGGTTCAGGCCTTCGCGGACGCGCTGCGAGCGCGCACGTCGCTCCCTGTCGCGCTGCAGGACGAGCGGCTGTCGAGCCGCGAGGCGGAGAGCCGCCTGGCCCTCCGGGAGAAAGACTGGCGCGTCCGCAGGCAGCGGCTCGATGCAGCTGCCGCGGCCGTTATCTTGCAGGATTATCTGGACGCTCATTGACGCCACGTCATCAGCACTTCTGATGCGCAAAGTTCTTCTCTTTCTGCTCCTTTTCTTCCTCGTCCTCGTGGTCGGCTTTGGCGCGTTCGGCAGCATCGTCTGGGGACGGATGAACGAGCCGTTCAAGGGCTACACGGCCGGTGAGCAATTTGTCGACATCCCGCAGGGGTCGGGCACGCAGGATATCGGTCGCCGGCTCGTGAACGGCGGCGTTGTGCGAGACCTGTTCGTCTTTCGCGCCGCGCTGTGGTGGAGCGGTCGGGCGCGCCATCTTCAGGCGGGTGAGTACCGGTTCGCGGAGCCGATAAGTGCGATGCAGGTGATCGATCAGATCGCCCGTGGCGCGGTGTACACGCATCGGATCACCTTTCCCGAAGGGTTGACGATCGTCGAGATGTCGAAGCTGTACGAGTCGAACGGATTCGGGCCCGCAACCGATTTCGTGACCGCGGCGGGCAACGCCGCCCTCGTGGCCGACATCGACCCCGCCGCCACCGACCTTGAGGGATATCTGTTTCCTGAAACCTACGCGCTTGCCCGGCGGGCTCCCGCGTCGCAGCTCGTTGCCCTCATGGTCGGGCGTTTCCGCACCGCGTTCCCCGAGACGCTCAGACAGGAGGCGCAGTCACAGGGGTTGACCACCCGGCAGGTGGTAACGCTCGCGTCGCTCGTCGAGAAGGAGACCGGCAGGCCCGAGGAACGGCCGCTCGTTGCGGCCGTCTATAGAAATCGGTATCGAATCGGGATGGGGATGCAGGCGGATCCCACCGTCATTTATGCGCTGCAGAAAGCAGGGCGTTACGATGGCAACATCCGCCGTGACGACCTCTACATCGACTCGCCGTACAACACATACAGATATCCGGGTCTGCCTCCGGGACCCATCGCCTCGCCGGGACAGGCGTCGCTCGAGGCGACCGTGAGAGTGGCCGACGTGACCTATCTCTATTTCGTCAGCCGGAACGACGGCAGTCACGCCTTCGCCACGACCCTCGCCGAGCACAACCGCAACGTGCAGAAGTTTCAAATCCTCTATTTCCGCGAAAAGCGTCTACGCGAACGCGGCCAATAAATGAACAAATATCAAATGGCCAAATATCGAATGGCCTAACGCTCGCCCCACTTCAGCTTTTCCCGCAACACTTCGAAATAGGTGCGCGACGGTGACTTGACGAGCCGGAGCGACCGCTCCGAGCGGCTCACCCGAACGATGTCGCCCCGGCGCAGTGGATAACCGGACTGCCCGTCGTAGGTGACGATCACTTCGTCCTCGTCGCTGACGTGCGGCTGCACCTCGACGACGTCTGCGGCCGGTATCACGATCGGGCGGTTGGTGAGCGTGTGTGGAGCTATGGGCGTGATGACGAGTGCCTCGACCTCCGGATGGACGATCGGGCCTCCGGCCGCCAGATTGTACGCAGTCGATCCCGTCGGGCTCGCGATGATCAAGCCGTCTGCCTTGACGCGCGTGACGAACCCGCCGCTGACGAGCACCGACAACTCGATCATCCGCGACAGCGCGGCCTTGGTGAAGACCACATCGTTCAGCACGATGCGGGCATCGACCGGCTCGCCCGATCGAACGGCTTCGGCGCGGAGCATCCGCCGCTCGTCGAACTGGGCGGTGCCGTTCAGCACCGTCTCGAGCGACTGGTACAGCTCGTCGATCCGGATCTCGGTGAGGAAACCAAGGCTCCCGAAGTTCACGCCCAGAATCGGGATATCTCGTCCCGCCTGGCCGATGCGGTCGGCCACCGAGAGCAGCGTGCCGTCGCCACCGAGCACGACGACGAGGTCGACGAGCGCCGGCAAGTCGTCGCGCGGGGCAGCCGACGGATGCGATGTCGGCATTCCCGCCAGCGTGGCGGTGCCCGAGTCGTACACGGTTTCAACGCCGCGCTCGGCGAGCCATCGACCGAGCGTGGACAACACGTCGGCGGCGGCGTGCAGCCGCTGCTTGGCCACGAGGCCGACACGTGTGATTGGAACCGTCATGCCCGCAGATGCAGGAAGAACTCCTGATTGCCCCGGGCGCCGGTGATTGGAGAGGCCGTCGACGCCACGCGCGTCAATCCTACTCCAGCGGCAGCCGCCGCGACCTCCTCGACAACGCGGACCTGGACGGCAGGGTCTCGAATGATCCCCTTGCGCACCTCGGCGCGGCCGGCTTCGAACTGCGGCTTGACCAGCGCGACCACGTCCGCCCCCGGTCGCACGACCGGGGGCACCGCGGGCAGAATGTGGCGCAGCGAGATGAAAGACACGTCGACGACCACCAGATCGACCGGGCCGGGTAGATCGGCGGGTGTGAGGTGGCGCGCGTTGAAGCCTTCGATGAGGACGACACGCGGATCGTGCCGAAGTGCCCAGTCGAACTGGCCGTGGCCCACGTCGAGCGCGATCACGCGCGTCGCGCCGCGTTGAAGCAGGACGTCGGTGAAGCCTCCCGTCGAGGCCCCGATGTCGAGCGCTTCGCGCCCGTCGACCTGAACGCCGAACGTGTCGAGCGCGTGGGCGAGCTTGACGCCTCCACGCCCGACGTACGGATGGTCCGGCGCCGCCAGCATCACGTGCGCGTCAGCAGCGATAGCCGTGCCGGCTTTTGTGATCGGCTGACCGTCGACGAGAATCTTGCCTGCGAGAATCAGCGCGCGAGCGCGCTCCCGCGAGGGTGCCAGACCCGTGTCGACGAGGAGCTGGTCGAGACGTTTGCGAGACACGAGGTAGCGACTAACTCTGTCTCTCGAGAATCCACCGCCCAATCTCGATAAGACGCTCGTCCTCGAGCCCGGCGGCGCGCAGGCTCGCTTCGGCGCGTTCGATGCACTCGTGCGCCATGCTGCGCGAGGCCTCGAGGCCGTAGAGGGCGGGGTAGGTCGGCTTGCCCGTGGCCGCGTCCTTGCCGGCTGTCTTGCCGAGATCGGCGGACGCGCCTTCCACGTCGAGGATGTCGTCGACGATCTGAAAAGCGAGTCCGAGGTGCGCGGCGCACCGATCGATGGCTGCGATCTGCGAGTCGGTGCCGCCCCCCATGATTCCGCCGGCCGCCGCCGACGCGCGAATCAGCGCGCCCGTCTTCTTGGCGTGCATGGTGCGGAGCCCGTCGGCGTCGAGCGGCTGGGGCATGCGGCCGGTGGTGTCCGGCGTGACCGTGGCCAGATCGATGGCCTGGCCGCCCACCATGCCTTCCGCGCCCGCCGCGATCGCGACAACCTCGATGACGCGGATCTTGCGAGCGATCACCTCCGCATCGTCGGAGCGCGGCTCGCGGGCGAGCAGCGCAAAGGCCTGCGCCTGCAGCCCGTCACCGGCGAGGATCGCCATGGCCTCGCCCGCGACAACGTGCAGCGTCGGCCGGCCGCGGCGCATCGTGTCGTTGTCCATGGACGGCAGGTCGTCATGGATCAGGGAGTACGTGTGAATCAGCTCGATGGCGCAAGCCGCGGGCAGGGCAAGCGCACGCTCACCGCCAACGGCCTCAGCGCTCGCGAGGCACAGCACGGGCCGCAGCCGCTTTCCTCCGGCGGTCACGCTGTAGCGCATGGCGTCGGCGACGACGGCTGGACACGCGGGCGGGAAGGGAAGGACCCGTTCGAGCGCCGCTTCGATCTCGGCCTGCCGCGCGCGAAGGTACTCGCTCAGTCCGTGCGTGCTGAGCGTCATCGACGTCGCTCGTTTTCGACATTCCCCTCGGCGTCGGCTCCGAGCGTGGCCGACGCGGGTTTCAGCTCGCCCCGCTCGTTCAGGATCTCGATGCGGTGCTCGGCTTCCTCCAGCCGCGCGTGACAGAAGCGCGAGAGGTGCACGCCACGCTCGTAGAGCTGCAGCGAGGTTTCGAGCGGAAGGTCGCCTTCCTCGAGCTTCCTGACGATGGTCTCGAGCTCCGCGATAGCTGTTTCGAAATCCTTGATGGTGGGGTCCATTCCTGATTCTTGATTCGTGATTCGTGATTCGTGATTCGTGATTCGTGATGCGCGGGTTGATGAGTTACGCCGTCAAATCAAGAATCACGAATAATCACGAATCATGAATCACCAATGACCTTGCAGTCCAGCTCCCCGCGCTCGAGCGTCACGTGAACGCGGTCGCCGGGGGCAACGCTCGCGGCATCGCGGACGATGGCCGTGCGGTCCGCGTTCCAGCACACTGCGTACCCCCGCGCGAGCACGCCGAGCGGGCTCAGGCTCTCGAGCCGCGCGGCGGCGCCGCGGAGCCGCGCGTCGGCGCCGTGAACGCTGCGGGTAACGGCCGTTCCAAGTCGCCCCTCCGCCGCGACCAGGCGCGTGCGCACCTGCTGGAGTCGGCGCCTGAGGTCGAAGGTTTCGAGCAGCCGGCGAAGCGACTGATAGGCACGTTCGCGCCGCGCGAGGCTGGCCCATCCGGCGCCGCGCAGCGCATGAGTGAGTTCCGCGACATGCCGCGCGCGCAGGGCGACGCGGCCGCGGAACCCCGCGAAGCCCGGCCGTGCCTCGAGCGCGTGAAGCCGCGAGTCCAGCCGGCGGATGCGTGCGGCCGTCGCCGATGCGGTCCTCTGCGCAAGCCGATCGATGCGCGCGCAGAAATCATCCTTGCGCGCCACCACCATTTCCGCCGCGGCCGATGGCGTCGGCGCGCGGACGTCGGCAACGAAGTCGGCAATCGTGACGTCGGTCTCGTGGCCCACCGCGGAGATCGTCGGGACGGGACAGCCGGCAATCGCGCGCGCCACGACTTCCTGGTTGAACGTCCAGAGGTCCTCAATCGAGCCGCCACCCCGGCCGACGATCACGACGTCCACGCCCTTGACCCTGCCGATCGCCCTGACGGCCCGGGCCACGTCCATCGCCGAACCCTCGCCCTGCACGCGCGCGGGCCGGATGATGATGTGCGCGTTCGCATACCGGCCGCGCAGCACCTTGATGATGTCGCGAATGGCGGCGCCGTCGAGCGATGTCACCACGCCGATCTTGCGGGGCAGGGACGGAAGCGGACGCTTGCGGCGCGCGTCGAACAGGCCTTCGGCCGCGAGCCGCTGCTTGAGCTGTTCGAAAGCGAGCTGCAGCGCGCCGAGCCCCTCCGGTTCGAGGTGCTCGCAGACGAGCTGATACTCACCCTTCGGGTCGTAGAGGCTGATCCGCCCGCGCGCCACGACGCGCAGCCCGTCTTCGGGCTTGAAGCGCAGATAGCGGTATGCCGAGCGGAACATCACGCCTTTGATCTGCGCCCCTCGGTCCTTCAACGTGAAGTACAGGTGGCCGGTGTTCCACAGCTTGCAGTTCGACAGCTCCCCTTCGACCCAGAGCTCGGCGAACGCTTCCTCGAGCAGCATGCGGATGCGCCCGGTGAGCTCGGAGACCGTGAGCACCCGCCTGGCCGCAGGCGCGGGGACGGATTCTGGCGGTGCCGGCGTCGGCTCCGGCTCCGGTGCCTCGAAGGGCAGATCGAAGAAAGAGCTCATCGGTCTACCGCGA
This sequence comes from Vicinamibacterales bacterium, assembly GCA_036005125.1. Lineage (GTDB taxonomy): Bacteria > Acidobacteriota > Vicinamibacteria > Vicinamibacterales > UBA2999 > DASYQV01. Next base: position 17,808 of record DASYQV010000007.1, read on the forward strand.
CGGGGCGCGCGTCGGTGGGCAGGCGTTCGAGATCCTGGGCCGAGTAACTGATGCGCAGGATCGACCGCGCGCGGCCGGTCGTCTCGTCGGCATCGATCACCACGCCGTTCAGTCGAGGGTTCCCGGTGGCCGGCTCGAACCGCGACGGCATGCCGTTCAGAAAACGCGCGAGTGCCGGCTCACGTTCCATCCCGATGATCGAGTCGTGCGGACCGGTCATCCCGACATCCGTGATGTAAGCGGTTCCGTTCGGCAGCACGCGCTCGTCGGCGGTCTGTACGTGCGTGTGCGTTCCGAACATCGCGGTCACCCTGCCGTCGAGATGCCAGCCCATCGCGATTTTCTCGCTCGTCGCCTCGGCGTGGAAGTCGACGATGACGATCTTCGTCCGACCGCGCATCGCCTCGATCTCGCGCAGCACGGACGCGAACGGGTCGTCGATGTTCAGCATGAAAACGCGTCCCATCACGTTGATCACGCCCACCGCGCGGCCGTCTCCGGTTCGCGCCACGTAGCCGCCGCGGCCGGGCACGCCAGCCGGATAGTTTGCCGGACGCAGCAGGCGAGCTTCCGCACCGATGTACTCGATCGCCTCCTTCTTGTCCCAGATGTGATTGCCGGAGGTCATGACATCGACGCCCCACTCGAGCAGCGCGTCGCCAAGGTCCCGTGTGATGCCAAAGCCGGCCGCCACGTTCTCGGCGTTGGCGATCACGAAGTCGGCGCCATGACAATCGATCAGCCCGCGCAGGCCGCGGCGCACGAGCTCGCGACCGGGCCTGCCAACGATGTCTCCGATGACCAGAATCTTCATGGGCCTGGCTCGGATTGGCCGGGGTCCACGGCAATGACATGGGCGCGGCCACGCCGGTCGGCCCTCTTGGGCAGCACGATCGTCAGCTCGCCGGCGGCGATAGCCGCGCGGCCGGCCGCGACGTCGAATGCGCCCTTCAAACGCACGGCACGTGCGAAACGGCCGAACTCACGCTCCACGAGGTGGAACGCCTGGTCGTGACTTGCGGCCGGCGGCGCCTTCTCCCCGGCCACAATCAGCACGTCGTCTCGGAAGAGGACCCGAAGCGCCTGAGGCGCGACGCCGCAGACGTCGATGACAATTTCAACAGCCCTTTCCGTCTCGATGACGTCGAGCGGCGGATGGCATTCACCAGACGATGCACGATGCTCCCGGGGAAGACTCGCCGCAAGGTCGTCGAACAGGCGCCTGATGTCATCGGCGAGCTCAGGAGCCTCGGCGGAGGGAATGAAGGTGAACTGCGCCACTGGGCTATGTTCTCACACGTTTCGGTTCCGCACGTCGGTTTCGCACTCATGCAGCTCAGCGCGCAGCGGGGCGGACATTGCCGTGTACACTCAGCGTTCCACCCGCGCGATTCAGGGAGATGACACCGGAATTCACGCGACGTATTGCGGTGCTCGCGTCGGACCGGGAATCTGGCGCCTCCGAGATTCTCGACGAGGCCCTCGCAATCCTCGCCAATGCGCTGGCGAGCGGCGCCGATCTGATCCCCATCGCGCGCGGCCTGTGCCTCGCGCAGCCCACGATGGCGCCGATCTGGAACGCCACGCTCGCGGCGCTTGCCGGACGGGACGATCCGGAGCGGTTCACCCGCTTCACACAGCGCGTCGCACGTGCGCCGGACGCGTTGGCCCGTTTCGCGCTGGAATGCTTCAGCGACGCTGAGGCGATGGACCAGCCAGGCAATGGTAGACGCGCAGCGCCCCTGCGGCTCGTGACGATCTCGTTCAGTCGGTCGGTTGCGCGTGTGCTCGAGGTGCTCGGGCAGACCCGTTCGCTCCGCGTCGCCTGCAGCGAGGGACGGCCCGCGCTCGAGGGCCGGCGGCTCGCGACGCGTCTGGCCGAAGTGGGCGTTCCGGTGACCTGCTTTACCGACGCCGCCATCGGACACGCGCTCGGCGGCGCCGACGCGGTGCTCGTGGGCGCCGATGCGGTCGCAGCCGAGTGGTTCCTGAACAAGAGCGGCACGCGCATGCTGGCGGCGACCGCGGCTCAGGAAGGCGTCCCGCTTTATGTGCTCGCGAGCCGCGACAAGTTCGTGTCCCACACGATCGCGAACCGACTCGCTGGTCGTGAAGGAAGCTCCGCCGAAGTGTGGCAAGGGGCTCCCGCAGGGGTCGCCGTACGCAACCCGTACTTCGAATCAACACCCCTCGACCTTGTCACCGCCATCATCACGGACGCAGGCGTCCTGGGGGCCGCCCTGGCTCCCGAAGTCTGCGCGTCGATGGAGGAGCAGGCCTCAGCTGGGTTGATAGCTCAGCTACACCTTTAAATCTGGAGCTGGACGGTCGAGGAAATGGCCGAGTCGTGAACCGTGCCAAAATATGAGTTATAAACACTAAAATAAGATGCTTGATATACACTAATGGTCTGGTAACATATCGAGGTCGGAGCGAGAACAAAGATGGGCAAAGTGATAGGGATCGACCTCGGCACTACAAACTCCGTAGTTGCGGTCATGGAAGGCGGGGAGCCGGCGGTCATCGTGAACCAGGAGGGCGGGCGTACCACCCCGTCCGTGGTCGGATTCACCAAGGAAGGCGAACGGCTGGTCGGTCAGGTTGCCAAGCGGCAGGCTGTCACCAACCCCGAGAACACCGTTTTTTCAATCAAGCGCTTCATGGGCCGCAAGCACGCTGAGGTCTCGCAGGAGACCGCTCGCATGCCGTACCAGGTCGTGAAGGCCGCGAACGGGGACGCGTGGGTCGAGGTGCGTGGGAAGAAGCACTCGCCGCCCGAGATCTCCGCGATGATCCTGCAGAAGCTGAAGGCTGCAGCGGAAGACCACATCGGAGAGAAAGTCACCGACGCGGTCATCACGGTTCCGGCGTACTTCAACGACGCGCAGCGCCAGGCGACGAAGGATGCGGGTCGGATCGCCGGTCTCACCGTCCTGCGGATCATCAACGAGCCAACGGCGGCCGCACTGGCCTACGGTCTCGACAAGAACAAGGACGAAACGATTGCCGTCTACGACTTCGGCGGCGGCACGTTCGACATCTCCGTCCTCGAGGTTGGCGAGGGGATCGTCGAGGTCAAGGCGACCAACGGCGACACGCATCTCGGCGGCGACGACCTGGACCAGCGCGTCATCGAGTGGCTGGTCGCGGAGTTCCGCAAGAGCGAGGGCATCGACCTGGGCAAGGATCGGATGGCGCTCCAGCGTCTGAAGGAAGCCGCGGAGCGAGCGAAGATCGAGCTCTCCACCGTACTCGAAACCGACATCAATCTGCCGTTCATTACGGCGGACCAGAACGGGCCGAAGCACCTGCAGATGACGCTCACGCGGGCGAAGTTCGAGCAGCTCGTGGACGATTTGCTTCAGCGCTCGATGGGTCCGGTCCGGCAGGCGCTTGCCGATGCCGGCCTGAAGCCCTCGGACATCGACGAGGTCGTGCTCGTTGGCGGCTCGACGCGCGTGCCGAAGATCCAGCAGCTCGCGAAGGAATACTTCGGCAAGGAGCCGCACAAAGGGGTCAACCCCGATGAGGTGGTGGCCGTTGGCGCGGCAATCCAGGGTGGGGTGCTGAAGGGCGAGGTCAAGGACGTCCTGCTGCTCGACGTGACGCCGCTCTCGCTCGGGATCGAAACGCTCGGGGGCGTGATGACGACGCTCATTCCGCGCAACACGACGATTCCGATCCGCAAGAGCGAGACGTTCTCGACAGCAACCGACAACCAGACGAACGTCGAGGTGCACGTGCTCCAGGGCGAGCGTCCGACGGCGCGCGACAACCGCACGCTGGGCCGCTTCCAGCTCGTGGGACTTCCACCGGCGCCACGCGGCATACCGCAAATCGAGGTCTCTTTCGACATCGACGCCAACGGTATCGTCAACGTGATGGCCAAGGATGTCGCGACGGGCAAGGAGCAGAAGATCACCATCAGCGGTTCGTCCGGCCTGAGCAAGGACGAAGTGGATCGCATGGTGAAAGACGCCCAGGCCCACGCGGCCGACGATCAGGCACGCCGCGATCTGATTGACGCGCGGAACCAGGCCGACTCGATGGCGTACTCGGTGGAGAAGACGGTCAACGAGAATCGCGACCGGCTGCCCGCCGCCGATGTGGAGCGTATCGAGCGCGCCGTAGCCGCCGTGCGTGATGCGGCGAAGGCGGATAGCGTCGAGGCGATTCGCCGAGCGACCGACGAGCTGCAGAAGGCCTCGCACGCGATGGCTGAACAGCTCTACAAACAGCAGGCCTCGGGCTCGGGGTCCCGGGCCGCAGGGCAACCCGACGACGTGATGGACGGCGAAGTCGTCGCGTAACCATTCGTGATTCGTGATTCGTGATTTCGATTCGAGTTCAATCGCACATCGCAAATTTCAAGGGAGAAGCAACCAATGGCAGTTACTCGATTTGATCCGTTCCGTGAGCTGGCGGTGTTGCACGACCGCATGAACCGGATGTTTGGCGATCAGTACATGCGCCGCGACGATGATGTCACCTCTCAGGGCACCTGGCTGCCCCCGGTCGACATCTATGAGACGGACAATCACAACATCGTGCTCAAGGCGGAGCTTCCGGACATGAACCGCGACGAGATTGAGGTCACCGTCGAGAACAACACCCTCACGCTGAAGGGCAACAAGAAGCTGCCCGCCGGCGTGAAGGAGGAGCAGTACCGCCGGATCGAGCGTAACTACGGCACGTTCAGCCGCTCGTTCACGCTGCCGAGCACGGTGGACGCGTCCAAGGTCGGCGCCGAGTTCAAGAACGGCGTCCTGACGGTACGGTTGCCGTTCCGCGAAGAGGCAAAGCCTCGCACGATCAACGTCGAGGTCGCTGCCTAAGGCGGGTGGCTCACTCGAGCGACGCAGGCCGGGCTTTCGTACGCCGCATCTTTAGATGCGGCACACGCCGGGTCTAAAGACCCGGCCTACGTACGAACCCGGCCTCTCGTGATAGTCTGTTGCGGGTATGGAACCTACGGATGTTTCCAGTTCCTCGGCCGAAGTACCGGAGCCGCGACCGAGCGCCCCACCTATTAACAGCAGGTTTCTCTTCGTGGACGTAGCGGCGATGCGCGCCAAGCAACTCAGGCGCGGCGCCGTGCCGCGTCTCGGCGATCACGATACGGCCCCGCAGCCCCACAAGCCCGAGCGGGTGGCGATGGAAGAAGTCCGCCGCGGCCTGGTGTTCTATGACGTGCCGGAACCGCCTCGGTCCGGAAAGCAGGTCTGATGTGACAGGCGACATTCCGCCCCTCGTGACCGGCACCCTGCAGGGACTGATCGCCACGACGGTATTTCTGCTCGCGCTGTTTGTCGGCTTCGCGGTGCTGCTTGGTTTTCCCAAACTCCGCAAGAGCGGCGGCGGCACACTCACCGTGCGCAGCCTTGACGAACGACTGGGCCGCACGCAGGAGTACCTCCCTCCCAACGCGCCCCGTGGGCCCGCAGACCAGCTTAAGACGCCGGAACTTCAGGAGGTCGCCGCGCGTAAGTCCCGATAGCATGCTCATCCTCTTCGCCCTGGCCGCGATTGCGGTGGTCGGGCTCTTCGCGATGGCCGTCATGGCCGTTGTCGGTCTCCTGTTCAAGATTCTCTTCTGGGTCGTGTTCTTTCCGGTCCGTCTCGTCTTCAAGCTCTTATTCGGCATCTTCGGCGCCGTCATCGGTATCGTGCTGATGCCGATCGTCGCGATTGTCGTCGTCATTGCGATCGCCGGCGCCGTGCTCGCCGCCATCTTCGCCCTGCTGGCGCCGCTCCTGCCGGTGATCTTCCTCGGTCTGATCGGGTGGGCCATCTATCGAGCTTCGGCCCGCCGTCCGACCCGGGTCGCCTAGGTCTCCAAATTCCAGTTGCGCTAAGCTCCCCAGCATGCGGAAGCTCAGCGTCGTCTTCGCGCTGGTCGTTCTTGCTGTACTGGCGCCGATCACCAGCGTTGCTCCCCAGCCGTCCACCTATCGCATCCTCGTGGGCAACGACGACGGCGTGCGCGCGCCGGGGATTGTTGCGGTCGCGCAGGCGCTGAGGGCGCTGGGCGAGGTGATCGTCGTGGCGCCCGAGGACAACCAGAGCGGCAAAGGGCACTCGATCACCATCTCCGACCCGATTCACCGGCAGGACTTCACGCTGCCTGGCGGGATTGCCGCCATCGGCCTCACGGCCACGCCGGTGAGCGCGCTGCGTGTCGGGCTGAAGAAGATCGTCACCGCCAGGCCGGACCTCGTCGTATCGGGCATCAACCGCGGCTACAACCTGGGCCTCTCGAGCTACCTGTCCGGGACGGTCGGCGTCGCGCGCGAGGCGGCCATGCAGGGGATTCCGGCTATCGCCTCGTCGCTGGCGGCCCCCGCGACCACGGACTACTCGGCGGCCGCCCAGGCGACGCTTCGCATCGCGCGGTTCGTCAAGGAGCGAGGATTGCCGCACGGCGTGTTCCTGAACGTGAACATCCCGGCCGGCACGGCCGCAACCTGGAAGGGATTCATGGTCACGACGCAGGCACTGTCGGCCGGCGGCGAGGAGGACTTCGACGTGCGTACGCACCCGGTCACGAAGCGGCCGTACTACTGGAACATGTTCAAGGAAGGTGGCGGGGGCCCGGAAGGAACCGACATGTGGGCGGTGGAGCAGAGGTATGTCTCGATCACGCCCTTCCGGGTCGGTGAGCTCGATCAGCAGGCGTTCGATCGGCTCAAGGGGGCGATTCCGTGAGGAGACGTGTTCTGGGATCGGCGACGCTGGCGGCCTGCTTCCTTCTCATTCTGCCGCTGACGGCGGCAGCACAACAATCGATCATCATCGTGCGCCACGCCGAACGACAGGCCGGCAACGGAGACGACCCGCTTTCCGAGGCCGGGCGTCACCGGGCCGAGCGGCTCGCCGCGATGTTGAAGGATGCCGGCATCACGCACATTTTCGTGAGCAACCGACGCGGCACCCTGGAGACCGCCCAGCCACTGGCGCGACTGCATAATGTGTCGGCAACGCCGGTGCCGATCCCCACGGCTCCGCGCGGCAAGGTCAACCCGTCCGAGCTGCAGGTGCGGGCGACGATTGCCGCGATGGTCCGGCTGCCGCCGACGGCCGTCGTGCTGGTCGTCGGTCACGGCGACACGGTGCCGATCTTCCTGCGCCGCCTGGGCTACCCGACCGCGATCACGATTCCCGACAACGAGTTCGATAACGTCTTCATAGTCACCCCGCGCGCCAGCCGCCCGCCGGCCGTGGTCAGGTTGCGGTTTTAATCGGCTCAGGGTTGTGAAACGACGTACGTAGGCCGCATCTTTAGATGCGACACAGACGCAAGCCGGAACCAGCCAAGGGGCTCCGCCCCTTGATATCTTCCACCCCAACGCGCCAAAAACGCGCGTTGGGGACCCCGGACCGGGCAGAGCCCCTCGGCTGGTTAGACCAGCATCTTTTGGCGCGCTTCGCGCGCCTAGCCCGTTATGCGGTCGCACAACGAGTACAAAATTCGCGTTTCGGGC
>DASYQV010000008.1:0-27088 GCA_036005125.1 Vicinamibacterales bacterium
CGTGCAGCCGCGCAATCACAACGCCGTCGCGGCCGCCGTCGTACAGGGCCGCGCCGACTGGGGCATGACGCTCGACACGATCGCCCGCCGGGCCGGCCTGGGGTTCATCCCGGTGCAGCACGAACAGTACGACTTCGTGATCCCGAAGGCTCGCGCTCGACGGCCCGGCGTCGCGGCGTTCGTGGCGCGGCTCCGCGATCCGATCACCCGACGGACGCTCGTCGAGCTCGGCATGCGGCCATGACCGCCGGCGGCATCGTGCTGTGCGGCGGGAAGTCGACGCGGATGGGCCGATCCAAGGCGCTTCTGCCCTTCGGTCCGGAGACCATGCTGCAGCGCGTCGTCAGGCTGCTCGGTTCGGTCGTGCAGCCGATCGTGGCTGTCGCCGCCGTCGATCAAGTGCTGCCCACGCTGCCGGCGAGCGTGATCGTCACCCGCGACGAGCGCGGGGGGCGCGGCCCGCTCGAGGGGTTGCGCGCCGGCCTGAAGGCGCTGCCGCCCGAGGTCGAGAGCGCCTACGTCACGAGTTGCGACGTGCCGCTGCTGGTCCCCGGCTTCGTCGCACAGATGCTCGATCTCACGGAGGGCTTCGACATCGCCGTAATGGAGATCGACGGCTTCGCCCACCCGCTCTCGGCGGTCTACTGCCGAACGACACTCCCGTACGTCGAAGATCTGCTTGCCAGGGATCGGCTGCGGCCAGCGTTTCTCTTCGATGCCGTGCGGACGCGGCGTGTCACGGCTGCAGAGATCACGTCGGACCCCGACCTGAGAACGCTTCGGAACCTCAACACCCCCGAGGACTACCAGCGTGCGCTCGCCGACGCTGGTATCTCGTGAGTGTCATGTCAGCGGAAGATCTGGCTCGCGAGCGTAAGCGTTCTCATCACTCCCCAGCCGAGCGGTACTCCGGCCAGGGCCCAGGCTGCTCCGGTGAATGCCCACTGACGCGACGAGGCCACGGTGGCCGCAGAGGATGACGCGGCAACCGCCACTTTTGGCTGGGCCGGAGCCCCCGGAACCAGGGTGAAGAGCGCATCGGGGACACGCCGCACCGCGAGGTTGCAGACGAAGCCGATCGCGAGCAGTCCAACGAGCACGTACATCGTGAAGGTGTACGCATTTGCGGGGGCGACACCCTGACCCAGCTGATACTCCCGGATGTAATTCACGAGCACCGGTCCAAGGATGCCGGCAGTCGACCAGGCTGTGAGCAGCCGGCCGAGAATGGCGCTGACGTGAAGGACGCCGAACTGGTCGGCCAGGTACGCCGGCATTGTGGAGAAGCCTCCGCCGTACATGCTCAGGATGACGCAGGAGATAGCGACGAACAAGGCGACGCTGCCAGTGGCGCCGGAGAACGGCACAAAGGCATAGAGGACCATGCCGAGCCCGAAAAACACCGCAAAGGTCTGTTTGCGTCCGATGCGGTCGGACAGCGACGCCCAGAAGAACCGCCCGCCCATGTTGAAGAGGCTGAGGAGGCCGACGAATCCGGCGGCGGCGGACGCGCTCACCTGGCCCTGAAACATCTCCTGAATCAACGGCGAGGCCATGCCGAGCACGCCGATGCCGGCGGTGACGTTCATGCAGAGCGCCACCCACAACAGCCAGAACTGTTTCGTCCGCCACGCGACGTTCACCGGAACGGACTTCGCGGCCACGGCGGCTCGGTCCGGTGCGACTTGGGGTGGCGTCCAGCCGGCGGGCTTCCATCCCGGGGGTGGCACACGGTAGCCGAACGCTCCGGCCATCATCGCGGCGGTATAGATCAGGCCCATTACCACGAACGTCTGCCACACGCCGACCGACGTCGGGGTCGCAAACCGCTGCATGAGCACGTCGGCCAGCGGCGTGCCGACCATCGCGCCGCCGCCGAATCCCATGATCGCGAGGCCCGTCGCCATCCCGCGGCGATCGGGGAACCACTTGATGAGCGTGGACACCGGCGAGATGTAGCCGAGGCCCAGCCCGCATCCTCCAATGACGCCGAGGCCAAGCCAGAGCATCCACAACTGATGGAGATACACGCCCAGGGCGGCGATGAAGAACCCACCTCCCCAGCAGCAGGCGGCGACGAATGCAGCCTTCCGGGGGCCTTCGCGCTCGACCCACGCCCCGAACACCGCGGCGGAGGAGCCGAGCGTCACGAAGAAGAGCGTGTACACCCAGCCGAGCGAGCTGACTCGCCAGTCTTCAGGCGCGGAAGCCGTGATGCCGATCGCCCGGCTGAGAGGCAGCCAGAAGACGCTGAAGCCGTACGCCATCCCAATCGACAGGTGAACAGCGAGCGCGGCCGGCGGCACGAGCCAGCGGTTGAACCCGGGCCGCGCGATCGAGCGTTCCTTGGAGAGCAGGTCGGTCATACATACCCATCCAGAAGGAAGAACAGGTTACCGGCGTCCGAGCGGGCCTATATCCTAACGCATGCGGCTCATCCTTTGCTCGCCTCCCCGGTCCAAGGAGTGGGCAAATTGAAACCCGCTACGCGGCACCGATCATCTGGGCGAGGCGGGTGTCGCCGGCAGGACGACGGTGAAGACCGCACCGCCCTCCGGCCGGTTCATGGCGGTGGCCTCGCCGCGGTGCAGCTCGACGAGATGCTTCACAATCGCCAGCCCGAGTCCCGTGCCGCCGGGCCGGGATCGGGACTTGTCCACGCGGTAGAAGCGCTCGAACACGCGCGTGATGTCTTCCGGCGGGATACCTGGTCCTGAGTCGGCGACTTCGATCGTGACCATTGCGTCCTGCCGCCGCGCCGAGAGCTGGATCTCGGCCGCATCGGGCGAGTAATTGACGGCGTTCTCGACGAGATTGCGCACGACGTCGTGCAGCTTTGCGGGATCCGCCGCGACGCTGCACGCGGCGGGCGCCACCTCCACGCTGACGCGTTGATTCTTGCCTTCGATCGAGGGCGCGAGATCGGCAACCACCGACTGAAAGAGTTGCTGGAGATCGCAGGGGGCGACCTCGAGCGGTTCCTGATGCGCGTCGAGGCGCGCCAGGCGGAGGAGGTCCTTGACCAGACGTTCCATCCGTATCGTGTGGCGCGCGATGATATCGAGGAACCGCCGAGTCGTGTCGGAATCCGGTTCGTCCTGCAGCGCCTCGACGTAGCCGCGGATGGCAGTGAGTGGTGTGCGCAGCTCGTGAGAGACGTTGGCCACGAAGTCGCGGCGGATCTGATCCGCGCGGCGCAGGTCGGTGATGTCGTGCAGCACGAGGACGGCGCCGCCGCCGCCCCCGAATGCCACCGGCGCGGCGCGCGCGACGAACGTCTTGCCCGGGTCCCGGGTGAGCGAGAGCTCCCGGCTGTCGACCTCTTCTCCGCGGAGCGCCGCTGCCAACTGCGCCGCGATATCCGGATGGCGGATCACTTCCAGATACCCGCGGCCGATGGCCCCGGCGTCGACCCGCAGCATGGCCTGTGCGGCCTCGTTGACAAGCTGGAGCCGGCCGTGGTGATCGACGACGAGAACGCCTTCGACCATGCCCGACAGGATGGCCTGCATGCGCGCACGGTCGCGCGACAGCTCGGCGAGCCGGCTGCCAAGCTCCTGCACGGAGTCGTCCAGGGCGCGGGCGACGGAGCCGAGCTCGTCGCTGCCGTAGTCATAGGTCGTCTTCGTCAGGTCGCCCTGGGAGTACCGCCGCGCGACGCTGGCAATGGCCAGCACGCGTCGAGACAGGGGCGCGGAAAACAGCCAGGCCACCACGAGCGCGACAGGCACGGCCGCGGCGAGCGCCACGAGCGTCAGCAGGCGGATGGCGCCGAGTTGCTCGTCGACCGCCGTCAGGGGCATGGCCAGGCGGACGAAGGCGACCTGCGGATGTTTGGCGCGCACCGCGACGTAAAGCAGGTCGGTGCCGACGGTGGTGCTGTGGCGACGCGTCACCCCGAGGCCCTTCTCGCGTGCCATCTGGATCTCCGGCCGCGAGGCGTGATTCTCGAGCGTTGCCAGCGCCTCGGCGGTCTGGCTGGAATCGCCGAGCACGCGGCCATCGGCGGCCACGAACGTCACGCGTCCCGACACGATCTGCCCGATGCGAGATGCCTCGCGAGCGAGCGCCTCCGGGGCGGTTATGGTCGCCTGTCCCAATAAATCCGCGACCAGATATGCGTCAGTGATGAGCTGCGATTCGATCGCCTGCCGCTGCCGCTCCCGTGCCTGCCACGACATGAGCGTGGCGGCGACCAACAACGTCACCGCGGTTGCGCCGAGGGAGGCGAGAAAGACCTTCGTCCGGAATCGAGTACTCACGGTGTTGGGGTCAGACCGGGGTCAGACCGGGGTCAGACCCTGGTGATGGGGCATGTAACCCATTGAGTCGATCCGTGTCAGCAGCTTGACTCGATCCGCATCGTCGATCTGATCCCGTTCTGACCCTGGTCTGACCCCCTCTATTCATCCATAAGCTTGTAACCAAACTGTTTCACGGTTACCAGCGCGCCGACGAGGAGCGGCAGTTTTTCCCGCAAGCGCCGCACGTGGACGTCAACCGTCCGGGTCCCTCCCGTGTAACGGTAGCCCCAGACGTCCCCGAGCAGCACGTCGCGTGACAGGACCCGGCCGCGGTGCTGCAGGAAATACTGCAACAGCATGAACTCCTTCGCGGTCAGATTCACCGCACGCCCGTCGTCCGAGACGGTGTGACGCTCGAGATCCATGGTGACCGATCCGACCTGGAGCAGCGGGGTGGCCGCCGCCACGCGCTGCGCGCGCCGAAGCATCGCGCGGACGCGAGCCACCAGCTCATTCGGGCTGAATGGCTTCGCGATGTAGTCGTCGGCGCCAATCTCAAGCCCGACGATCCGATCCGTTTCCTCCGCCCGCGCGGTGACCATGACGATTGGCGTCAGCGCCGTCGACGGCTCGCCGCGCAGCGCACGACACACTTCGAGGCCGTCCATTCCAGGCAACATCAGATCCAGAACGATGCACGCGGGCGGCGACTGCTTGGCCGCGACGAGCGCGGCAGTGCCGGATGAGAACACATGTGGCTCCCAGCCGGCTTTCTCGAAATAGTGGGCGATGAGGGCCGCAATGTCGCGGTCGTCTTCGACGACGAAGATGTGGGTCATCTCAAGAACCAGCCACGGTGCTGCCCTGATATCGGCGGCAGAGCCCATGACTGGTTTAGCAGTAGCTCTTTGTGCTGCTCGTCGATTGATTATATGGCCCCGAACAACCGCCGCACCGTCCAGTACGCGATCGCGCCGATGGCGGCCGCCGCGGGAATCGTAAGGATCCATGCCCACACAATCTGACCCGCCACGCCCCAACGCACCGCCGAGAGTCGCCTGGTCGCGCCGACCCCAACGATGGACCCCGTGATGGCGTGGGTGGTACTGATTCCGACACCCGCCATGGTCGCAATCCAGATGGCGGCCGCCGCGCCGGTCTCGGCGGCGAAACCGCCAATCGGCTGGAGCTTGGTGATCTTCGAGCCCATCGTGTGAATGATGCGCCATCCTCCCGACAGCGTGCCGAGCCCGATCGCGCTGTGCGCCGCCAGCACCACCGCGAACGGGATTGGCAGTTCTCCGTTCTCGAGCTGCAGGAACCCGCCCGTCACCAGCGCACCGGCGATAATCCCCATCGTCTTCTGCGCGTCGTTGGCCCCGTGCATGAGGCTGAATGCCGCCGCCGACAGAAGCTGCATCCTGCGGAAAAACCGATCGACTTTCCTCGGTGTCGCGACCCGGAACGTCCGCAAGCTCCCTGTCATGATCAGGAGGCCGGCCGCCAGGCCGATGAGCGGCGAGACCACGATGAAGAGAAGCGTCTTCGTCCAGCCGGACAGGATGATGGCGCCGAACCCGGCTTTGGCAACCGCGGCACCCGCGTAGCCACCAAACAGCGCGTGCGAAGAGCTCGTCGGCAGCCCGAAGTACCAGGTCATCAGGTCCCAGATGATCGCCCCCATCAGGCCGGCGAATATCACCGCAAAGGTGACGACGCTCAGGTCGACCATGCCGGCACCGACGGTCTTGGCGACCGCGGTGCCGAAACCGAACGCGGCGACGAAGTTGAAGAACGCTGCCCACACCACCGCCTTCGCCGGCGTGAGCACGCGCGTCGACACCACGGTCGCGATTGAATTGGCCGCATCGTGAAAGCCGTTGATGTAATCGAAGGCGAGCGCGACCGTGATGAGGCCGACCACGGCCAGCAGGTTGGAGTCCATGCAATCAGCCGTGCTTGACGACGATGCCTTCGAGCCTGTTGGCGACGTCTTCGCACCGGTCCGTGGCCGCCTCCAGAAAATCCAGAATCTCCTTCCACTTGATGACCGCGATGGGGTTCTGCTCCTCGTCGAAGAGCGCGACGATCGCGTCCTGGTGGACGCGATCGGCTTCGTGCTCGAGCTGACCGATCCTGGCCGCGAGCTCCAGCACTCCGTCACGGTGCTCGAGAGCGGCAACCGCCTCGTGAATCAGGCCGACCGCATCGTCGATGATTTCCGCGAGCCGGCGCGCGCCCGCACGAACCTCCGTGATGCGATACATCTTGACGAACGCTGCCGCGGCGTCAATGGCATCCATGACGTCGTCGAGGGTTATCGCGAGGGCATGGATGTCCTCGCGATCGAGCGGGGTGAGGAATGTGCGATTCAGCCGGTCGATGATGGCGCGGGTGTGGCGGTCGCAGCTGTGCTCGAGATCTTTGATCACCGGGACCTTGGCGATGTCGACCCGTGTGTTGGCCAGGAGCTGCCGGAGGACATGGGCGCCTGATCGAATCTGTTCGGCGAGGCTCAGGAACTCGGGGAAGAACTTCTCTTCGCGCGGTATCAGACGGAAACGTGCCATGTGCCCTCGACAAACCGAGGGATATTAGCAGATTTAACCGTCTCGTTACATTTGCGGGACATATGCGACGCGTGTCACGCGCCGCGCGCCTCGCCGATCAGAAACTCCGGCACGCTCTCGGCGAGCGCCGCATTGAGATCGGCGTCGTTGGCGTATCGCCGCGCAGGGATCCGGCGAGCCATCACGCGGAGCGGCACCGAACGTCCCTCGAACGGATCGGGCGCGATGACAAGCGTCGAGCCGCGCAGCTCCGCGCGGTATCCCTCCGTATCCTGCGCCTCCGTCCATCCGTTGCAGAACTGGAGCGAGAAGGAATCGCCGAGGCGGACGCATCGATAGTCGCGCGCGAACGCTTCGCGTCCACCGTCATCGATCACACCAAGCTGGCGGAGCAGGTCGTCGCGCATCGCCGTGATCGGGCCGAAGAACGGATGCCATCCCGGTTCTGACGCACGGTAGTTGTAAACCGTGATGGCGTGCTGGGCGACGAGCGCGCCCGCCCGGGGATTCATCTTCGCGACCCGGGCGATTCCGCGCGGCCAGAGCTCGTGTTTCACGCGTGTCGGCCCCGTGATGAAGTCGTACGGTCGTCCAGTCTCGGGGTCCACCGTTGGCTCCGCATCCACCTCCAGCCAGCCGTTATCGTGCTCGCGCGTGGCCAACAGGATGGTGTCGCGCCCGGGACCCTGGAGGACCGGCTCGGTGCGCATCGCGGCGACGATGTCGTGCGCGAGACGTCCGTGATCGGGTTGTGTGATCAGAAGAAGTGAAGAAGCCTCGTCGCGAACAATCATCACCAGACCCTATTTTGGCAGTGTCGCGTCGCCGATGGCGATCTCGATACGGTTGAGCCATTTGGAGGACAGTCCCGGCGATGCCAGACCAGCTTGTCCACAGTAACTAACTGATATCACGTGATTTATACGCCTCAGCTTCGATGGCATGTCGCTTGGAGTCCTTACCGGCAGCAACCCCGTCACGGAGGAGACGACATGAAACCAATGGCTGCGGCACTCGTGGGCGCTCTGATTTCGGGCGTGGCGATGTACGGCGTCGGCGCCCGCGCCCAAGACGATTTCCGCTTCGTCGAGAGGCCCGCCCTCGTCCAGACGCTCGATGGTCAGCCGGCCTACGTGCGGGCCTTCCAGCCGCGGACGACCGACGGTGCCGCTCCGGTCCAAATCGTGCGGACGGCGGCGCAGGCTCCGGCTCCGACGCGTACGGTGTACCGCGACGCAAGCCCCGCCCCGGAAAGGACCGTGGTGTACCGCGAGGATGAACGACCGCGATCGACGCGATCGAAGACCAAGACGGTCCTGGTGATCGGCGGATCGGCCGCCTCGGGCGCGGGTCTCGGCGGGCTTGTCGGCGGAAAGAAGGGCGCCCTCATCGGGGCGGCGCTTGGCGGCGGCGCAGCTTCGATATACGAGGCCACTCGTCGACGCTAACCGTGAAGGGGGAGGGGCCGCAGACGGGTCAGGCCACAACCCTCTGCGCCCTCCTCCTCGCGGAATCGACGTGAGCGGCCCGGCGGGCGGGCCGTACGAGCCCGCCCTACACGTCGGCCGGCCGGCATTCTATACTTCCGCCATGCATGTGGGCCGCATCGTCCTCGCCTTGCTGCTGGCCACCGCCTCCATCCCATCGCACACACTACGTGCGAAGGGGACCCCGGCCGGTACTCGCGCGCAGCAGCCTCCCGTCGTCGACGTGACAATGCTCGGTCCGAAAGTTGGCGAGACAGCGCCCGATTTCGAGGCGCCGGATCAGCACGGCACGACCAGGCGATTATCAGCCCTGCTGGGATCCAGAGGCGCACTGCTCGTGTTCTACCGTTCGGCCGATTGGTGACCATACTGCCGGACGCAGCTCGTCGAGCTGCAAGGACGTCTTCCCGATCTCACCAAGCAGGGTCTGACCGTCGTCGGCGTGAGCTATGACCCGGTCGAGACGCTTGCCACCTTCGCGAGGGCGCGTGGAATCACGTTCCCACTCCTCTCCGACAAGGGCTCGGCGATCATCCGGCAGTACGGTCTGTTCAACGAGACCGCTGCGGTAAACACTCGCGCGTATGGTGTGCCACACCCCGGAACGTTCGTGCTCGATCCCGCACGGAAAGTGACGGCGCGCTATTTCGAGCAGGAGTATCGGGAGCGGAACACCGCCGCGAGCATCATTGTGCGGCAAGGCGGCGCCGGACGGGGGCCGACGGTCACCGCCGCCAACGCGCATCTTTCAATGAAGGCCGTCGTCAGCGACGACACCGTCGCGCCAGGCTCGCGCGTCACGCTGGCCGTTGATATCACGCCCGCCCGCAACATCCACGTTTACGCGCCTGGCGCTGAATACCAGGTGATCGAGCTGAAGCTCGATCCCAACCCGCTTGTCGTGACACATCCGGTCCGGTATCCCGAGTCGGAGAAGTATCACTTCAAACCGCTGAATGAAACGGTTCCTGTGTTCCAGAAGCCATTCCGATTAACGCAGGACGTGACCCTCGCCGCCACGCGCGAGGCACAGAAGACGCTCGCGAGCCAGACGACACTCGTGCTTTCCGGGAGGCTGGAATATCAGGCGTGCGACGACGCGATCTGCTTCCGGCCCACGGCGATTCCGTTCACGTTCGAGTTGAAGGTCAAGCCGCTGGACCGGCCGAAGTAGGTTCGGGGTCAGACCAGGGTCAGAACGGGGTCAGAACGGGGTCAGAACGGGGTCAGACCCTGAGTACGACTCGACTCAAGGTTGGCAGAAATCGCACTCCGGGGCTCTGGTCGCGATTCATCGGTTCGAGTTGCCCGGCCTCGTGTCCCGAGCCTCGGGTCGCCAGCCAAGCCTAGCCGGTCGACGATCCGCTCGAGTCCGACCGTCCGCCATCCGGTGTTCGTGTGTCGGAAGAACACGTACACGGGGTGGACCCAGTTCGGTTGCTCCGCGTGGTGACTCGTGACACTCGCGCGAATGTAGCTCGCCGACTGGAGCTCCCGCGGCGCCTGGGCTCTTGGCGTGTGCACGACCGAGGGCTGGCCCACCGCCGTTGCCTCGCCCGTGTTGTTATCGAAGCGCGCCCACGCAACCCGATACTCCTGCGCGGCCGGCCCGAAGCGCAGATCCGCCGATGCATTCCGGAACGTCATCGTTCCGTCCCGCTCCATCGCGAAGTCGATGACCGGGTTCGTCGCGTTCAACCAGCACCGCGCCGCCTTGTCGCGGCGGAGAATGATGACGTCACCGATGTAGATCTCGGCCCGGGGGTCGCTGAACTGACCGGTCTTCACGACGGCGCGGATAGCGTCATCCGAAAACGCGGCAACACGCCGCGCCGCCCAGAACAGGTCGTCGGCTCGCGCGTTGCCGAATGCCGGATTCGGGTACTCCGGCTTCCACTGTTCCGCCGAGAAGAACGCGCCCTCGAAACGTCCCACCGACGGCATGTCCGGATACCGCACCTTGATCCAGGGCCGTACGTAAAACCCCAGCGTGAGCATGGTCAGAAACGTAGGTCGCGCTTCCCACAGGTATTCGTTGCCTGCCCGCGGCTTCTGCGCCTGTGTGCTGCCGCTGCCGAGCGTCGATCCGAAGTCGATCAGGTGGTGCTTCACGAGCGCCCGTCCATCCCGTCGGACGAGCGTATCGAGCGAGTTGATGCTGCGCGAATCGTCGTGGTTGAGCCACGCCGCGAAGACGCGCATCGCGCGGAGCTCGCGACGGTGTTCGTGCGAGAAGATGTCGTTCGGATCGTCCGACCGCGTGCTGTAGTAGCGGAACGGGCCGAGCGGCTTGCCCTCTACTGCCTTGCTGGCAACCACGCGGTAGCTGCCGTCGGGATTGCGTGCTGCCTTGGCGAGGAGTGTCGTGAGGTCTTCCTCGGTCATCGGCGTACGCTGGCCCGTGATCTCGCGATGCAGCAGCGTCGTCGGATCGATCCGCAGGTCCTCGCGGCGGATCGTCGCCAGGTAGTTCTCGGGGACGTTGTAGCCGAGCGCGTGGAACACGGGCGTCGTCACGACCTCGGCCCCGGTAGCCATCTCCGGGTTCGACGGCGGATCGAACTTGATGAAATAGACATCGTTCCTGGCGTCGCGAACGGTCATGCCAGGTGTAATCCCTTCGGTCTTCGCGCCGACAACCAGCCATGGCCCCTTCGGGGCCCCGCCCGTGACCGACCCTCGTACGATCTCGTCCACCGACATGGGACGAGCGAGGATTCGGTTCGTGAACCAGCTCGAGTCGGGGACCTCATCCAGCGTGTTGACGTTTTCGGCGCGGATGTTTGCCGTGTCCGCCGGATTCATGAACGTGTTTTCCAGAAAGTCGTACGGATCGCTCAAATCCTGCACGGCGACGCCGCTCGCATCCTGCGTCTCCACGTCGGCGGCGATGGGATCGTCGGGAAAGAACTTCGGCGTCGCTCCGCGGCTCGATACAGCGCCCGCGGCGAACACGAGCGCGACGAACCAGCGCGTGAACTTCATCGCTTCTGCATCCTGGAGAGCGACAGCATGGTCATCGGCCTCCGTGCTCAAAAGGCCGAACTGAACTTCGTGAACTTCCGCACCCCCTCATGGCCGCCCATTGCCACGTCGAATCGGAGGAAGACGTTCTTGTAGGTGTTGAACCGGAATCCAACGCCGTACGACGTCTTGAGATTGCCGAAACCGATATCCTCCCAGTCCCGACGCACCTCGCCCGCGTCGAAAAACAGCGCCATGTCGAGGCCCGAGAACGCTTCCCATCGGTACTCGGCGTTCATGAACAGGGCATTCTCGTCGCGGAAGCGGAACTCGCGGAAGCCGCGCAGCGAGTCGGAGCCGCCGATGTATGGCATGACGTAGAACGGCACGCGGTCGCCCTTCTCGTTGTTCACGTAGCTGACGCTGGCGCGCACGGCGAACACACGCTTCTTGTCGAAGATGGGGAAGTAGTGGGCCGCCTGGGCATCGAACCGGTGGAAATCGAACTGCCCCAGCGTCCGATCCTTCCAGGTGCCGAAACTCGCCCGCCACAATCCCCCGCTCCGCGCGTTGCCGGGATAATCGCGGTAGTCCACCTCGACGAACGGAGTGTAGTGCACGAAGGTCGGCTGCGCCGCAAGGCCAGGCACCTCCACGTCGGTGAAGATCTCTTCTGCCGACGGAAACCGCGGGTCGGTGCCGTGACCGATCTCTGGCTTATAGCGTCCGAGATCCGCGCCGAACCGCAACCAGCGAAGGACGTTTACGACCGCGCGGGCGCTGGAGTCGGTGCTGCGGATCTTGTAGCTCGTACGGTTCGAAACGCTCGATCCGTTGCCGAGGCCGAAGAAATCCTCCTCCGGAAAGTCGTGGTAGCGGAAGTTCGTCCACAGCTCGATGCGATCGCGCCAGAGCAGCGGCAGCCGCAGCTGCGCGTCGAACGCCTTGTAGGTTTTCATCGACAGCACGCCTGACACGTTCGCAAACAGCCCCTCGTTGAGCAGGTGTTTGCGGTAGCCGACGCCCATAGCGAACCCGCTGCCGCTTGGGAGGCCGCCAGTCCGCGGATAGAACCCGTCGGCTACGGTGAGCCGCTCGATAATCCGCTTCTGCTCGACATAGAGGAGCGCTTTCTCAGCGCCCTTCGGCTTGTACGGCTCCAGGCTCCTCGCCTTCTGCTCGCGCATCTCTGCGAGCAGTTCCGCACGTGTTTCCTGTGCCTGGGCGTTTCCGGGCGTCAGCGACAGCGCGCCCGCGATGACAAGGACCAATCTCAGCATGGAGGGCTCAGATTCCGGCTATCTACACCTCGCGCACCCCGTGAGGATGAATCAGGAACCAGGTCCCGACCAGGCTGAGCAATATCCCGTTGACGAACAAGACGGCGGGGGGAGACGTCATGGTCGCCAGGTATCCGGCCACGAGGCTTCCAAGCGGCATGCCACCCCGGAACGCCACCATGTAGATGCTCATGACGCGCCCGCGCATCTCGTTCGGCGCGAGCAGCTGTGCCAGCGACGTGGCGAGCGAGAACACCATGACGATCAGCGCGCCGCCGACCAGTAGAAGGACTTCGCTGAGCCACAGGGCGCGCGATGCTGCAAATGCGACAACGACCATGCCGAGCAGGAACTGCAGGCCGACAAGCGTCCGGCCCATGTGTGGAAACTTGCCGAGCCATGCCACGACGAGCGCGCCGCCGACGGCACCGCCGCCCGCATACGCCATGAGCCGCGTGTATTCGGAGATCCCGCCGCCGAACACGCGCTGCGCGAAGAGCGGCAGGAACGTCAGCAGCGGCAGCCCGAGGAACGTCGTCGTACACGCGAGCACCATCAGGTTGAGGAGCGGCCGGTGCCCGAGCGCGTAGGCGAGGCCGCCGGCCAGCTCGTCGCGAAGGCGCAGGCCCGATACGACCGGTGTATGGCGCGTGTGCAGCGAGAGAATCGCGACGATGACGGCCAGAAATGAGAGACCGTTGAGGCCGAAGCACGCGGCCATCCCGAATGCCGCGAGCGCGGCGCCCGCCACGAGCGGCCCGATGACGCGCGCGAGGTTGAACTGGATGGAACTGAGCGCGATCGCGTTCGGCAGATGCCGTGTGTCGACGAGTAACGGTATCAGCGATTGGTAAGCGGGTCCGCCAAACGCCTGAGCAAACCCCGTGAGCGCCGATAGCAGCAGCACGTGCCAGATGCGGACGGCACCGGCGGCGACGAGCCCCGCCAGCGTGAACGCCGCGCCCATCTGGATGTACTGCGACATCAGCAGCAGGCGCCGGCGATCCTGCCGGTCGGCCACGACGCCGCCAATCAGCGTGAACAGCAGGATCGGCAGCTCGCCGAAGAACGCATCGAGTCCCAGGAAGAAAGCGGACGAGGACCCGGTGATCGTGACGACCAGCCAGTTCTGCGCGACCTTCTGCATCCACGTGCCGATGGTGGACGTCAAGGCGCCACACCAGAGCACACGAAAATCGCGATAGGTAAGAGCTGCCGCGAGGCGGTGCAGTGGAGAAACGGGAGCGGCTGGCGCCGAAATCCCGGATTCTGAGGCGGTGGTACTCACGAAACGGCCTTTGATCTTACCCTGTTGATCTTCCGCCGTTGTTTCGCTATATTTTCGCCGTTGGCGAATACATGGCGAACATGGCGAATATCGCGCGTGCCGCGCTGGAATCAGCTCTTCGGGACAGAAAGCTCGACCGGACGTTGACGACCGCGCCGTGGTCGCCTGGCGACCGCGACCCGTCCGTGCTCGTGCCCACCGATGTTGCGGTGCTCGACACATGCCTGCATGGCGGGTTTCCTCGAGGACAGGTCTCTGAGATCGCCGGACCGTCATCGTCGGGCCGGACGGCGCTCCTGTTGGCGCTCGTCGGGGCGGCCACACGACGCGGGGAGATTGCCGCCATTGTCGACACGCTCGATCGCCTCGACATTGCCTCCACGACCGTGGCCGGAATCGATCGGACACATCTGCTGTGGGTGCGCGGGCAGGCGATCGCGGGCTCGCTGCCCGGGATCGAGCGGGCGCTCGACCGCGCGCTGAAGGCGTTCACGCTCGTGCTCCAGGCGGGCGGGTTTGGCGTGGTCGCTCTCGATGTCGCGGACGTGCCGGCGGCGGCGCTCACGCGTCTTCCGTTCACGACGTGGCTGCGCGTGCAGCGTATGGTCGAGGGAAGCGACACGGCCTGCGTGATCGTTGCCCCGCAGCCGCTCGCGCGAAGTGCCGACGGCTTGACCCTCGTGCTGAACTCCTCGACGCCGCCCACACCTGGGTGGGCAGGGAACTCGAACCGCAGCCGCCGGCTTGCGGGTCTGGACGTGGCCGCGCGCGTCGTGTCGCCGCGCCGCCGCGTGGATGGTGAGATTGTTGTCCGATGCACGGTTGAGGACGTACGTAGGCCGGGTCTTTAGACCCGGCACTGCGCTGCATCTCAAGATGCGGCCTACGACCCAAGGATGCAGGCGCGGGTCTTTTAGACCCGCGCGCAGTGGAAGTATCTGGAAATGTTCGGAGCATTACTGGTAACCGAGGCCACGACAATCGACGCGCTCCTCGCGGTCGCGTCCGACTTCTCGCCGCGTGTGGAACTGTGTGCGCCCGCCTCAGACGGCTTGCGCGAGGTGCTGCTCGATCTCAGTGGCCTCACGCGGTTGTTCGGCGACGCGGAGACGATTGCGTCGGAACTGTGGCGGACGGCTGCCGATCGTGGGCTGGACGTGCGCGTGGCGTTGGCGGGCACGCGAACGGCGGCGCGCCTCCTCGTGCACCAGCATGCCGGGGTCACCGTCATTGCGCCGGGTGGTGAAGCCGCGGCGATCGCGCCGCTGCCGATCGAATTGCTGGGGACGGTTGCGACAGCCGAGCTCCCGCCGCCCGACGTCCCGACGTTCCGCCGATGGGGACTGCGGACGCTTGGGAATCTCGCGAGCCTGCCGGGGGACGAGGTGGCGGCGCGGCTCGGCCAGGCCGGCGTGGCATGGCAACGGGTCGCACGCGGGGAGGATCCTCGTCCGCTGGTGCCGGCGCTTCCGGAGGAGCGGTTCGAGCAGGCGCTCGATCTCGAATGGCCGATTGATGGGCTGGAGCCGTTGTCGTTCGTGCTGAGCCGGTTGATGGAGCCGCTTGGCGCGCACCTCGCGCGCCGCAATCGCAGCGCGGCCGTGCTGCACGTGCGTTTGCACCTCGTCACACGAGCCGTCCACGAACGGACGCTGCAACTGCCCACGCCGATCCGCGACGCGCGCACGCTGCGCACGTTGGCGCTGCTCGACCTCGAGTCGAACCCGCCCCCCGCGGCAATCGATCGCGTTCTCGTGGCGGCCGATCCCACGCCGGCCCGTGTGCTGCAATTCTCGCTGCTCACGCGAGCGCTGCCGCCGCCGGAGCAGCTCTCGACGCTCATGGCGCGGCTGACCGCGCTGATGGGAGAAGGTCGTTGCGGCTCGCCGGTTGAGGTTGATTCATGGCAGCCAGGCGCGTTCGAGATGACGCCGTTCGCGCCCGCCGAACCGGACGCCGCATCCGAAGACGCCGCCTCCGTACACGCTGTGCAGCCCGCCGTCGCGCTGCGACGTTTCCGCGAGCCGGTGCCCGTGCGCGTCAGGGTGGACGAGGGCAAACCGTCTCGCGTCACGACAGACCGCCGTGGTCTCGGCGGCGGACGCGTGGAGACGTGCGCGGGACCGTGGCGGACGTCAGGCGCCTGGTGGGCGTCGCACGGCTGGGATCGCGACGAGTGGGACGTGACGCTGACCGACCGCGCGACGTACCGGCTGTTCCACGCGCGCGACACGGGGCATTGGTTCATCGAAGGAATTGTTGATTAGAAGCAGATTGACATTCGTAGGCCGGGTCTTCAGACCCGGCGTGCCGCGTCTAAAGATGCGGCCTACGTCACCTCGCTGTGTATATCGAGCTCCATGCCGCGTCGGCCTTCAGCTTTCTTCAGGGCGCCTCCCTTCCCGAGACGCTCGTGGACCGCGCCGCCGCGCTCGGCTACCCGGCGCTCGCGCTGCTTGATGCGGACGGCGTCTACGGCGCGCCGCGCTTCCACAAGGCAGCCAAAGAGGCCGGGCTGCGCGCGATCATCGGCGCCGAGCTGACGATCGAGCACGGATCGCCGAAAGAGCTCGCTCAATCACGACTCGCGACCACGCGGTGGTCGCTTCCGGTGCTCGTCGAGAACCAGGCCGGCTATCGAAACCTCTGCCGTCTGATCACGCGTATGAAGATGCGCGCGGCGAAAGGGGAGGGCGCGCTGGCGCTCGACGAGCTCGAGGGGTTTACCGCGGGCCTCGTCGCGCTTGGGGGGCGTCCGCTCCTCGATGCACGGCTGTACGGCGTTGGCGGGCTGCTCGATCGTCTCGTGGGAGTGTTCGGCCGCTCGAACGTGTACGTCGAGATCCAGCGGCATTTCCTGCGCGACGAGGAAGCCGACAACGCAAGGCTCATCGACCTCGCGCGCGCGTTCCGCGTGCCGGTCATTGCGGTCAATGGCGTCCGGTTTGCCGAGCCGGCCAATCGGCCGCTGTTCGACGTGCTCACGTGCGTACGGCGCCACACAACGCTCGATGCCGCGGGGCGGGCGCTCGCGCGCAATGCGGAGCGGTACCTCAAATCGCCCGAGGTGATGGCCGAGCTCTTCGCCGATCGTGCCGAGGCGGTGGCGAACACCACGGCGCTGGCCGATCGACTCCAGTACACGATGGCGCATCTCGGCTACCGGTTTCCCAAGTACCCCGTCCCGCCGGACGAGACCGAGACGATATTCCTGCGTCGGATTACGGAGGCTGGCGCGCGGGACCGCTACCGGCCGTACCACGACAAGGCTCGCGCGCAGATCGCCCGCGAGCTCGATCTCATCGAGAAGCTCGATCTCGCCGGCTACTTCCTCATCGTCTGGGACATCGTCAACTACTGCCGGCAGCAGAATATTCTCGTGCAGGGACGCGGGTCCGCGGCCAACAGCGCCGTCTGCTACAGCCTCGGGATTACGGCCGTCGATCCCATTGCGATGGAGCTGCTGTTCGAGCGGTTTCTCTCCGAAGAGCGCGGAGAGTGGCCCGACATCGATCTCGATCTGCCGAGCGGCGACCGCCGCGAGCGCGTGATCCAGCACATCTATGAGAAGTACGGCCGGCTCGGCGCGGCCATGACGGCCAACGTCATCACTTACCGCGGCCGCAGCGCCGCGCGCGAGATAGGGAAGGCGCTCTCGCTCGACGCCGACCGGATCGACGCGCTCGCCAAGGTGATGAACAATTTCGAGTTCACCGACCCGAACGAGACGCTGGGACGCAATCTGGAGGCGGCGGGGCTGTCGTTCGACGCGCCGCGCATGCGAACGTTCGCGGAGCTCTGGCTGGCCATCCAGGATTTACCGCGGCATCTCGGACAGCACTCGGGCGGCATGGTGATCTGCCAGGGCGAGCTCGATGCGTGTGTGCCGCTCGAGCCCGCCACCATGCCGGGCCGCGTTGTCGTGCAGTGGGACAAGGACGACTGCGCCGAGATGGGGATCGTCAAGGTCGACTTGCTCGGCCTCGGCATGATGGCCGTCCTGCAGGATGCGATCGAGCTGGTGAACGCGGCAGGCAGCAGGCCGCAGGCAGTGGGCAGCGGGCAGGCAGCGGACAGCTCAGAACTGCCACCTGCCTGCTGCCGGCTGCCGACTGTCGATCTTGCACATCTCCCGCCCGACGACCCGGCCGTGTACGACCTGCTGCAAAAAGCCGACACCGTGGGCGTGTTCCAGGTGGAGTCGCGCGCGCAGATGGCGACGCTGCCGCGCCTGAAGCCGACCACGTTCTACGATCTCGTCGTCGAGGTGGCGATCATCCGGCCCGGGCCGATCGTCGGGCAGATGGTGCACCCGTACCTGAACCGCCGCGCGGGAAACGAGCCCGTTGTGCCGCTCCATCCCTCGCTCGAGCCCATTCTTGCGCGCACGCTCGGTGTGCCGCTGTTTCAGGAACAGTTGCTGCGCATGGCGATGGTGGCCGCCGGTTTCACCGGCGGTCAGGCCGAGGAGCTGCGCCGCGCGATGGGGTTCAAGCGCTCCGAGCGGCGGATGAAGCAGATCGAGACGCAGCTTCGCGAGGGGATGGCGAAAAACGGCATCACGGGTGAGACGGCGGAGCGGATCATCACGTCGATCACGTCGTTTGCGCTGTACGGATTCCCCGAGTCACACGCCGCCAGCTTTGCGCTGCTCGCCTATGCGAGCGCGTACCTGAAGGTGCACTACCCGGCCGCTTTCTATACGGCGCTCCTCAACAACCAGCCGATGGGGTTCTATCACCCGGCGACGCTCGTCAAGGATGCGCAGCGCCGTGGCGTACGCTTCCATCCGATCGATGTGCAGCAGTCGGATTGGCTCTGTACCGTCGAGGAGGACGGCGGCATACGGCTTGGCTTCATGTACGTCAACGGATTGCGAAAACAGACGGGACAGGCCATGGCCGCATTTGAGCGCCGCCGGTCATCCACAGGTGACGCGCCCGTGTGCCCGAAGTGCGGGTCGGACGACAAATCGATGATCGAGCTCGTCGACGACACCGCGACGCGGCGCACCTGGTTCTGCAACACGTGCGCGCACGACTGGTCCGTGGAGGTTCACGCCGGGGTCCCCAACGCGCGTTTTTGGCGCGTTGGGGTGGAGGCCGCTGGACGGTTCCGATCGATCGAGGACGTCGTGCAGAAGACCGGGCTGCGGCGCGACGAGCTGGCCACGCTCGCCGACATCGGCGCGCTGAACGCGTTCACCGGCGAGCGGCGGAGCGCGTTGTGGCAGGTGGAACGCGCCGTGCGTCCCGCTGGCGAGCTGTTCGAACGCGAGTCGCCCGGATCCGCTCACCCCGATGCCGACGTTCGAACCACCTCACCGCTGTCGCCGATGAATGAGAGCGAACGGCTCAGGGCGGATTATGGCGGCATGGGGCTGACGATCGGCCGGCATCCAATGGCGCTCTGTCGCCACGATTTGTCGATGCGCGGCGTCCTGCGCGCGGCGGATCTTCCGCAGACGGCTGACGGCCGTCGCGTGCGCGTGGCCGGGATGGTCATTACGCGCCAGCGCCCCGGCACGGCAAAGGGCTTCGTCTTTCTCACGCTCGAGGACGAGACCGGCATCTCGAACATCATCGTCCGGCCGGATCTCTTCGATCGCGAGCGGATGACCGTCATCGGTCAGCCGTTTCTGCTCGTCGACGGCGTTCTGCAGCACCAGGAAGGCGTGCTGTCCGTCCGCGCGGAACGCGTGCAGGGGATCAACGGCCCCGCGTCCGTCGATGCGCATGATTTTTATTGAGCGTAAGTGTACGTAGGCCGGATCTTTAGATCCGGCCCAGTGACGACGCTGGAAGAAGCGGCCGCATGGGCCGCATCTGAAGATGCGGCCTACGTACACCAAGGTGTTCCGTACGGCAAGATGAGTGCGTGCGGATTGGTATCGATCTCGGAGGAACCAAGATTGAGGGGCTCGCGCTCGCAGACGACGGCCGCGAGTTGCGGCGAACGCGCGTCGCGACGCCGAGAGGTGATTACGCGGCGACCATCGAGGGGATCGCCAGCCTCGTCGAGGCACTCGAGCGCGAGACGGGGATGCGCGGCACCGTCGGCGTTGGCATTCCGGGCGTGCCGTCTCCGGCCACCGGCCTCGTGAAGAACGCGAACTCGACGTGGCTCATCGGGCGGCCGCTCGTGCGGGATCTCGAGGCGCGCGTCGACCGGCCGGTGCGCATCGCCAACGACGCGAACTGCTTTGCGCTCTCCGAAGCCACCGACGGCGCAGCCGCGGGAGCTGAAGTGGCGTTTGGCGTCATTGTCGGCACCGGTACGGGCGGAGGAATCGTTGTCGGCGGTCGGGTGTTGACCGGCGCCAACGCGATCGCGGGCGAATGGGGACACAATCCGCTCCCCTGGCCTGCCGACGATGAACGGCCCGGGCCCGCCTGCTACTGCGGCCGTTTCGGGTGCATCGAGACGTTTCTCTCCGGGCCCGGCCTTACGCGCGATTATCAAGCCGCGACCGCACCGACGCTCACCGCGGAAGAGGTGGAGCGGCGCGCTGTCGCCGGCGACCTCGAAGCCGACGCGGCCTTGAGGCGGTACGAGACACGAATGGCCCGCGCGCTGGCAGGCATCATCAACGTCATCGATCCTGACGTGATCGTACTCGGCGGCGGGATGTCGAACCTCGCGCGGTTGTACGAGAGCGTGCCGCGCCTGTGGGGTGCGTACGTGTTCGCGTGCGGCGCCTCCGGCGATCGAATTCGCACGCGCCTCGTACGCGCCCGGCACGGCGATGCGAGCGGCGTCCGCGGCGCAGCCTGGCTGTGGCCGCAGTGAAGCTGCGCCTCAACCGCCGTGAACCTGTGGCGGACACGGCGCAGCTTCACTGCGGCCCTGTGCTCGCTTTGCCCCGCTTCGCGGGGCCGAGACATCTCCGAAGGCCGGCACAAGGGCCCCCGAAGACTTTGCTTCATTCGTTACGATTTGAGCCTTTCGGGAGATCTCTAGCAACCCATCCGTAGATCACTCACCTGGTGTGAAGGGTGCGTACAATGGACAGGTGCCGCATCGAGCTCGTCAGGCGCGGCCGTCGCTTCCGGCCTCCGTTGTCGCCCTGCGTCAGTATTCCCGTCGGATCTTCCTGTCCGATCTGATTGCGGGCGTCACCGTCGGCCTGGTGGCGCTGCCGCTCGCGATGGCGTTCGCCATCTCGTCCGGTATGACGCCGCAGGCCGGCATCTATACCGCGATTGTGGCCGGGTTCCTGATTTCCGCACTGGGCGGCTCGCGCGTGCAGATCGGCGGGCCGACGGGCGCGTTTGTCGTCGTGGTGTCCGGGATCATCGCCGCGCACGGCGTTGACGGCTTGTTCACGTGCACCATGATGGCCGGCATCCTGCTCGTCGCGATGGGGCTGACCGGCACAGGTACGGCGGTTCGCTTCATCCCCAGGCCCGTCGTCATCGGGTTCACGAACGGCATCGCGCTGGTGATCGCGAGCACGCAGATCAAGGATTTCCTCGGCCTGGCCCTCTCTCAACCCATCCCCAGCGAGTTCATCCCCCGGATGGCGCGCATTGCCGAGCATCTCGATGCGATTTCGATCGAGACCGCCGCGCTGGCCGTCGGATCGCTTGCGCTGATCGTGATCTGGACGAAGCTCGTGCCACGAGTGCCGGGCTACGTTGTGGCGCTCCTCACAGGGACAATCGTTGCCGCGGCGGCCGGCTTGTCCGTCGAGACGGTCGGGAGCCGCTTCGGCGGCATTCCATCCGGCCTTCCCGCCGTGCATGTCCCTCAGTTCAGGCCCGACCTGATGCTCACGTTGTTGTCGCCGACGTTGACCATCACGATGCTCGGCGCGATCGAGTCGCTGCTCTCGGCGGTGGTCGCCGATCGAATGAGCGGCGGTCGGCACAACTCGAACGTCGAGTTGTTCGCGCAGGGCGTGGCGAACATCGCGTCGCCTCTCGTTGGCGGCCTGCCCGCGACCGGCGCTATTGCCCGGACGGCGACGAACATCCGTTCCGGCGCGAAGACGCCCGTCGCCGGCGTGATCCACGCGCTGACGCTGCTCATGATCCTCCTCTTCGCGTCGCGCTGGGCAGGCTACGTGCCGATGGCGGTCCTGGCGGCAATCCTCCTCGTCGTCGCCTACAACATGGGCGAGTGGCACGAGATTCCGGAGTTGATGAAGCTGTCGTGGACGGATCGCTCGGTATGGGCGGTGACCTTCGCGCTCACGGTGCTCGCGGATCTGACCGTTGCCGTGGAAGCCGGCATGATCCTCGCCGCGTTGCTGTTCATCCGGCGCGTGGCGACAACGACGACGGTCTCACGTGTGACAGCGGACTACATTCACCGCGGGCGCGCGCACATCCTCCAGGACAAACGGATACCTGAGTACGTCACAATTTACCGCATCCACGGGCCCTTCCTGTTCGGCGCGACCGATAAGCTGACCGACCTGATTTCGCAGGTTCCCGGTATGACGCCGGTCGTCGTGCTGCGACTCCGCAACATGACGGCAATCGATGCGACAGGTCTGCGCGCCATTCAGGACTTTGCGGATCGCCTCGGGCAGGCCGGTAAGACGCTCTTATTGTGCGGGGCGCCGCCGCAGCCGTTGCGGCTGATGCATCAGGCGGAATTCGAGAGGCACGTCGGCGAGCGGAACATCCTGCCCGACGTTCAGGCGGCCCTCGACCGTGCGGAGGAACTGCACGAGACCTCCGCGCGGAAGACCGTGCCGCGGCTCACGGGCTGACCCGCGGTGTCTCGCGACGGGCGATGGCGCCGGAATCGACCGTCTGTCCTGTGCGCGAGATCGTCTCGAAGAACATCTGGTCGCCGGCAATCTCGACGACCATGAACGAGTTGTCGGTATCGAAGCCCTTGGCGGTGAGCGCCGAGTGGCCGCGAATGTTTCCTCGACGGAGCCTTGCCGAGCCGCCCTCGGTGATGTAATGGATGCCGTTCTGCGGTTTCACGCGCTCGTAGAAGTGCTCGTGCCCCGCAAAGACGACGCCGACGCCGTGCTCGATGAAGAGCGGTTCGATCAGCACTCGCAGGTCGACCTCCGAGCCGTGTCGTTCGCCGGATGAGTAAATCGGGTGATGCATGTACGAAATCTTCCACTTGGCTTTGGATCCCGCCAGCTCTTTCTTCAGCCATTCCACCTGCGCCGGTGACATGTACGTGCTGTCGAGCACGTAGAACTCCACATCGCCCTTCGAGAACGTGTAGTAGCGTTTTCCGTCCATGTTGAAGGGTTTGTAAAAGCGCTGCGCAGGCTCGTCATGGTTGCCGAGCGCGGCGTAGAACTTCACGCCGGCGTCGAGCAGCGGCTTGTACGGGCGTTCGAACTTGTCCACGAAGTCACTCGGATTCTCGCCGCCGTACATGTTGTCGCCGAGCATGATCGCGAACTCGAACGGGAAGCGGGAGCGCGCCTCGACCATCCGCCGGGCCACCTCGTACTGGGCGCGTCCTCCAGTGCCTGTATCACCGATGACGGCAAATTTCACCGAATCCCTGGCGAGCGGCAGGACTGACGTCGGCGCCTTGATGGTGGTGGCCGCTGAAGCGCGCGCCTGCCGGAAGGTGATGTCGCCGCGGGTCTTCAGACCCGCCGGCAGGAGAGCCGGCGCGGACGAGAGAAGAACGACTGCCAGGGAGGCAGCGAGGAAACGGCTCACGGCAACCTCAGTACGGCGGCAGAGTGTTGCGCACGTAGTCAATCACTATTTCGACATCGCCGTCGAGAATCACTACGTGTCGGCTAAAGAAGCGGTATTGAAGATTGTCGGGCAGGCTGGGCAGGGTTGCCAAGAGCAACGGAGGAACAGTGGCCTGCGCTGCCTGCTCGGGATACGTCGCGTTGATCCGCGGCAGCGGCCCCTCGGGCACCTCCTCGAGAGCAGCCCGCTTATCTGCCGGATTTCGTCGGGTGAAGTCGGCGCGTATAGCCTGGCGAATCAGCTGCTGAACGGGTGACGGAATCAGATCGCCCGGTTTGGCGTTCTTGCGGGCATTCCTGAGCGCCGCGGCGAGCGCCTGCTGGCGCGCCCGCAGTTGACCCGCGTCTGTCGGCGCCAACGGCCCGAGCTTGCGCCCGAGGTCGTCCCTCAGCCCCAGGTACCCATTCAGCCTCTGGGCGAAGTCGTGCAGCGCCTCAGCCGTGGGGCCTGCAGGTTTCTCCTGTGGAACCGCGACGGACATGGCGAGGGCGAGGACAAGGTAGATCATTGTTCGGCCCCCAAAAAGGTCGGGCCACAGATCGGCCAGCTCTTTGCTGTAGCACCGCCTGATGAAAGGATTTTGTTCAAAAGCCATCCCCCGAACGGCCCAGCTTAGGTGATAACGCGTGGAGTTGATCGTTCAGCCTGACGACGGTATCGAGACGCTGCTGACGGCGGTCAAGAGCGCCAAAGAGACGCTCGACATCATCATCTTCCGGTTCGACCTCAAGCCTCTCGAGAAGGCGATCGAGGCCGCCGTGAGCCGCGGGGTTGTCGTACGGGCCCTGATCGCCCATACGAACTCCGGCGGCGAGCGGCGGCTCCGCGAGCTCGAACAACGCATGCTCAGCGTCGGTGTCGCGGTGAGCCGTACCGCCGACGATCTTGTCCGTTACCACGGCAAGTTCCTGATTGTCGACGGTGTGGAGCTTCATGTCTACGGCTTCAACTTCACCGGGATCGACACACAGAGCCGGAGCTTCGGCATCATCTGCCAGGATCGCCGCTGCATTCAGGAAGCAGTGCGGCTCTTCGAAGCCGACGCGGTACGGCAGGAGTTCGAGCCGGAGCTCGACTGCCTCGTGGTGAGCCCCGAGAACGCGCGCGAGCTGCTCGCGACGTTCATCAAACGCGCGAAGAAGCAGTTGCTGATCTACGACCCGAAGGTGAGCGACCCCCAGATGATTCGCATTCTGCTGCAGCGCATCAAGGCAGGCGTCGACGTGAGAGTGATCGGAAAAGTGGGGAAGCGAGCGGGCGCGCTGAAGGCCGAGAAGTTCCCGGGCAAGCGGCTCCATGTCCGGGCGATGGTCCGTGACGGCGATGCAGCCTTCGTTGGAAGCCAGAGCCTGCGCGCGCTGGAGCTCGATGGGCGGCGCGAGGTCGGCCTCATCAGCAAGGACGCCAAGGTGGTCAAGCGGCTGCTGGAGGTCTTCGAAGCAGATTGGGCCAAGACCGCGCGCGGCGAGAAGGAGCAGAAACAGGCGAGCGCCGAGCCTGAGCTGGCAGAAGCCGGAACGGGCTAATCCATTTGTGATTTGCGATTTGTGACTTGCGATTTCACGAATTCACAATTCACGATTCACAATTTCTAGATTCCGAGTTCACCCTTCTGAGGCCTCCTCCAGAAGTCCATGAACGACACGCGGTGCACGCAGCCAATCGTGCACATGGGGGCGCACGATTTGGGGGCGTCGAACTCGCGCCGGATGTCGTCCTTGGTGTAACGGGCGAGTGGAATGCCCGGGACCCCCCGCTGCTGTGAACAGTAGTGCACGAGGCCCCGCTCGCAGATGTAGAGATAGCGTGCGCCCGCCCGGCAGCGCCACTCGTTCGGCCTGCCGTCCACGAGGTTCAACTGGAAATCCCGGATTCCCGAATAGATGTTCTGTGCGACGTGTCGTACGCGGTTGATCTGCCGCGAGACGTCCTCGTAGATCGCGCGTTCCGCGGCGCCGAGCGGTTTCAGCTGGCCGAGGCCGTCGTGGATGATGCCGATTGACGTGGTGAACCCGAGCTCGCGCGCGCGACGGTTGATCGTTCGCGCGTCTTCCGGGTTCTTCGTCCCGCCCCCGAGCACCGAATTGATGTTCACCTGGAACCGCGCGTGCCGCGCGAGCAGCTTGAGCTTCGAGTGATCCTTCGAATCGAGCGTCTTGAGGCTCTTCTTCGAGATCTCGTCGGGGATGACGTTGTCGATGCTGATCTGCAGGTAATCGAGCCCGGCGTCATTGAGCTGAGCAATCCGCTTTTCGCTGAGCAGGAACCCGTTGCTGATGAGTCCGGCCATCATGCCGTGCGTGCGGATCCGGCGGATCAGGTCGTCGAGCTGCGGATGGAGCATCGGCTCGCCGCCGCTGAAGGCGACGACCGACGTGCCAAGCTCGGCGAGCTTGTCGATCCGCTCGGCCATTGTCGGGAACGGGATCGGCGGCGAGACCTTGTCGTACTCGTTGCAGTAGCCGCAGTCGATGTTGCAGCGGCGGATCGGGATGATATGGACGAGCAGGGGGTGATCCGTATCGATCAGGCCGCGCAGGAATTCCCGTCCCGCGCGCGTGCCACGGCTGGCGGTACTGATGAATGACGGCATTTCAAGGCTAGGAATGTGGGATGGTATCACTCTTGAGGCAGGGAACCCGTCGGGGCGGCCCCAAGTGGTCGCCGCCGCCGCCGAACGGGCGCCCATCGCGCCCGAACGGCCCGTCGAGTTTACGTAGGCCGCATCTTTAGATGCGGCACACGCCGGCCTACGTACTTAGGCCCTGCCGGGCGCGGGACACGGCGCGGCCGACCTTGAGCGACGCCCAGAAGATCCGTCCGACCCGGATGTTGCCGGGCAGCGTGTGACGGGCTATGGCTTCGAACCCCGCCGATGCAATGCACCCGCAGTTGGAGCAGTCGGGATTGCCCCCGAACTGGCATGGCGTGATGCGGCGCTCCAGGTCCGACGACAGGCAATGGGTCGTCTGGGCGAACGGGCAATCGTCCGGCGAGGCGGGCGGTCTCGTGTACACGTTGAGCATACCGTCGGGCATCTGAAGCTTCGAATACCGCAGACGGATCTTGCGCAGGTCGGCCACCACGCGCTCTCGATCGGCAACCGTCAGCCGCTCGGCGGAGATCTCCCCTTTTTGCGGCGTGTACAGACTGATCCAGATCAGCCGGGTGTTCGGATTCTCCTGCCAGCGCCGCACGAACTCCTCGAGGTAGCCCTCGCGCCGCACCTGCTGCCGGGTCACGGTGCAGTGGACGGTGATGTGGTGCCCTTCGATGTGCTTCAGGATGCGATCGTAGGTCGCCGGTGTCCGCCGGACGTCGTGCTCGGGCTGCAGCCCGTCAATCGACACGACGACCTGCAGCCGAGGGAGCCGTTCCCACTCCAGAGGAATCGGGCGGACCGCGCTCGTCACGAGCTGTGTATAGATCTTCCGCTCGGCCAGACGCGGCAGGATCTCATTGAGCTCGCGGTACCGGACGAGCGGCTCGCCTCCGACGATGGAGACGTGAAGCGGATGGTATCGGTCAATCACGGTCATGAACCGGGTGACCAGCTCATCGCC
>DASYQV010000009.1:0-3011 GCA_036005125.1 Vicinamibacterales bacterium
GCCTCCTGCTTCGCACGAATCGCACCGACCTGGCCGTTGTCGCCGCGGTGCTGACGATCGCCGGCAAGTTCCTGATCCGCTTTCGAGGCAAGCACGTCTTCAATCCCACCAACGGCGGCCTCGTTGCGATGCTGCTCCTGACGGATCAGGTCTGGACGTCGCCGGGCCAGTGGGGGTCGGTGGCCTTCTTTGCCTTCCTGACGGCCTGCCTCGGAAGCATCGTCGTCAACCGCGCGTCGCGCAGCGACGTGACGTTTGCGTTCATCGCGTTCTATTGCGCGCTCCTGTTCGGCCGCTCGGTGTACCTCGGTGAGCCATTGGCCATCCCGATCCATCGACTGCAGAGCGGCGCGCTGCTGCTCTTCACGTTCTTCATGATCTCCGATCCAAAGACGACGCCCGATTCGCGAGCGGGCCGGGTGTTGTTTGCCGGGTTGGTGGCGTGGGGCGCGTGGTACGTCCAGTTCCGCCTGTTCAGAACGAACGGGCTGCTGTGGTCGCTGGCGGCGTGGTCAATCGTCGTGCCGCTCATCGACCGGCTGCTGCCCGGGCGCCGGTATGCATGGGCGAACCAGGCAAGGGCTCTGCCCTTGATACCCCGGCAGAGCCCTTGCCTGGTTAGCCAGTATCTTCCTGGCGCGCTTCGCGCGCCTAGTCCGTTAGGCGGCCCCGCCACAGGTACGGATTCCCGTTGGGAGCCGCAGAACGGACACGTGGAAGGAGCACGGGGATGAGGCGAATCGTGTTCGGAGCGGCGTTCGCGTCGATGGTGGCGTGGTCGGCGCCGACGCTTGTGGGCTTCTGCGGCTTCTACGTCGCCAAGGCCGATACGAAACTGTTTAACCGCGCGTCGCAGGTCGTGCTCGTTCGCGACGGCGATCGTACGGTGATGACGATGGTGAACGACTTCCAGGGCGATCTGAAGGAGTTCGCTGTCGTCATCCCGGTCCCGACGTTTCTGACGCGCCAGCAGATTCACGTCGGCGAGAAGACGCTCGTCGACCACCTCGACGGCTATTCGGCGCCGCGGCTCGTCGAATACTTTGACGACGATCCGTGCCGCATGCCGCGGTTGCTCGAAACCGCTGCGGCGGGTCCTGCTGCGCCGGCAGCGCGGAGGTTTCGAGATGACGAGCGGGCAATGAGCCTCGGCGTCACCATCGAGGCGCAGTACTCGGTTGGCGAGTACGACATCCTGATCCTCTCGGCGCGGGAGAGCTCCGGGCTCGAAACCTGGCTGCGCGAGAACGGCTACAGCATTCCAACCGGGGCGTCGAACGTGCTCGCTGGCTATCTCAAGCAGAACATGCGGTTCTTCGTGGCCAAGGTGAACCTGACCACACAGGCAAGGCTCGGGTTCACGTACTTGCGTCCGCTGCAGGTAGCGTACGAATCACCGAAGTTCATGCTGCCGATTCGGCTCGGGATGGTCAACGCCAACGGGCCGCAGGAGCTGGTCGTGTGGGCGCTGACGCGCAGGGGACGCGTGGAGACAACGAACTATCGAACGGTGAGGCTGCCGTCGGACATGGAGCTGCCGGTCTATCTGAAGGAGCCGGGGGAGTTCGCAAAGTTCTACAAGGCGATGTTCGCGCGGCAGGTCGAACGGCAGGACGGCCGCGTGGTATTCCTCGAGTACGCATGGGACATGAAGTGGTGCGATCCGTGCGCGGCCAGCCCGCTGTCGAACGACGAGCTGCGCAATCTTGGCGTCTTCTGGGAGGATGGTGGCGGGAACCTGCCGCCGAACGTTTTCCTGACACGACTGCACGTCAAATACGACGGCGCGCATTTTCCCGAGGATCTCGTGTTCCAGGAAACCGCCGACCGCGCCAACTTCCAGGGCCGCTACGTGCTCCGACACCCGTGGAAGGGAACAGGGTCCGAGGAGGGCTCGTGCGGCGCCGAAAGCGCGTACCGGCGCAGCGTCAGAGAGCGTCAGGAGCAGGAAGCAGTGGACCTGGCGTCAGCGACCGGATGGAACGTGTCCGACATCCGTAAGAGGATGGGGTTGGGCGTCGATCCTCCACTCAAGCCCGCCGTGTGGTGGCAGAGGATCTGGAAGTGAGAGCGGAGCGCTGACGTCGTGAGCGCCTTGCATGCGGCGGACCTCGAGCTCGCACGGCTATGCGCGGCAGGAGACCCTGCCGCGTGGGACCGCTTCGTGCTCGAGTATCGGCCGGTGCTCTACCGCGCGGCGGATGCGCTCAACCCGCACGGCAGCGCGCGCGAGGTCGCCGATGCGCTGTACGCCGAGCTCTACGGAATCACCGATGCGAAGGGCGACCGTCTGTCGCTCTTTCGCTACTTCCACGGCCGGAGCAGCCTGGCGACCTGGCTGCGAGCGGTGCTCGCGCAACGATATATTGACCGCCTGCGGATGGACCGGCGGCTCGCGCCGCTGCGAGACGAACGGGAGGAATCTGGAGCCGCGTCAGGCCGTCAGGTTCAGCCGTCCGAGAGCGGCGAGCCGGATCCCGAGCGGCCGCGCTATGTGGCGCTGATCCGCGCGGCGCTCGACGGCGCGCTCCGCCGACTGCCCGGCACGGATCGGCTCCGTCTCGCGTGCTACTACGTTCAGGACCTGACACTCGCCGAAACCGGCCGCATATTGAAGGAGCACGAAGCCACCGTGTCGCGTCGGCTCGCCAGGACGCGGCGCGCGATCCGCGACGAGGTGGAGCGGGAGCTTCGCGAGGAAGTCGGGTTCACCGACGTGCAGATTGCCGAGTGCTTCGCGTCGGTGGCTGCCGATCCCGGTCCGCTCGACCTGACAGCCCTCTTCGACGGCAGTGCGCGCGAGGAACACGCTCGGGAGCGTTCTCTATGACGAAATCACTCGACCGCCTGCTGCGCGAGGCGCTCCGCGAACGTACGGCCCCCAATCTTTCCGGCCCGTGTCTCGATGCGGAAACGGTGGCCGGCTGGTTCGATGGAACGCTCGGTGCCCGCGATCGCGCCGCGGCCGAGGCGCATGCGGCCGACTGCGCTCGGTGTCAGGCGCTGCTGGC
>DASYQV010000010.1:0-46997 GCA_036005125.1 Vicinamibacterales bacterium
TTCGAGCCATCAGTCGACGTGATGCGATAGTAATACGTCGTGCTCGCAGACAGGCCGGTCAGCGTCATGCTGTGCAGCGCGACGAGCGTTGCGTTGGCGACCGTGTTCGTCAGGGCTTGCGGCGAGGTGCCGTACGCGACCGCTGAACTCGCTGGTTCGTTTGTGTTCCAAGCGATTGTCGCCGTCGTCGATGTGACAGTGATATCACCCGAGATCGTCGCCGTTTCCTCAGCTGTGGCGCTGATATCCGAGATCGTAGGGGGCGTCGAGTCGGGCCCCGGCGGCAGGGTACTGTACCCAATCGCCACCTGCTCGAGCACCGGCGTGGCTGCAACGCTCGTGCTCAATTGCGCCTGATACTGGATATATCGTGCGCTACCGCCGATCGTCCCACCCGAGACCGCAACGGGCACAAACGAGCTCCAGGTCGGATCCGGCGTCGGCGTCCCACCTGTCCTCACGCTGAGGGCGAGGGTCGTGCCGGCCGGTGTCTGGCTCGTCCAGGAGAGCGCACCAAAGAAGACGGGGGCGCCGGCGTCGAAGACGCGCGACACGAATGTGCCCGGCGAGGTCGAGGATCCCATCCGCACCCAGTCAACGATAACGGTGCCTTGGGACACGAAGAAGTCGCTGGCGGCAATGGGCCGCATCTGCGACGTGATGACGACTGCGTGTGTCGCCACGAGGGCCCCGTCGAAATAATAGAGGATGCTGTTGGCGTTCCAGTCGATACGATAACGGTGCGCGCCCGAGGGCACAGCGGTGAGGATCTGAGTTTCCGTCTGGATGCCGCTGACGTTCGTGCGCGCCCACAGGCCCTGGCCCCCGTCGCGAGTGCTGAAAAGAGCCCACTGTTCCGTCACGATGGCCGCGAGGTTCTGGCCGAACCCGATATGCTGGGCCACGTCTCCCGTGAACGTGGCCATGATCTCGAGGGAGTGACCAGGCGAGTAGAACGCATCCGTGTTGACGCGGGCCCCGTCAACCGTCAAGACTCCATTGCTTACCGTGGCACTGCCTCCGACGGTCCATGGCGTGCTGGACCAACCCGTCGGCAAAGCCGTGCCCGAGAACTCCGCGCCAACTTGCGGCGGAAGGATCACCTCGCCGTCGCCGGTCTGGGACACATAGGTAGACGTCCCGGGGGTCCCCGCGCTGAAATCCGCGAACGTCGTGTCGATGAAGGACAATGAAAGTGTCGTGAACGTGCGTGGCGGATCGCCGACCGGAGGCGCGGTGCCGGCGTTACCGAGCGGATCCGTGGAGCAGACGCGGTAATAGTAGGTCGTGGTGGGTGCGAGCCCACTTACCGTCACGTTGTGCGATGTCACCGAATTGGTGTCGGTCGTGCAGGATCCCAACGACGGCGAGGTCGCGAAGACGACACCGGAGGTCGATATCTCGTTGGTTGACCACGTAATCACCGCCGTGGTCGCATTAGGCGTTGCCGTCACCGCCGAGATGACCGGTGGAAAGGTATCGGCCGCATAAGTCGCCGCATACGAGCCGTGGCTCGCGCTGAAGATCGCGTATTCGATCCCCTTGACGGTCTCCACGACAAAGGGCACGTTCACGCCCCCGCGCGTGAGGTTGGTCAACATCAGCGCTCCGGACCTCGCCGGCAGCATCGCCTGGAGACCCCGTCCGCCTGCCCCGACTGTAACCGTGAAGCCGAGGGTGCTTGCATTCCAGGTGATGGTCCCGAACGAGGAACTGTTGCGGCCGTCGAGCCACTCGAGCATCTGTCTCGACGACACCACGGGGACGCCGCGTGTTTGCGCCGACGCAATGATCGCGTTCGAGCTTGCCATCGACTGTTTCGGATCGTCGAGAGTGTTCAAGTCGGTGTGCATATTCGTCGTGAACGCACCGTAGAACCCCTCTGGTCCGAGCGCCTTGTCGAGAAGTCGGTCGACCGTGAATGAGTAGGTCTGACCGGACTCGTCGGTCATCTGTGTTGCGGCCTGATACACATCGATCATCGTTCCGCCGATGCCATTGATGTCGACGTCGGCGAAACGCATCGGCATGCCCGACCCGGTGAAGAAGCCTGGCCGGTTTGCGACCCAATCCTTCGGCCAATAGTAATAATTCGTATCGAAGCGAATACCGCGTTCCAACTCGACCCGCGGCTGTGTTGCGTAATCGCTCCATGCAATGCAGTGGGCCCGGTGGGTCACGCCGGATGGCAGGCTGGGATACGTCGACCGCATCGTCGCGATTTGGGTGTCGTACAACCCGGCGAGGGTCGCAGCGTCGGCCCAGTTCGTACAGTTGGTATTCAGGTGCATCCAGACCTCGAACCCTTGGGCGTTGTACGCGACGGCCTGGCTATCAGTCAGGTTAGGGTTCGGATAGATATAGGACGTGCTGCGAATGCATTCCCAATCGGCCACGGAACAGCCTGGAGCGCTGAACGCCTTGTACTGCTCGAAGCGACCCGCCGTTCCGCCCGTCGCGTGGTCGTCGCCCGTCATCACGACGACAGCTTTCTCGCCGCGAGGGAAATACCAGAACCGTGGCAACGGCTTCCGGTCGGCGCTGACCTGAAGCACCAGGTTGGCCAGCAGCCGCTGATGCTCGTCGGCCTGAGGAATCTCGACCTTGTTCAGATTGACCCAGTCGGGCTGCGGATCAGTAACCGACGCGCCGTAAAAGAGATCGCTCGATCGGATCGGATCGATGCCATCGCGTTCCTGGCCGCTCCATGCGGGGTTCCCTTGCCGTGTGTATACGACCGATCGAGCCAGGTCGTACAGGAACGCTGCCGCCTGACCCCCACTGACGCCGACGCTACGCAGCGTGACTGCCGGATTCGTCGTCGCGGTTGTCGGGTCCGAGTAGAGCATGGCAAGTCCGGACGCGCCGTTCAGCGTGGCGCGATCCGCAGCGCCGTGGAACTGGATCGACGACGCCACCAATCCGAGGCCGGGCCCGCTCGTCGTGTTGAACAGGACGTATGCATTCGATAGAGTGGCGTTTGCATCGGTCAATCCAAGAAGCGAGTACAGCTGCTTGTCGGGGCGCATCGCGATCAGGTTGCCGCCGCCGGTTACCCAGTTGCTGAACACCGTCACCTGCGATGGCGACAATGCCATCTCGCCAAGGATCACCACGTCGTACGCGGCAAGGTTTTGCGGCGTCACCGTCGCAATATCGGCAACCCCGAAGGCGTTCAGGCCCTCGGCGCGAAGAATCTCGGCGTAGTAGTACGTGAAAGGATTGGCCGCGCTCGTGACGACGAGCACGGGACCGCCTGGTCCTGCATTCGGATCCGGCGCGGCGACGACGTCAACCATCGTGCCCGCCGAAGGCAGCTCGACATTGTTGCTGTCGTCGACCGCCCGGCTGCGCAGTATCACGGTGCCCACCCCTGCCGGCGTCCACGTGTAGCTCCAGCTCGTTCCCCCGGTCGCCTGCCGCCACGTCAGGCCACCATCCAGCGACACCTCCACTCGGACAACAATGCCGCCGCCACCGTCACTCGCTGTTCCGGAGATAGTGAACGGCCGACCGGCCGCCACGGTCATGCCGGAATCGATCGAGGTGATCGTCGACGTGGGTGGAGTGCTGTCGAGCAATGCGGCCGCGGTCGTCATTCCGGCGAGCAAAGTGCCCCTGGGCTGCAACCCGAGGTCGGCCAGCAGACTAACCGGAGCCTGCCGTACCATAGCCGCGGCGACCGTGACATTCGCGGTGCCACCGCCATGCGCGGCGAAAAGCAGCGTGGCTGCGGCGAGCGACAGGGAGCATCGCGTGGACAGGCGGAGAGCGGACCAACGTCGTGTGGGCGTCCTTTTCATGGCACCGAAGCCCTTTGCAGGGAATGAATGCGGGCCGCCGCACGTCGTGGCCGCGGCGACCGCGCGTTGTGAACTCTGGGTTACCGCGCGTCGCTCGACACGTGGCACCCACGCGACAGCAACGGGTGCGCCACAGCCCGGGAGTCGGCTGGGACTGGGCGCAATCCATCAAAAGTCTGAGGAGAATCCGACTTTGGTCGAGTCGATCGGTCTGAGTCGGTCCGCTCCCGCGGCGCCGAGACACCGGAAAGTCACTCGTCAGGCAGACATTTGTACAGCCCGTGAAACCAACGGCGCGCGGCAGATACACTTCGTGCAGCCGGCAGGCGCAAGCCCTTCCGGACCGATCGCGGGGAATCCAGGAAATCCAGGAAATTTTGGCGTGCCAGCAGCCGGAGGCCTTCAGGCCTCCGGCCGTGTCGCGTGTCGTGCGGGAAATTGCGGTAGGACGGCCTGCGGGCCGCCCCGAAAGGACGACTGGACCTACGGGACGGGCGTGTTCATGTCCGTCGTGATTTCGGCCTGGGTCAACGCGCGATTGTAGACGCGTACGTCGTCGATCTGGCCCGCGAAGTACTCGCCCCAGGAATTGTTGCCGCCGATTCGAAGCGGGTTGGCGGTGGTGATGATGTTTCCGGTCGCGGCAGTCGTCGTCACGAGCGCCCCGTTCACGTACAGACGCATGTTGGAGCCGTCGTAGGTCATCGCCAGGTGCGTCCACGTGTTGAGCGGGAGCGCCGCTGTTCCCGCGACGGTGAGATCCACGCCGCCGTTGTTCATGTAGGCGGCGGGCCTCGGCGCGTTATCGTGCGCGTAGAGCACGTAGGCCAGCGCGTTCGCGCTTTCCTTCATGATCACCGTGCGCCAGCCGGACAACGTCGTCGGGCGCACCCACGCTTCCAGCGTGACCCTGGTGACATCGAGCACCGCGGCATCGTTGACGGTTACCCAATCGCTGGTGCCGTTAAACGTCAGCGCCGAGCCCGAATGCCCTGCGGTGGTCCTCGTCGCGCCCGAGATTACGCCGGTCAGGTTGTTGCCGGACGAGTCGAGCACGCTGGTTCCACTCGTCTCGCTGAAGCCGTATGCCGCGACGAGCCCTGGCGCACCATCGTCATTCACGATGGTGCCGGTCGCCTGCGCCCGCGCGATGGTGGCATTGAGAGGACTGCTGAGCGTGACGGTGAACGTCTCACTTGGCTCGATCGTCGTGTCCCCGTTGACCGTCACGGTGATCGTGGCGGCGGTCGTTCCAGGCAGGAACGTCAACGTGCCCGATTTGGCCGTGTAGTCGCTTCCAGCCGTCGCCGTGCCGTCCGCGGTGGCGTAATTGACGGTGACGGTCTGCGGGCTCGACGCGGACAGCGTTACATTGAATACCGTGTTGACCGTGCCGCTGTTACCTTCGGTCACGCTCGTGTCGGCAATGGTCAGCGACGGCAGCCCCTCGTCGTTCAGGATGGTCCCCACCGCTTGGGCGCGCGCGATCGTCGCGTTCACAGGGCTCGAGAGGTTCAGGACGAACGTCTCGTCGGCCTCGAGGACCGTGTCGCCGATCACCGGGACGTTGACGATGACGCTCGTCGAACCGGGCGGGAAGGTCGCGGTTCCGCTGGTCGCGGTGTAGTCGGAACCGGCCGTTGCCGTTCCATTCGCGGTCGCGTAGGCCACGGTCACGGTCTGCCCGCTGGCCGCCGACAGCGTCAACGTGAACGGGGCGTTCCTGGTCCCGCTGTTGCCCTCCAGCAGTGACACGTCAGCCACCGAGATCGAGGGCACCGGGTCGTCGTTGACGATCGTGCCGGTCGCCACGCTCCTCGCAACGGTCGCCCCGACCGGGCCGCTGAGCGTGACGGTGAAGGTCTCGTTCGGCTCGTTCATCGTGTCGCCGATCACGGGAACCGCGATCGTTTGTGTGGTCGTGCCAGCCGGGAACGTGAGCGTCCCGGATGTCGTCGTGTAGTCGGTCGAGGTCGCCGTTCCGTTGGCCGTCGCATACGAGACCGTCACGGTTTGACCGCTCGCCGTTGACAGCGTCACCGCGAACAACGCGTTGACGATGCCGCTGTTGCCCTCGGTGACGCTGGTGTCGGCAATGCTCAGCGATGGCGGGGGATCGTTGTCGATAATCGTGCCAATGCCCTGAGCGTCGGCGATCGTGGCGTTGACCGGGCTCGTCAGGTTGACGAGGATCGTCTCGTTTGCTTCGTTGAGTGTGTCGTCGAGGATCGCAACCGGTGCGTTCTGCGTCGTCACGCCAGGGTTGAACGTGAGCGTGCCGCTCGCAGCGGCGTAATCGGCGCCGGCGG
The DNA here is from genome assembly GCA_036005125.1 of Vicinamibacterales bacterium. Taxonomy (GTDB): domain Bacteria; phylum Acidobacteriota; class Vicinamibacteria; order Vicinamibacterales; family UBA2999; genus DASYQV01. The sequence continues at coordinate 6,113 of DASYQV010000010.1, forward strand.
TGGCCGTACCATCTGCGGTCGAGTAGCTGACCGTCACGGTCTGCGACGAGGGCGCCGACAACGTCACGGCCAGATTGAGCGTCACGGCACCTTCCGTAATCGAGGCGTCGGCAATCGCAATCGACGGCGCCGGCGTCGCGAAGCTGTTGGGCGGATTGGCCGTCGGCGGTGAGAAGGAGGCGTTAGCAGCCGCATCGGCCGACCGCACGCGGTAGTAATACGTCGTGCCCGCCGTGAGACCCGTCAGCTGCACCGAGTGCGCCGTCACGAGCGTCGAATTCACCGGTCCCGTCGTGAGGGCGTTGGGATCGGTGCCGTAATCAACACGCGAGTCCGCCGCCTCGTCGGTCGTCCACGTAACGGTCGCGGTGCCGTTGGCCGCCGGTGTGGCGGTAACCGCCGAGATCACCGGCGGAATGGCATCGGTGCCGTACACGGCACGATAGGAGCCGGCGAGCGCGGGGAAGAACGCGTACTGAACGCCCTTGATGGTCTGCGTCGTGTAGGTGATCGACGTGCCACCACGCTGGATGCCGGTCAGCCCCCCGAACGGCGTGTTCGTCGGCAACATCGCCCGCAGGTTGGTTGCCCCGGCGCCAACGGCGACGTCGAACAACAACTGGTTGGCACTCCACACGATCGATCCGAACGACGACGCGTTCCGTCCGTCGAGCCACGTGAGCATCTGTCTGGACGATACGACCGGCACGTTCCGGGCGATTGCCGAGTTGATGATGAAATCGGACCCCGCCGAATTCACCTGGTCGGTGTGCATGTTCGCCGTGAAGACCCCGTAATACCCCAACGGGCCGACAGCATTGTCGAGCAGCGTGTCGATCGTCTGCGGGTAGGTCTGACCCGACTCGTCGGTCATCTGGCTGTGGGCCTGATAGACATCGATCATCTCGCCGGTCGCGCGCGCGAAACGCATCGGCATCCCGGAGCCGGTCATAAAACCAATCCGGTTGCCGATCCACACCCCCGGGTAGTGGTAGTAGGTCGTGTCGAGGCGGATGCCGTTGGTCAGCTCGACGTCAGGCTGGGTCGAGTAATCACTCCACGGGATGCAGTGCGTGCGGTTCGTGGTGGGTGACGGCACCGACGTATACACGCTGCGGAAGTTTGCGAGCTGGTCGCTATAGAAGGTCGCCAACGTCGCCGGGGTCCAGTTGGCGCAGTTGGTGTTGACGTGCAGCGCGACCTCGAAGCCGTCGGCCACGTAGCCGGCCGCCTGTGCGTTGGTCAGCGGCGACGCCGGATAGATGTACGACGTGCTCCGGATGCACTCCCAGTCGTTCACCGAGCAGCCGGGAGTGCTGTAGGCCTTGTACTGGTCGAAGCGGCCGGCCGTGCCGCCGGTGGCGTGATCGTCTCCTGTCATCACGACGACAGCCTTCTGCTCGCGCGGCAGATACCAGAATCGCGGAAGCGGTTTCCGGTCCGCGTTCATGTGCAGGATCAGCTGTCCGAGGAGTCGCTGCTGCTCGTCGGCCTGGGGAATCGCGATCTTGCTCAGATTCACCCAGTCGGGCTGCGAATCGCCGACCGCCGCGCCAAAGAACAGGTCGTTGCTGCGGATCACGCCGTTCCCGTCACGGTCCTGACCCGACCACGCGGGGTTGCCCTGCCGCGTGTAGACGATCGATCGCGCGAGATCGAACGTGAACGCCGCGGCCTGGCCGCCCGCGGATCCGACGCTTCGCAACGTCACGGCCGGGTTCGTCGTGGCCGTCGTCGCGTTGGAATACAGCGTTGCGATCGGCGCGGCACCGGCCGTCGTATAGCGATCGGCGACGCCGTGGAACTGGATGGTCTGGCCGACGAGGCCCGCTCCCGGGGTCGTGGCCGTATCGATGAGAAGGTACGCGTTCGACAAGGTGGCCGCCGCATCGGTCAGGCCGAGCAGGCCGGCCAGCTTCTTGTCAGGACGCATCGCGATCAGATTGCCGCCGCCGTTCACCCAGCTCGTGAACATCGTCACCTGCGGGTCGGTCAACGGCATCTCGCCTAGGATGACCACGTCGTAGGACGCGAGCGTCGTGGATGTGACCAGGCTGATGTCGGTCGCGTTGAACGCGTTGAATCCTTCGGTGCGAATGATTTCGGCGTAATACCGTCCGAACGGGTTCCCCGCGCTTCCGATGACCAGCATAGGCCCGCCGGGTCCCTGATCGGGCGGTGGAGGGGGCGGCGTCGCGACGGTAAACGACGAGGTGAAGTTCGCCGCGAGGGCATTGCCGGCAACATCCTTCACACGTGGATCGGTCGCGCCGCCGCGAACGGTCAGGGTGTGCGTGGCGGAGTACGCCAGGGGCTGATTCGGCGTCAGCGTGGCCATGCGTGCCGCGGCGCTGTAGGTCACCGTCGCCGCTACGAGGGCATTGCCGGGATCTCGAAGCTCGATGGTACTGGTCGAGATGGTGGCCGGGTCCATCGCCTCGTTGAACTGGATGTTCACGGCGGTCGTCGGACTCACGCCGGACTGTCCGGCCGGCGGCGTCACCGACGAGACCGTCGGCGGGGTCGTGTCGGGCCCGATGCTGGTCACGAACACGACGTCGACCCAGTAGTTCTCCGACTGGAACGTGCTGTTAGGGAATGCGCTCGACGAGGCGTAGCGGTACGCGCCGTTGACGCCGTCCTCGCCATCGGCGAGCGCGCGCAGCGGCCCGTTGGTGACGCCGGTCACGAAATAGTTACTGCTGACCCCGTAGCGACCGACCGGGGCAAAGTACGAGGCCATATACGTCGTGTTCGCGAGGACCTGCTGCGGCGTGGCAAACGTCGCTGTCTGCCAGCCCGAGGCCGACTCGCCCGTGAAGGTGACCGTCGCGAGCCGGGTGCCCGCGTTCGTCCAGAGGTTCCCCACGTGCGTCCCGGTGTTCGTCGGGTATTTGTAGAAACGAATACCGGTGATATAGCCGTCTTTCGATGTGCGGAAGCGGACGCCAAGCTCCAAGGCGTTGGGATCGGTGTCCTGCCGATCAGGTGTTATGGCCGTGCTCCAGATGCTGCACGGGCAACCGTCGGGCGGCGGCGGCGTGGCGGAGGTCGTGAACGACCACGAAAAATTCAGCGCCAGCGCATTGCCCGCCACGTCTTTGGCTCGCGGGTCGGTTGCACCGCCCAGAACCGTCGCGGTGTATGTGGTCGAGAGCGACAGCGAGGACGACGGGTGGAGCGTCGCCGTGCGCGTGGCCGGATCGTACGTCACCACGGAAGGCACAATCAGGCTGGACGGATCGCGCAGCTGGAAGGTGCTCGACCCGATTGTCGCCGCGTCCATCGCTTCGCTGAACGTCGCCGTCACGTTCGAGTCGATGCCAACCGAGGTCGCGCCATTCGCAGGCGAGACCGCGGTCACGGTCGGCGGCGTCGTATCGGGCGCGATGGAGGCGACGAATACCAGATCGACCCAATCGTTCTCCGACTGAAACGTCTGCGTGGGGAACACGCTGGCCGCGTTGTACGCGAAGACGCCGTTGCCGCCTCCCTCCGTGTTCGACAACGCGCGCAGCGGCGGGTTGCTCACGCCGCTCGTCGCGAAGTAACCGGTGTTCGAACCATAGTGTCCGCCGTTCATGTGATACGAGACGACATAGGTCGTGTTGGCCGTAATCGCCACGGGAGAGCTGAAGAGCGCCTGCTGCCAGCCCGACGCCGTCTCGTTGGCAAAGGTCACGGTGGCCAGACGCGTGCCGCTGGCCGACCAGAGATTGCCAATGTGCGTGCCGGTGTTCGCCGAGTACTTGTAGAAGCGCACGCCGGTCACGTACCCATTGACGCTCGACTGGAACTTCACACCCACCTCGATCGCCGAGGTGTCGGCATCCATCTTGGCAGGTACTGCGGTGCCGCTCCAGATGCTGCATGGGCACGTCTGTCCCGTGACGTTCACGGTGACGCCGGAGCCCGGCACTTCCATGTTGCCGGTGTCATCGACGGCGCGGCTCTTCAAGGTCACGCTGCCCGCTGCCGACGGCGTCCACGAGTAGGTCCAGCTGCCACGCCCGGTGGCCCGCTGCCACGTCGTCCCGCCGTCCACCGACACGTCGACCAGGGTCACGAACCCGCCACCACTGTCGGACGCGGTTCCCGTAATCGTGATCGGCGTGCCCGCTGTGAGGTTGGCGCCCGAAGCCGGCGACGTGATCGTCGACAACGGAGCCAGCGTGTCAGCCGATGCGCTGGTCGCAACGAGGCCCGCTTGCAGCGTCTTTCCCTGCGCGCCCATGTCGGCCAGCATGTTCACCTGGCCCTGCTGCACCCGGATATCGGGTGTGGAGCCGCCACGATCGTGGGTGCCGTCGAGACCCCACGACCACTGCACCGTGCCGGCGCCGAAGACGAGCGCGCCGCTCGCGTGCCGGTACATCGTGAGGTTATGAGTCGCCGTACCCGCCGCATACGTCGATCCGTAATCCTGCAGCTTCTGTGAAACACTGAGGGTCGCCGACGACAGTCTCATCAGTCCCGCGGGGCGAGCGCCGTTGTCGAGCTCTTCGTCCCATTCGTACCCGAGCATGCCGGTGCCGAACGTGGCGCTGCCGCCGAGCGGCAATGATGCGAGGGTCGTATTCCGCCACAGCCGCATCTTGCCTTCCGGTTCGGCCACGGTGATGGTGGTCGTGGGGCCGGGAGCGTTGACGCTGAATGTGGTGCCGCTCAGCGCGTTCTCGGGCCGGCCGCCGTCGGCTGGCGGGCTGAAGCGCGGGTCGCGCCATGTGCCCGTCCAGAGCGGGGACGGGTCGATCTTCGCGTTGGCGTGCGTCTCCTTGTAGCTGACGAGCGTCCGATTCGGCGTGTTGCTGCCGTCGATGCTCGCTTCCCACCGGGTCTTCCAGAAGATCTCGTTGCCGCTCAGAAACGCGAGGTGGATGCCGTTGCTCCGCGCGGTCTCGATGCTCGTGCGCTGCGGGCCGGACCAGTACTCGTCGTGGCCCACCGACATGAACACCTTGCGCTTCTTCTGAAGCGTCGGGCTGAGCAGGAGCGTCGTCCCGAACCGGTCGGCATCGACTCCGGCCATATACGCGACGTCGAACCCGTTGGCCTCGAGCCAGCGGACCATCGGGTACTCAGCGTTGAAGAAGAAATCCTCCGCCGACGTTCCGCGTGTCGTGATCGGCCGGTTGTAGCTGACCTTGTATGCCCGGGCCGGGTTCGTGCCGGGCCCGCCAACGTAGAGGCTGTTGCCGCCGTAGCGGTTGTACGCCTGCCATGTCGTATCGGAGGTCTGGAACATCACGTCCGCCGTCCGGGCATCGTCGCGGACGACGAAGAGGATGTGGCTGTCGCCGCCCGTATCGGTGCGCACGAGATGCGCGAGGTAGACGCCCGAGACGGCCGTGGTCGGGACGGTCCACGAGGTGTTCTGGGTCCAGTTGCCGCAGTCGATCAGCCCTGTCGGGCTATTCGTGATGCACGCCGGCTGGTTCGCCAGCGCGAACGGCCCGAGCGTCGCCATCCGTCGCGCACCGCTGCCGCCGTAGTAGCCGATGCGGTAGATGACGATCTGGAACGGCCCGGCGCTCGTGACCTTGAAGCCGATCGTGCCGCCGACGTTCACGCTGATGTCCGTGGTGAATCCCTGAATCGTGGCGTCGCCCGAACCCGTGATGTCCCAGATTGCCGGCGGATCCACGCCGGCCGTCTGCAGGTTTTCGCAGACGACCGGGTTCTGCAACTGGAGATCGCAGCCCTGGGCATAAGGGCCTGCGGGGCGGCTGATGTCGCTGGAGGGGAGCAACAACGCCAGCAGAATGGTGATGCCGATGGCAAACAGAAGACGAACACGCATCTCAGATCCCTTCGGACGACAACCGGCCACGACTTATGATCTGCGCTCCGCAAACGGGCGATTTGCGAACTGCGAGTTGTGATGTGTGATTCCGAGCCGGTAGACGAAGCAAGGCGCGAGCCGCTACGGATGCGATGGGACATTTCATGCGGATGCGCGGAGAACGACCCTGTTTGCACGGGCGAGGGGCGCCGGCCTCCGGCAGGCCTTCAACAGGAACGACAGGCCGGGAAAATAGTCGCCCGCTGGGCAGACCTTTAGGAGTCCGCCGAGCAGAAGGTAGACGGCGCAAACTCCAAAAGGCCTAGCCGGTCGCGAGGTTCGCCATCCCGGTCCGCTACGTGCGTCGGTGGAGAGTTGTTTGCTCATACCGAACGCGACGGGCCACCAGGGCCGCGAGACGCCAAGGTTTGTATGGAACCTCCTGCGTCTTCGCGCCTCCGTGGCTCGTAACCAGCCAACGGGCTCTGCCCCTTGATATCCCAGGCAGAGCCCCTCGGCTGGTTAGCCCGTTATGCGGCCACACACGCGAATTTGTACTCGTTGTGCGACCGCATAACGGGCTGAGCTAATCAGCAAAGGGTGCATTGGACGCATGGCGAATCATTTGGCGGCGCTGGTGCGCGAGCAGATCGAATACCGGGAGCTCCTGGTCCGCATTACGGCGCGGGATCTCACGCTGCGGTACAAGCAGACGCTGATGGGATTCGGGTGGGCGATCTGCATGCCGCTGATGAATACCGCCATCTTTTCGGTGGTGTTCACGCGTGTGGCGCCGCTCGATACCGGAATGCCGTATCCGCTCTTCGCCTATTGCGGACTCCTGGCGTGGAACTGGTTCGCCTCGTCGCTCCGGTTCGCGGTCTCGTCGCTCACGAGCAATGCCAATCTGGTCACAAAAGTCTACTTTCCCCGGGAAATCCTGCCCTTCTCGGCCGTCGTCGTGGCATTCATCGACTTCGTCGTCGGTTCGCTCGTGCTCGTCGGGCTGCTGGCGTACTACGGGATTGCGCCGGGATGGGCCATCGCGTTCCTGCCGGTCATCATCGTGGTGCAGGTGGTGTTCACCGCGGGCGTCGCCCTCCTGCTCGCCATGGGAAACCTCTTCTACCGCGACGTGAAGTATCTGTTCGAGGTCGCGATCACCATCTGGATGTTCGCGACGTCGGTCGTGTATCCGATCGAGCGCGTCGGCGGGAAGCTCGGGATGCTCCTGGCGCTCAACCCGATGACCCCGATTCTCGACGCGTATCGCGCGGTTCTGATTCGGGGGGTCGCGCCGGACATTCCGGCGTTGACGGCGGCGGCGGGCGCCTCGGTGGTGTTCTGCGTGTTCGCGTGGATGGTCTTCCATGCCGCGGAATTCCGTTTTGCGGAGAACGTCTGACGTGACCCCGCCCGCGGTTGAATTCATCGGGGTCTCCAAGAAATTCCGCAGAGGCGAGCGCCACGACAGCCTGCGGGATCTCGTGCCGGACACGCTGGCGCGGTGGCTGGGGCGCGGTTCGCGTGAGCCGCTTGGCAAGGCGGAGTTCTGGGCCCTGCGGGACGTCTCGTTTTCGGTGGGACCTGGCGAAGCTCTTGGCATCATCGGGGCCAACGGCGCGGGCAAGTCGACGGCGCTGAAGCTGCTGACGCGGATCCTCCGCCCGACCGAAGGCCACTGCCGCGTTCGCGGCCGGATCGGCGCGCTCATCGAGGTGGCGGCCGGGTTCCATCCGGACCTGACGGGCCGGGAGAACGTGTACCTGCAGGGCGCCATCATGGGCATGCGGCGCGCGGAGATCGATCGGAAGTTCGACGAGATCGTGGCGTTCTCCGGGATCGCCGAGTTCATCGATACGCCGGTGAAGCGCTACTCCTCGGGCATGAATGCCCGGCTCGGCTTCGCGGTCGCGGCCCACCTCGACCCTGACGTGCTGCTGATTGACGAGGTGCTGAGCGTCGGCGACGTCGCATTCCAGGAGCGCTGCCTCACCCGCATGCGGACCCTTCTCCGCCGGGGATTGCCGCTGGTGTTCGTCTCGCACAATCTGACGGCGGTGACCGGATTGTGCACGCGGGCCCTCGTCCTGGACCACGGGCGCGTCGCATTCGACGGGCCGCCCGCGGAAGCCGTGCGCGAGTACCGGCGGCTCGGGCAGGAACAGACGCCCGACGACGCCGAGGGCCAGGCGCACGGCGCGCCGATCCGCATCGCGGGCGTGGAGATCTCCTCCGGCGGCGTGCCGACGGTCACGCTTGGAAGCGGCGCGGACCTGCGCGTCCGCATCTTCTATCGCGCACTGGAGCCGACGCGCGTGCACGCGGCGGTCGACATTCACAGCGCGGACGGCGTCTACTGCGCCGGCATCAACACCCAGATGGACGGACGCGACCTCGGCGAGCTCACGGCCTCCGGCTGCATCGATCTGGTGATTCCGCGGCTCTGGCTGCTGCCCGGCTGCTACCTGCTGACGGTCGGGCTTCTCGATCAGGCGACACTGCAGCCGTTCGACGTGCAGCATCGCGCGCATCCAATCAGCGTCGTTTCCCTCAAAAAGGATTTCGGGCTGGTGTACCTCGAACGATCCTGGGAGCACCGCCCAGCGCAGTCTGCGCACGCCGGCCTGCCCTCGCCCCGCCGGATTGCGCATGCGCGCGTCGCGCACGAAAGGATCGAGGAGGTCTCGCGTCCATGATTGGCGTCGGCATTGTTGGCTACGGTTACTGGGGGCCGAACCTGGTCCGCAACTTCGCGGAGATCGCCGGATGCCGCGTGGTCGGCATCAGCGATTTGCGCCCCGATCGTCTGGCGCTCGCCCAGGCACGCTACCCGGCCGCCGCGGTCACGACGAACTGCGCGGAGCTCTTCGACGATCCGCGCGTGGACGCCGTCGTCATTGCGACGCCCGTCTCGTCACACTACCCGCTCGCACTGGCAGCGCTGCGCGCGGGCAAGCACGTGCTGGTGGAAAAGCCGTTCACGGCGACGACGGAACAGGCGCTGCGGCTCATCGACGAAGCCGATCGGGCGGGACGCGTGCTCGCCGTCGATCACACGTTCGTGTATACGCCCGCAGTGCAGAAAATCCGCGAGATCGTGGCGTCGGGCTCGCTGGGACAGATCTACTACTACGACTCGGTCCGCGTGAATCTGGGCCTCTTCCAGCACGACGTCAACGTCATCTGGGATCTGGCGGTGCACGACCTGTCGATCATGGACTACGTGCTCCCGGCGCGCCCCGTGGCGGTCAGCGCGACGGGACTCGGCCACGTCCCCGGGAAGCCCGAGAACATTGCCTATCTCACGCTGCTCTTCGAGGAAAACGTGATCGGTCACGTCCACATCAACTGGCTCGCGCCCGTCAAGCTGCGACGCACGCTCATCGGCGGCAGCCAGAAGATGATCGTCTACGACGACCTCGAGCCGAGCGAGAAGGTCAAGATCTACGACAAGGGGATCACCGTGACCGAGAATGGCAACGGCGACGGCGGCAAGTATCAGCTGCTCGTCGGATACCGCGCGGGCGATATGTGGGCGCCGCAACTCGATGTGGTCGAGGCCCTTGGCATCGAGCTGCGGCACTTCCTGGCCTGCGTCGACCGCGGTGACAGGCCCCTCAGCGACGGCCTCGCCGGTCTGCGGATCGTAAGCATCCTGGAGGCGGCCACCGCTTCACTGGGTGCGCGCGGTCGTCTCATCGAGCTCGACTCCAGCCGGTGCTCAGCATGACGCCCGTCGCGCCGGCGTCGCCGCGCGTCGTGCCAGCTGTTCACGGCAGACGTCTGGTGTCACCGGACCCTCAGTTCGAGATTGAGCTGGCCGACCACCTGCGTCGCAGCACCACGCGGGAGGGACTGCTCGACCTTGCGGCCCGTTTTGGCACGGGCGACTCGGACCTCGACGCGCTGATGCGCCGCGCCACCTGGCGCGCGCTGGCGCGCGAGTTCGGCCACGGCGTCCGCGTCGGCCGCAACGCCATGTTCAAGCATCCCGAGACGTTGAGTATCGGCAACGGCGTGTTCATCGGCGAACAGGCCTACATTCAGGGCCGCTTCGATGGCAGGTGCGTCATCGGCGATCACACCTGGATTGGTCCACAGAGCTACTTCGACGCGCGCGACCTGATCATCGAGGAGCACGTGGGGTGGGGGCCAGGTGCAAAGGTCCTTGGATCCGTTCACACCGGGCTTCCGCTCGACGTCCCCATCATTCAGACGGATCTGACCATCAAAACCGTGGTGATCGGCGCCGGGGCCGACATTGGCGTCAACGCCATCGTGCTGCCCGGCGTGACGATCGGCCGCGACGCGATCGTCGGGGCCGGAGCCGTGGTCACGCGCGATGTTCCCCCGTTCGCGATCGTGGCCGGCGTGCCGGCCCGCTTTCTCGCCTGGCGCGAAGGCTATGCGCCTCCCATTGCCGCGCAATGACCACTAAGGGTCCCATGCGTCCCCGGGTTACCTTTGTCGTCCCGTGTTACAACCTGGGGCATTTACTCAGCGAATGCCTCACGTCGATCCTCACGCAGTCGTATACCGACCTCGAAGTGCTGGTCATGGACGATTGCTCGCCAGACGCGACACCTCAGGTTGCCGGCCGCATCGCGGACCCGCGCGTGCAGCACGTCCGCAATGCAACAAACCTCGGCCACCTGCGCAACTACAACGCCGGCATCGCGATGGCGCGTGGGGACTACGTGTGGCTCATCTCGGCCGACGACAAGTTGCGCAAGCCGTACGTCGTCGAGCGGTTCGTTGAGCACCTCGATCGGCATCGGGGCGTTGGCTACGTCTTCTGCCCGGTCATCCGGTTCGACAGCCACCGCGAAACGACGCTCTATGGATCGCATGGCGACCGGGACACCGTCTTTGCGGGCGAGGTGTTCGTGCGTGCCCTCGCGCGCGGGAATTCGGTGCCTGCCGCCTCCGGTCTCGTCCGCAAGTCGTATTACGAGACGCTGGGCGCGTTTCCACTGGATCTGCCATTTGCCGGCGACTGGTACATCTGGGCGCTGTTCGCGCTGCACGGCGATGTCGGCTATATGGCGGAACCGATGGTCGGCTGGCGTGTGCATGCGAACAACATGACGCATAGCTTCACAAGTCGCCCGGCGGCGCTCATGCGCGACGAGATCATGGTTCTGGTGCGCGTGCGCGATCATGCGCGCGCGCAGGGCCAGGTCGCGGCCGCGCGCGTGTACGACGACGCCGTCGTGAACTACTACGCCTGGCGTATCTCCAGCGGCTTGACTCCTGACGGGCGCGGCCGCATGACACCGGAGCAGTTCGACGCGTCACTGGAAGAATGGTGCCGCGACGACAAGGAGCGGCGGCGCATCGTCGCGCGCGCCCACGCGGCCTTCGGGGACGTCTGCTACGAGACCGGCGATGTTGCTGGCGCGCTGCGATGGTACGGGAGCGCGTTGCGCTCGGGTCCTCCCAACGCGCGAACGCTGACGAAATACGGCTTGCTTCGAGCGGGACGCGTCGGCCATCGGGTGCGGACCCTCGTCGGCTCGCGGCCATGAGTGCCACGCTCTCCATGCCCGGCGAGCCATCCGCGATCACGACGCCTGCGCGCGGCCGGACTCGCGCGCGCAACGTGCTCTACGTTGCCAACTCGTCGAAAATCGGCGGAGCCAATCGATCGCTGATCGACTTGATCTCCCGACTCGACCGCTCGCGATATCGGTCGCATCTGGTGATGGCCACCGACGGCCCGATGTCAGAGTGGGCGAGGACTGCGGCCATTCCGTATCACATCGTGGCCGGCGACGATTGGTCCGGCCGTCGAGACCTCGTCCGCCGCGCGGTACGCCTCCTCGCGCTGCTGGCTGCCCGCAGAATCGATATCGTTCACGCCATGGCGCCAACCTGTTATCGGGCGGCAGGCGTGGCCGCACGGGTTACTGGCGCGCTTCGCGTGGTTCACCTGGGCTATCCGCCGGAGCCCGGAGAGCTCGAGCGGAGCTTCGTGTCCGGCCCCGATGCGGTGCTCGGCTGTTACCACCAGCAGGCGATGGAGGCGGCTCCCGAGGTGGCCCGGCTCGCCCCGCGCTGCCGCGTCATCGGCGTCCCGAATGGAATCGATCTCGAACGGTTCTCTCCGCGGCCGTCGGCCGCCGCGGCCGTTCGTGCTTCGTTCGGCGTCGAGAATCGCCCGCTCGTGCTCATCGTGGGCCATCTCAGTGAAGTAAAGGGATATCCCACCTTTCTCCGGGCAGCCAGAACAATCGCGAACGCGGTCCCCGACTGCGCCTTTGCCGCACTCGGAGGCGAAACCGTCTCGCCCGGGTACGGCAAGGTGCTCCATGACATGGCCGTTGGTCTGGGTCTCGCGAATCGCGTGCGTTTTCTCGGATGGCGGCCGGATGTCGCCGACGTGCTGCAGGCAGCCGACGTCGTCACGCTCCCCTCGCGCGCCGAAGGACTGCCGCTTGCCGTGCTGGAGGCGATGGCGTGCGCGAGACCGGTTGTCGCGACGCCGGTCGGCGGCGTCCCCGATGCCGTCGTGAACGAGGAGACCGGCCTGCTGGTGCCGCCCGACGATCCTCGCCGCCTGGCGGCGGCCATTCTCCGGCTGCTCAGGGATCGCGAGACGGCGGCACGGATGGGCGCCGCTGGCCGGCGCCGCGTGGAGAGCTCGTTTTCCCTGGAGAGTTTCGCGTCGGGGGTCGAGGCGGTCTACCGCGACCTGCTGACCCCCGCGCCCCGCCTCGCGACAGCATGAACATCACGGTCGGTCACCGCCCATGGCCGGGGCGACTCCTCGTCAGACTCGAACGTCTGAACGAGCTGGATGTGGGCGGCTACTGCGGGCATGTTCCTCAACGCAGCTTCGAGTCGGTCGTCTGCAGTAACCGAGCGCGTGTTGAGCCGAACCGCCAGTGCGACGTACATCGACTCGTACACCGTCCGCCCTGTTGCATGCGCCAGCGCGTGTGCGTCTTCCGCCAGGGCGCGGCACGAAACGGTCTCCACCGCGATCCGCCCGATGTCTGCCACGAGCTGCTGCCCCTCTTCAGCTGTCAGCTCTTGGCGGCGAATCTTTGTCCAGATCGTGTTGGCAGTCTCGGCGAAGAGCAGATCGGGGGCGACGTACTCGTGTGGCACGCTGTCCTCGCCTGGTGTGGCGCGCGCGAGACCCGTAGTCGCGAACGCCTGTCGGCGGCGTGCTCGACGCGGTCGTTGTCAGGGTCTCGTTTTCCTGGAACGCCGTACAATGCCCTCCTTATCAGCGCGGTGGCGGTCGATCCGCAGGCACGTGACACAATGCGGGCGACGTGAAACTTCCGAACATTAATCTCGCGATCGTCGATCGACACAAAATCGTTGACGACCTGCTGAACTCACGGCATCCGATAACGGTGGCAAGGCACAGTTCTTCGAATCACTAGGATCTCCGCTGCGAATCCAGAGGCTCTCGTCAGCTCTCTTCGCGCAGTGGCTCAGACCGGCGAAGTCGTCGAGAATCTGGAATCCGCCCACGGCGAACAATATGTTGTCGACGGCCTGGTGTCGTCGCAAACTGAGAAGGGACATCCGCGGATAGTCCGGACAGTCTGGATCATCGATCGCGGCTCGGAAGCACCTCGTTTGGTGACCGCTTATCCCGGCAAGGAGTGAGTCTTCGGCATGATCAGAGAACACGACCGGGTCGTTCTGACAGCACCGGTGGCGAGGGAACGACTCGAGAAAGGCGATGTCGGGACGGTCGTTCACGTCTACCCCGATGGCAAGGCCTTCGAGGTGGAGTTCACGACACTCGACGGGCACACCGCTGCCGTAGCGACCGTGGAAGCTTCGTCCGTCCGTCCGGTCACGGGACGAGAGATCACACACTCGCGCGAACTGACAGCTCCGTAGATCAATCGCTGCGCGACCTTCATTCTCACGACTCTTTTCCCACGCCTCGCGACCCTGTCTGCCTTTCCCACTGGCGAGACTCGATCCCGGCGAGCGCCAGGCTATTCAATTGGCCATGCGAGCGCACGCCGATTTAGTACTGATGGATGAAAAGGTCGGCGTTCGCATCGCGCGCGAACAAGGGCTTGCCGTCACGGGCACCTTGGATGTGCTGGTCCAGGCTGCCCGGCGCGCCTTGGTTGACATGGAACGAGCATTATCCGAAGCCCGATTTAGACGCCAGCAATCCGTACGAGCGGCTCGCGTCGAGTGACAGCGCCGGACGACTCACGCGTCATGACGCCGAAGAAGTCGCTCAGCGTCTTCTCGCACTCCGCCTCGTGACGCCTGAACCACTCATCGTCGGAATACTCGCGCCACTTGCCGCCCTTCTGCCGCGCAATGCAGCCGGTCAGACGGGACAGGTCGAAGTCGTCGATGTCCACCGCCCGCATGAGGCGCGTGAGCTCGTGCTCGGGACGGGTCACCAGATTCTCGAAGCAGATGGAGACGTCGGAGTAGTGCTGGCCGAAGATGTACGAGAGCTTCCACAGGAAATAGAACAGCACGTACGGATGCGACGCCGATGCCGGGTCCAGGAACGGAAAGCGGTGGCGCAGGTCGCGGGCCCAGCGCAACAGGTAGAAGTGATCGTACGGCCCGAACTGCGGCGTCGACATCGTGGGCCCGAACCGTCGCGGATCCACGAGCGACGAGCACCACTGGTCGCGTGGATGGCGGTACAGGTGCACGATCTGCGCGTGCGGGAAGCGCGCACGGAACCACGCGAGACGGAAGTCGATGCGGTTGAACTGCAGCACCGGCCGGGCGGGGGCCGCATCCACGAGGGTCTGCACGTACTGCTGGAGGCGAGGGTCCCAGAACGACTCGTCCATGTACAAGTGACGGTCGATCCATTCGTCCCGATAGATCGCCGCGAGCCGACCCAGGCCGTCGTACTCCCGCCAGTAGTCGGAGACGCCAAGGTGCGTGTCGTCGGTCTGGCCGCCGCGGGTCTTCGGGTCGAACCAGCGCCGCTCGTTGAGTGGCTCGTAGTACGCGGTGCATCCCTCAACGTGGCGGAAGATGTTCCAGAGCACCGTCGAACCACTGCGGAACCGCGCGGTGATGAAGATGGGCCGGCGCTCGGGCCCTGGATTGACGCTCGTGGCGACACCGAGATCGGGGTACACGGCCGCACCCACCGTCGCCGGCGAGGCAGCAAAGGGCGGGCCCGCGGTCAGCCTGCCCTGGAGCGCGCTGGCGGCAATGGCCCGCCCGTCCTCTGACGACAGGATCCGCCGGACGAACCCGAACAGCGCATCGCGGCACACACCCCTGGCGCGTCGAAGCGGTCCGCGCACGCGAGTGCCGTCGCTATGAGTGGTCGATGACACTGGTGCTCCGAAGCTGTTCGATGATCGCATTGGCTGCCTGCTCGGGACTGAGAACGGTCGTGTCGATCCGCATCTCGGGATATTCGGGCTCCTCGTACGGCGAGTCGATGCCGGTGAAATTCTTCAGCTGACCGGACCTGGCCTTCTTGTACAGCCCCTTCGGGTCGCGCGTCTCTGCGACCGCCAGCGGCGTCTGCACGAAGACCTCCACGAACTCACCGCGCTCGAGCAACTCGCGCGCCATGCGCCGCTCGGCGCGGAATGGCGAGATGAACGACACGAGCACGATCAGGCCGGCGTCGACCATGAGGCGCGCGACCTCCGCGACGCGGCGGATGTTCTCGACGCGGTCCGCGTCGGTGAAGCCGAGATCCTTGTTGAGGGCATGCCGCACGTTGTCGCCGTCGAGGATGTAGGTGTGGCGCCCCAGCGCGTGCAGTCGCTTCTCGACGGCGTTGGCAATCGTCGACTTGCCGGCGCCGGAGAGACCGGTGAACCAGACGACACAGGGCTTCTGCCCCTTCAGTTCAGCCCGCGCGGACTTGTTGATGTCGAGCGCCTGCCAGTGCACGTTCTGCGAACGGCGCAGCGCAAAGTGCAGCAGGCCGGCGCCCACCGTGGCGTTCGTGAGGCGATCGACGAGGATGAAACCGCCAAGGTCCCTGTTGTCGCGGTACGGCTCGAAGACAACCGGCTGGCTCAGCTCCAGGTTGCAGACGCCAATGTCGTTGAGCTCGAGCGTCTTGGCGGCGACGTGCTCCAGCGTGTTGACGTTCACCTTGTACTTGAGCGGCGCGACGGTTGCCGTCACCGTCTGCGTTCCTATCTTGAGCAGGTACGAACGACCCTGCAGCATCCGCCGTTCGTGCATCCACACGACCGTGGCCTCGAACTGGTCCGCCACGGCCGGCGGCGCATCTGCGGCGGCAAGCACGTCGCCCCGACTTACGTCGATATCGTCGGCGAGCGTCACCGTCACCGACTGTCCCGCCATGGCCGCGGGCGACTGGCGATCACCAACGAGAATTCGATCGATTCGTGAGTGGCGGCCGGAGGGCAGCACGCTCACGGGATCGCCGACCTGCGCCGTGCCGCCAACAACGACGCCCGTGTAGCCACGGAAATCACGATCCGGCCGGTTTACCCACTGCACCGGCAGCCGGAACGGCTTGGACGCGACGTCATCGCCGACGGGCACGGCCTCGAGGTGCGCCAGCAGCGTCGGGCCCTGATACCAGGGCATTTCGGCCGCGGGCCTCATCACGTTGTGACCGTACACCGCCGAGACGGGAATGCACGTGACGTCGGAGAGGCCGATCCGCTCCGCGAACTCGCGGTAGTCGCTCTCGATCCGGTCGAACACGTCGCGCGAGTAATCGACCAGATCCATCTTGTTGATCGCCAGCACGACGCGCCGGATGCCCAGGAGCGAGACGAGGTAGCTGTGCCTGCGGGTCTGCGTCAGGACGCGCTTGCGCGCATCGATCAGAATGACGGCGAGATCCGCCGTCGAGGCGCCCGTGATCATGTTCCGCGTGTACTGCTCGTGGCCCGGCGTGTCGGCGACGATGAACTTGCGCTTGTCGGTGGAGAAGAACCGATAGGCGACGTCGATCGTGATCCCCTGCTCGCGCTCGGCCGACAGCCCATCGACGAGCAGCGCGAAATCGAGCTCGGCGCCTCGTGTGCCCACCTTCTTCGAGTCGGCGGTCAGCGCCGCGAGCTGGTCGTCGAAGATCATCTTCGACTCGTAGAGGAGCCGGCCGATGAGCGTCGATTTGCCGTCGTCGACGCTGCCGCACGTGATGAAGCGCAGCAGGCTCTTGCGCTCTTGCGTACGGAGATAGCTGTCGATGTCGATGCTGGCCGAGGCCGACGGGAGCGCCATCAGAAGTACCCCTCGATCTTCTTCTTCTCCATCGATGCCGACTGATCGCTGTCGATCAGACGACCCTGGCGCTCGGAGTAGCGCGTCAGGAGCATCTCCTGTATGACCGCCGGCAGCGTGCTCGCGTCGCTCTCGATGGCTCCCGTCAATGGATAGCAGCCCAGTGTCCGGAACCGCACCCGCCGGGTCTCGATCTGCTCGCCGGGCCCGAGCGGCATCCGGTCGTCGTCGACCATGATCCAGGTGCCGTCGCGCCGGACGACGGGCCGCTCCTTCGTGAGGTACAGGCCGACGATCGGGATGTTCTCGAGATAGATGTATTGCCAGATGTCGAGCTCGGTCCAGTTCGACAAGGGGAACACCCGGATGCTGTCGCCCTTGCGCGTGCGCGCGTTGTACACGCGCCAGAGCTCGGGCCGCTGCTGCTTCGGGTTCCAGCGATGCTGCGCGGATCGTATGGAAAAGACCCGTTCCTTCGCGCGCGATTTCTCCTCGTCGCGGCGGGCGCCACCGAATGCCGCGTCGAACGCGTACTTGTCGAGCGCCTGTTTGAGCGCCTCGGTCTTCATGATGTCGGTGTAGAGCGCCGACCCGTGCTGGAACGGGTTCATTCCCATTTCCAGCCCCTCCCGATTCGTATGGACCAGCAGCTCGAGGCCCAGTCGTTTCGCGGTCTCGTCGCGGAACGCGATCATGTCCCGGAATTTCCAGGTCGTATCGACATGCAGGAACGGAAACGGCGGCTTCGCCGGAAAGAACGCCTTCATCGCCAGGTGCAGCATCACGGAGCTGTCCTTGCCGATCGAGTACAGCATCACCGGGCGTTCGCATTCGGCGACGACCTCCCGCATGATGTGGATGCTCTCGGCCTCGAGGCGCTGAAGATGTGTCAGCTCCGCCGGCAGGGGCGGAGCGATGGCGTGCGTTGAGACAGGTCCGTTCACTTGTGTGTCCACCTGAAGAGAGATCGGTCGATACGGCGATTCACGGCCGGAGCTCACGTGAGTTGGCATGTCGCAGGCCGGGCTTCAGACCCGGCGGGAGCCCACCTGAAGATGCCGGCGTGCCGCCAACTCACGTCAGCTCCGGTTCACACGAGCGTCAATCCGGTCAGGAGCAGCACGCTCGCCAGCCCCGCGCGAAGCGCTGTCGCGGGAATCCGCGGCGACATCCAGCTCCCCAGCGCCACGCCGGGAATCGACCCCATCAACAGCGCGGCCGCCAACGACCAGTCCACGGCGCCGCGCTCGGCGTGTCCGGCCGCGGTCGCCGTCAGCAGGATCGCGGCGTGAAACACGTCGGTGCCGACAATCCGCGCGGAGTTCTGCGGAAACACGCAGATGAGAAACGGCACGAGCAAGGCGCCGCTGCCGACCGACGTGAAGCCGACCAGCGCCCCCACCAGCGCGCCGGCCACCAGTGTCCCGCGGCCCTCGAGCGCGCGGCGCCACCGTTCGGACAGCGCCGCCGGCAGCGCGCCGGCGAGCCGCGCAAGCATGAGCACGGCAACGACGACGAGCACACCCCCGAGCGCGCGACGGACGAACGCGTCCGCCACGGCGGGCGTGTGAGCCAGCAGCCGCACGGTCGCGACAGCGGCCAGCCCGCCCGGAACGCTGGCCAAGGCGAGCCGTTTGACCAGTTGCAGATCGACCGTCCCCTGCCGCCAGTGCAGGTACGCGCCCACGATCTTCGTCGTCGCTCCGTAGACGAGGTCCGTCCCGACCGCAACGACAGGGCTCGTGCCGATCGCGAGGATCAGAAAGGGCGTCATCAGGGCGCCGCCGCCCATGCCGGTGGCGCCGACGAGAAACCCAACCAGACACCCGGTCAGTGGAAGCACGGCGACTGTGGCGTCCATCAGCCCGTTATGCGGCTCCAAACGCGAATTTGGTACCCGTTGTGGCCGCCGAACGGGGTCAGACCGGGGTCAGACCCTGGTCTGACCCCGGTGATGGGGCGACTCAAGGTTGCAGGACCGAAGTCCGCCTTTGCGATCCAGTCACTCCGGCGGACGATCGTCCGCCCTTGGGCCGGCATAGTCACGACACCAGCTCCTGCAGCGAGTAGTTGGGCCGTACGTGCCGATATCGCCTTTCCCGTCTCGCCCACCGTTCGAGCAGGAGTGTGGCCCACAGGACGTGCGCGTAATCGGCGACCCGCAGGCGATGTGCGCTGAACGCGCGGCGCAGCAGCGACATGTCGAGCCACGACGACACGGCCGACCCGGGCCGCAGCACCTCATCGCAATACGCGTCCGCATGCTCGCCAGCGAGCCACTCGCCGACCGGCGCGGTGAACCCATGCTTCGGCACCTCGAGCAGCTCCTTCGGCAGTCGCTCGCGGGCGATCCGGCGGAGCACCGCCTTCGGCTCGAGCCGCCGCAGCTTTTCGCGCCGCGGAATGGCAAACGCACGTTCGACGACGCGGTGGTCGAGCAGTGGACAGCGAATCTCGAGACTGTTCGCCATGCTCATGCGGTCGACCTTCACCAGCGGATCGTTCGGCAGATAGATCTTGAGATCGGCGTATTCGGCCTTCTGAACGGGATCGATCGAGGGGCATCGCCGGTACGGCGCGGTCACGGTGTCGAACGGTTCGCTCTCCCGCCAGTCGGTCAACGCGGGCAGGCCGACGAGCGACCGCGCCAGCCCAGGCTTCAGAATGCACAGGTCCGCGTAGTACGCGGCCGCCGAGTCCCGCGCGAGGTTCTCGAAAATCGTGCCGAGCCTCAGATACTGCGGCAGACGTGGATTGCGGGGCCACAATCTGCCCACCGTCCGAAGAACCGGTGCGCTGCCCGGTGGCAGAAGCCGGCGGACACGATCCTCCAGCAGGTGCGGCACGTAGCGGAAGCCGTAGCCGCCGAAGATCTCGTCGCCGCCATCGCCGGTGAGCGCCACGGTGACGCGCTGCCGCGCCGCGGCCGACACGAAGTACGTTGGAATCGCCGACGAATCCGCGAACGGTTCGTCGAACGCGTCGACGATGACGTCGACGATGCCATCGAGGTGAGGCTTGACGATCTGCTCGGCGTGATCGGTTCCCCAGCGCCGCGCCGTCAGCGCCGCCAGCGGCAGCTCGTTGTGACCGCGCTCTCCGAAGCCCACGCTGGTCGTGACGACCGGCTGGTTCATCGCCTCGGCCATGTAGGAGACGACGAGTCCCGAATCGATGCCGCCAGACAGGAACGCGCCGAGCGGGACCTCGCTCTCGAGGCGGGCATGGACGGCCTCGCGAATCGTGTCCGAAACGTCGGCGGCCAGCGCCTCGCCCGAGCGCGTATCGTCATCGAACCGCTCGATGTCCCAGTACGGCGCGTCCGTGATCCGGCCATCGCGCAGCACGAGATAATGCGCGGGCTCGAGCTTGGCGACGTGACGATAGATGGTCTTCGGCGCGAGGAAATAGCCGAGTGAGACGTACGCTTCGAGCCCGCTCGTGTCGATCGATCCGTCCCACGCGGGACTGTAGTACAGCGATTTGATCTCACTGGCGAAGTGGAGCGCGCCGCCGAGCACGGCATAGAAGAGCGGCTTCTTGCCGAGCCGATCGCGCGCGAGGAGCAGCTCGCGCCGTCGTCGATTCCACACCGCGAACGCGAACATCCCGTCGAAGCGCGCGACGCACCCCTCGCCCCATTCCTCGTACGCGTGAACGATGGCCTCGGTGTCCGACGTCGTGCGGAACGTGTGGCCGCGAGCGATCAGCTCGCGGCGCAGCGCGTGATGGTTGTAGATTTCACCGTTGAACACGACCCAGACCGACCGGTCCTCGTTCGGCATCGGCTGGTTGCCGGAGGCGCGATCGATGATGGCGAGCCGCCGATGGCCGAGCGCGGCGAACTCGTCGCTGACCCGCCCTTCGCCATCCGGCCCGCGGTGGCGAAGCGCATCGGTCATCGCGGGAAGTGCGGCGCGAATACCGGGATCCAGCAGTCCGTCGAGCGCGGCAGCGCCGCAGATACCACACATTGGCTACTCCCGAGTTAGGGCCACCTGAGCAAAGTGCTGGCCAGCGCCGCCAGCGACCGGCGGCGTCTCGTCACGCGAAGGCGGCTCGGTCACGCTCGAATGGCCCGCCGGCGAGGACCGAAGTCTGCGCCGGCAGCGACTTCTTCAGCAGTCGGATGTGATGTGATGCCGTAGATCTCGAGGTACCGCGCGACCATGCGCTCGACGCTGAAGAGCATCTCGACGCGGCGCCGGGCCTGGGCGCCCAGCGCGGCCCGGCGCTCGGGCGAGACCGCGAGCACGAGCATTGCCCCCGCCAGCGTATCCGGCGCCCGTGCAGGGACGAGGAGCCCGGTGTCGACCGTCACGACTTCCGGTGTGCCGCCGACTGCCGTCGCAACCGCTGGGAGCGATGCCGCCATGGCCTCGAGCAGCGTGAGCGAGACGCCCTCGTACACCGAGCTGTTGACGTAGGCATCGAACGCCGGCAGCAACTGCCGCACATCGGCCCGGAACCCGGTGAACATCACCGACTCCGCCAGGCCCGATTCGCGCGCGAGGTGTTCCAGGCGCGCTCGCTCCGGACCATCGCCGACGATGACGAAGCGGCAACCCGGTGCGCGCGCCTGCACGATCCGGAATGCCTCCAGCGCCCCATCGAGGTTCTTGACGGGATCGAGGCGTGCGGCGGTCCCGAACACGATTGCATCGGCGGGAAGACCGAGGTAGGCGCGCGCCGCTGCGCGTTCGGCATCGGTCACGCGAGGTCCTGGATCGATGCCGTTATGAATGACGCCAACGCAATGTGCCGGCCAGCCTTCGGCGGTCATGTCGGCACGCAACGCCTCGCTGACCGCGTACAACTTTCCTGGCAGACGCGCGAGGAACGGATTGACCAGCTGCCGCTTTCGTGACGGCGGACCATCGGCCGACCGGCCATGTTCAGTGAACACGAGGCGTAGGCCGCGGCGGGCCGACCGTGCGATCTGCCCGTATACAAACGGCGTGTACTGATGACAGTGCAGTACGGTCGCGCCGTGCGCATCCGCCGTCCGGGCTATCCGGTATCCGAGAGAGGGCCGGAAGCCGGGCCGCCGATGCAGCTCGATGACCGGCACGCCCACCTCGTCGAGCTCCGCGGCAAGCGGCCCGGCGCCCTCGAGACAGCACACAACGGCCCGGATCGAAGCCGCCATGCGTCTCGCCATCTCCACGACGAGACGCTCGGTGCCTCCCGGCGTCAGGTTGAGCACGACGTGCATCACGACGGGACGAGGACCGGCCGTCACGAGATCGGTCCGGCAAGCTGCGGTGCTGGCGAGAGTACGGGCACAGCGACCGGCTGATGCGCCAATCGATCGAGCGATGCCACCATGGCGAACGTCAACCACGTCACGTCGTTCAACGCGCTTGCGACAAACGAGCCGCCAACAATGAATCCGACCATCGACACCATCAGCGCGTTGGCCATGGTGAAGTAGAAGCGCCTTTCCTCAGACGTGAGATCCGGATGCCTGGATCGGCGGCGCACGCGCAACGCGAGCAGGAAGGCGAGCGCGAACATCACGACCCAGATGAACGCGCCCGGGAACCCGTGCTCCGCCAGCACCTGGAAGTGGCTGCTGTGTACCGACCGGCGGAGGCCGAACTTGCCGTACGAGAAGTCGTAATGGTTGTAGGCGGCCTCGAAGTTACGCATGCCGACGCCGAAGGCATTGTTGTTGGCCATCACCATCGCCACGCGCCAGAAATGCAGCCGGCTGAGTGCCGACTCGTCGTCCACTTCCTCATAGGTGTGAATCGTCTGGAGCCGGTCGAGATAACCGTCCGGAACAGGCACCACCATATACGCGACGCCGGCGAGTACGGCGAGCCCGACCAACGCGCCGACGCGACGGCGTTGCAGCATGATGTAGGTGAGCATCGAGAGGGCCAGTGCCAGGAACCCGCCGCGTGAGAACGTGCTGACAACGGTGAGGCCGCAGAGCGCGACGGCAGCGTAGAAACCGCGCCGCACCCACTTCCAGCGATCCTCGACGAGGTTCTGCGCCGTGACGAGCAGCATCGGCATCACCATGACGGTCACCAGCGCGTACCCGTTGTTGTCGGGAAAGGCGCCGGCCAGCCCGTCGTAGAAGCGCACGCCACCTCCCAGTGCCGAGGCGAATCCCGCCTTGGCGGCGTGGAACCCGAGCGACCCGCCAATTACCGCGACCAGAAGCAGGAGGCGCCGCCGGGTCGTCATCAACGTCACCGTCATCAGACAAATCAGGGTGAGTCGAGTCTGGAAGTCCAGCCACTCCAACCCGACGTCCGGATCGATTGCGCCGAACTGCGCGATGATGCCCGTCAGGAGAAACGCAAACGTGCCCACGCTCAGCGGATGTGTGAGATTCGGCCAGATGCCGCCGATGAACGAAGGAAGCACGAGAACGACCCCGAGCAGCAGCGACAACCGCAGGCTCGTCACATCGATCCACAGCCAGTCCTGCGGCCGGAACAACCCGAACCATATGTAGAGCAACAGCGCAGCGAACCGGTTGCGGAGCGCAAAGTAGGCCCCGGGCAACATCACGGCGAGGACAAAGAGGCTGCGCAGCATCGGCTACCGGCCGGCGGCCACGCGGGCGTGAAGACTCATGACCTGTTCCGCGGCGCGGGCCCACGTAAAGCGCCGAATGACCCGGTCGCGCCCCGCCCGTCCGAATCGAGCCCGCAAGTGTGGCGCCCACGCCAGAGCGCGAATGGCCTCGGCAACCGCCTGCGGACTCGTTCCGTCGACGAGCAAGCCGGTCTCGTCTCGCTCGACCGCTTCGGGTACGCCGCCGCTGTCGCCCCCGATAACCGGACGTCCTGCTGCGGCGGCTTCGAGGAATACGATGCCGAACCCCTCGATATCACCCTCGTCAACGCGATTGGGCATGATGAAGATGTCCGAGGCTGCATACCAGGCGGGGAGCTCTTCGTCAGCGACTTCGCCGACGAACGTCACGCGGTCGGTAACACCGTAGTCGGCTGCCAGGCGTTCCAGCCGTTTGCGTTCCTGCCCATCGCCGACGATGGCGTAGTGCCATCGGCGCACCTCGGTCCCGGGCTGCGAGAGCGCGGCGAGCGTGACATCGTGCCCTTTCCGCCGCTGCAGACGGCCCACTGAGAGCAGCAGCACGGTGTCGTCGTGCAGCGAGAGTCGCTGCCGCAGCCAGCGGCCGTCGACGCCCGGATGGAACCGGGACGCGTCGACCGCGGGATAGACGACCTCGATTTTTTCGCCCGGCACGCCGATGTCCAGCAGGAGCCGCGCCGTGTTGCGGCTGTTGGCGACTGCGGCCGCCGCGCGCCGGTAGACCCATGTCGTCAGCGACGACAACTCGCGCGAGGTCGACGCGGTAACCAGGTCTTCGCCGTGCGTCCAGCACACGAACGGCGGCCCGCCCGCGGTCCGCGCCATCGCGGCAGCGAGGCCCTCGGGCAGCGCCCGCGCGCAGTGGACGATTGACTTCGCGCCAAGCGTCCGCACGTGCCAGGCCACGCGCAGGTGGTGGGCCAGGCCGGCGACGTCGATGACACCCCAGCGCCGCGTGGCAATCCCCCGTCGAAGCACACGCAGGCGGCCCCGCCGTTCCTCGTCCGCCCCCGGGGACGCCACCGTGTCGGTCAGGACGAGGACGTCCAACGGCACGCGCGAGTAGATCCCCGCAAGGAGCACCGCGCTGCCGCCGACTGCGGGCGGAAACAGCTCGCTCAGGAGCAGGATGCCCGGGGCGTCTGCGGAGCACGCCGCCTGGGAGACGGGCGCGCCAATCGATTCCTGGAGGGAAGCCGTCATCGGTCCTTTCCTTGCTTTGTCACGGTGGGAGGAGCAAAGGCTCCGCCATCAGGCCGGCGTCCCCCGACGAGCGTCAAGGCGACCAATCGCGGGGCGGCACCGGCCGGGGAGCGCTCCTTCGCCTGGACACCATGAAAAAGTCAACCCGATTGCGCCAACAAAGTGTGGCGGATGGCAGACTTTCCCGCCCACTGGCAGGGAGATTCACGATCGCGCCGTCGACGGTCCTCAGGGCAGGACAGTTCAGGGCCGGACATGCCGCGCCGTCACCGCGAAACGAGGTCCGTCCATGAACCGGCCGCTCTCGGTGCTCGCCGTAACCAGCCAGCCACCGTGGCCCCTTGACCGCGGCGGGCATCTCCGCAGCTTTCACCTCATACGGGCCCTGGCAGGCTCGTGCTACGTCAGGCTCGTCGCACCCACCGCGAGCTTCGACGCCGAGGCGTGTGCGGCCCTGACACAGGTGC
The DNA here is from genome assembly GCA_036005125.1 of Vicinamibacterales bacterium. GTDB lineage: Bacteria > Acidobacteriota > Vicinamibacteria > Vicinamibacterales > UBA2999 > DASYQV01. Next base: position 31,334 of record DASYQV010000010.1, read on the forward strand.
TCGTTGACTTTCGTCCCGTGGCGGTGCCGGAAAGGTCGGCGTTGCGCGAGGGCTGCCGCGCGGCGCGGGCCGCGTTCACGTTCCAGCCCTACGTCATGTACTTGCGACACCGCTGGCATGCCGTCCGGCAGCTGCTGGCGCGCGAGGCGGCGGCGGATCCCCCCGACGTCTGGTATTTCGATCATCTCGATTCGTTCCAGTACGCGGACCTCTGTGGATCGACGCCGTTCGTCGTCGACTGTCACAACGTCTATTCGGAGCTCGCGGGCCGGACCGGCGACGAATCCCGCGGAGCGCTGCGCAGGCGCTACCTGCAGCGCGAAGGGCGCCTCCTCGCCCGGATGGAGCGGCGTGCGGCTCGGACGGCGCGAGCCATCGTGGCTGTCTCCGAGCGCGATGCCGAGCACTACAGCAACCTCGGCGCCTCTCGTGTGTACCTCGCGCCGAACGGCGTTGACACGCGCGCATATGCGCCGTTGCGCGGAGGCGGATATTCGGCCGAGCCGATCATCCTCTTCGTCGGGACGATGTCGTGGCCGCCGAACGTGTCGGCCGTGAACTTCCTCGCGAGCGTCGTCCTGCCGGCCGTGCGCCGCCGCATCCCGGCCGCGCGCCTTCGCATCGTCGGCGCGGATCCAACCCCGGAGGTCCAGTCGCTGGCCGCGTTGCCGGGCGTCGAAGTCACCGGACGAGTACCGCACATCGCACCGTACCTGCGCGATGCGCAGGTGCTCGCGGTGCCGCTCGAAGCCGGAGGCGGCACGCGGCTCAAGATAATCGAGGCCTTCGCGGCGGGCGTCCCTGTCGTCGCGACCGCGGTCGCGGCCGAAGGCCTTGCCGTGATCGCAGACCATCATCTCTCGCTCGCCGAACGCGACCATTTTGCGGAGTCGGTCACCGACGTCCTGCTCGATCCCGTCCGCGCGGCTCGTCGTTCGGCGCACGCACGAAAGCTCGCCGCGCAGCGATACGACTGGGATGCAATCGGCCAGGTGACGTACCGCGCTGTTGCCGAGAGTGCCGAGCGGATCGACCGAGGAGACAGGAACCGGGTCCGGGTGCCTGCGCCCGCGGTCTTCACGCCGCGGAGCGTCCAATCGTGAGCGCGCCGATCCGCATTCTCGAGCTGAGGAGCGCGCGCGGGAGCGGCGGAGGACCCGACAAGACCATTCTCGCCGGCGCGGCGGCGAGCGATCCGTCGCGCTATGCCGTGACGGTTTGCTATCTGCGCGACGGCCGCGACGAGACCTTCTCAATCGGGACGCATGCGGCGGCGATGAAGATCGATTTCACCGCCGTGCCCGAGCGCCACTCCTTCGATTGGGCAGTATGGCCCGCGCTTCGACGCCTGGTTGTCGAGCGCGGCATCGACATCGTCCATTCACACGACTACAAAACCGATCTCCTCGCGCTGCTGCTGGCCTGGCGGACCGGCGCCATCCCGCTTGCTACGGTTCACAACTGGTGCGGCCTGACGGCGCGTGAGCGGCTCCTGTACTACCCCGCGGACAAATACCTGCTTCGAGCCTTTCCGCTCGTCATTGTCGTATCGCGGCAGATTCGTGAGGAGCTGGAACGGTGCCGGGTGCGGCCGGAGCGCATCCTGACGCTGCTCAACGGCGTCGATGTCGTGAAGTTCCGCCGGGATTCCGCGGTGGCTGCTTCGGCGCGAGCGGAGCTTGGCGTGGCGCCCGAACACGTCGTGATTGGCGCCGTCGGCCGGCTGGAAAGCGAAAAGCGCTACGACGTGTTGATTGACGCCGTGGCTGCGCTCCGCAACCGCTTTCCGCTGCTTCGCCTGGCGCTGGTCGGCGAGGGCTCGTGGCGTCCGCGGCTCGAGGCGCTCGTCGCGCAGCACGGCCTGCAGAAGCGATGCACGTTGCTGGGGTATCGACGCGACGTGGTTCGTATCAGCCAGGCCTTCGATCTCTTCATCCAGTCGTCCGACGACGAAGGCACGTCAAACGCGCTGCTGGAGGCCATGGCGCTGGAGATTCCCATCGTCGCGACCGACGTCGGAGGCACCTCGGAGCTCATCACCAGCGACGTGCACGCGCTGCTGGTGCGTCCCGGCGATGTGAGCGCTCTTGCCTCCGCGGTGGAGCAGACGGTCGCGCATCCGGCGTCGACGCGCGCGCGGGTCCGCGCCGCGCGTGAGCGCGTCGAGGGTCCCCTGTCGTTCGCGGCACGCAACCGGGCGCTCGAGGCGATCTACGAGCGACTGATCGCGTCACGTGCCTCGCGTACCGGACGCGCGCTGGCGATGAGGTCGGCCTAGCATGCGCGAAGCATTGAAAGCTCTGGCGCGATTCGCGGCAACGCTCGCCGTCACGCCGATGCTCGTGTCGTTCACGGTGAGACGGAGGGTGCTCGGCCCCGATCGTGCGCTCGAAGGCTCGACGCAGCTTCTGGCGCTCGTGCCGGGGCTGGTCGGCCAGTATCTTCGCCGTGCCTTCCTCATGCGGGTGCTCGACGCGTGCGACAAGGGGTGCACCGTCGAATTCGGCACTGTCTTTTCCAGGATCGGAGCCCGCCTCGGCAGGAACGCCTACGTGGGGCCGGCCTGCCGCCTGGGCCTCGTCGACATCGGCGCCGACGCGATGCTCGCACCGGGCGTTCACGTTCCGAGCGGCGGCCACACACATGGCAGCCACGATCTTTCGATTCCCATGCGCGCGCAGCCCGGCATCGTGCGCCACGTCCAGATTGGCGCCGGTGCCTGGATTGGCGCCAACAGCGTCGTCATGGGGGACGTCGGCGCCAACGCGATCGTTGGCGCAGGCGCGGTCGTCACCAGGTCGATTCCTCCGAATGTCACGGCCGCTGGCGTTCCGGCGCGCGTAATCGGCAACCGAAATCAACCGCCCCCCTACCATGCGTATCCTGTATCTGACCCATCGGCTGCCGTACGCTCCTGACCGCGGAGATCGGATTCGCGCTCATCACATGTTGCGCGCTCTTGCCACGTCCGCGGAGGTGCACCTGTTCTCGCTCGTCCACGACGACGAGGAGCGTTCGCGGGCGGCGGCGCTTCGCGACCTGACGGCGAGCGTCACGCTGGCGCAGGTGCCGCGCATGCGCAATCTCGTGAAGGGCGCCGTTCGGCTCGGTTCGAGCCGCCCGCTCACCCACTCGCTCCTCGACGCTCCGGCGGTCGAGCGCGCTCTGGCGACGATTTCGGCCGAGAAGCGGCCCGACGTCGTGCTCGCGTACTGTTCGGGGATGGCGCGGTTCGCCGGGCGGCATCCGCTCGCCGATGTCGCGTTCGTGATGGATCTCGTGGATGTCGACTCCGAGAAGTGGGCCGATTACGCACGCACCACGCGCGGGCCCATGGGGTGGATCTATGCGCGCGAGGCACGCTGCCTCGCTCCATTCGAGGAAACCGCGGCCCGCGCGGCGCACGCGACGCTCGTCGTCAACGACCGGGAGCGGAGTGCGCTGGCCTCGCGCGTCCCTGACGCGGACGTCCGGGTGGTGCCGAACGGAATCGACCTCGAGGCGTTCCGGCCCGCTGGTCCGCCCGCGTCGGCTCCGCGCGTCGTCTTCTGCGGGGTCCTTGACTATCGACCCAACGAGCGAGGCGCGATCTGGTTTGCTACGAAGGTGTGGCCCCTCATTCGCGCGAAGCGTCCCGACGCGCGGCTGACGCTGGTCGGCAGGAATCCCACTCCGGCTGTACGGGCGCTCACCGACTCAGACCGCTCGATCGAGGTGACCGGGGCCGTGCCGGACGTCAGACCCTATTTGTGGGACGCCGCGGTCGGCATTGCGCCGCTCTTCGAGGCGCGAGGCGTGCAGAACAAGGTGCTCGAAGCGGTCGCGGCCGGGATTCCGATGGTCGTCACGCCGGCGGTGGATCTCGGCCTGCCCAGCCAGGTACGCCGGGCGTGTCTGGTGGCTTCGGATGTGGACGCCTACGCGAGCTCCGTGCTGTCGCTTCTCGAGCTGATGCCGGCAGGGCGCCGGCGTCTTGCCGAGTGCGCGGATCTCGCGCAGCTCGGCTGGCGCGAGTGCTTGTCCGATCTTCTGCCTATCCTGCAAGAGGCTGTGTCGGTTCGCAGGACCCTGGGCCGGGTCTAAAGACCCGGCCTACGTACTGCTTCATGTCAACTCAAATGAGCTCCGCCCGCTTGAGCCTGCGACCGGCGACGGCGACGGTGTGATAGCGCTCAACACGCGCTCCCGCAGTCGCAGGCGGTTCGTGAGCCGCTGAACGACCTCGGACACGATCAGCAGGGCCACGTAACCCACGATCAAATACAGCAGCACCCGGGTCCAATATCCCGAGGCCGCGGCCCTTACGACGGGCTGCACGGCGTAGTAGACGGGCATGTGCGCGATGAACACGATCAGCGTGTTCCTCGCAACGAAGCGCACCACCGCGGGAGCGGGCACGGACCGCACGGCTCGAACCGTCAGAATCGTGCACACCAGATACAGCGTCGAAACGGCCACCGAGGTTGCAAACGCGGACGCCTGTGGCACGAGCGCGATCGTCATGAATGGGAAGCCCGTTCTCACCGGGATCCGAGCGAGCGTCATCGTCCATGCGACCACGAACGCGACGAGAAATGCGGCGGCGGTCCACGGGGACAGCCGCGCTCCGCGATCGACGACATGACCTGTTCCGTGGGCGGGCAACGCCCGCGCCCTGCCCTCCACGAGGCCGAGGGCGAAAACGGTTATCCAGTTCGAGACGTTCATGTACGCGACAAACGCGCCTGCGGACTGGATCAGGGCGGCACGAACGATCACCTCGCCAACGAGGATCATCGCCACGGTGCGATAACGCAGGTCGAACCGCCGCAGCACGAGGCCCCAGACGAGCAGGATGTGCACGTACGCGCCGATGTACCACGTCGTCGGGTTCGCCGGGAAATCGTCGAGCACGACGTTCACGCCAGCGATGAAGGGCAGGTAATTGCTTTCGAGCGCATCCCCGAAGGTGGCAAGCCCGATCACGCTGATGAGCAGCGCCGCCGCCAGACCGTATAGGTACACATCGAACAGTCGACGGGACAGCACCTGCCACGTCGATCGTTGCTCGCGCGCCAGGCCATAGCCGGCGGCGTAGAGAAACAGCGCGACGCCTATCTGCTTGGGATAGATCGGCGGCAGAAGCGTCAGCATCGCCGCGTCGGCGAAGTGCCCGAGCACTATCAGCGTGAGGCCGATCGCCTTGAGCCAATCAATCGACGGCTGGTATTCCCTCGACATATGTCCTTCCTGCATCGGTCTCCGGCCGCGGCGGCCGCGGCTTGAGGACTCTGACGAAGCGCGCCGGGTTCCCCGCGACCATGATGCGCGCCGGCACGGGCGTTGACACCACCGCGCCCGCCGCGACCATCGTCTGCGGCCCCACGTTGGCGAGAATCGTCGCGCCCTCGCCGATCCAGGCGTGCTCACCGATCTCAATCTGCCGGCTTCGTGTGGGATCGCCCGCCGACCATGTCCCGTCCGGGCGAAGCTCGTGCTGGCCGCCGCCGCTGAGCAGGCTGACGCGGCTGCCGATGAGGGAGCCGCGCCCGAGCACGGCGCAGCCGATGAGCGCGTAGGCCCCCACGAACACTCCCTCCGCGATTCGCGCGCGGCGATGGGTGAAGATCGTTCCAAAGCCGATATAGAAGTCGCCGCGGCACTCGTCGAGCGTCAACCGGTAGAAGGCCCGTCGAGCCACGACGCCGGGTGTTCCGGGGATCAGGGCCATGATCTGCGCCCAGAGCCCGAATACCGATTCGCCGTACGGCGAGCGCTTCCGCTCGATCCATGCCGTGGCCGCAGCCGGCGCGACCAGTACCAGCGCGCACGCATCGATCGCGATCTTCGCCGCCGCCCGAACCGATTGAAGGACGCTGCGGCTCACGATGCACCTTCCTCAATCGGCCCCGCCTTGCGGACGCGCTTGTAGCGTTGTGAATAGAGCGGCTGGTCGCTGAGCGTGACGCGCGCCGGCACCTTGTACGGCTCGAGCCGCTCCATGCAGAAGCTTCGCATCCGCGCGCGGAACTCCGCGGGACGCTCCGCGCTCGCCAGCCGAACGGTGGCGGTGACAATCTGCCCGACAATCGGGTGCGGCTCACCGCGCACGCAGGCGTCGGTCACGTTGTCGAGGGCGAGCAGCACGCTCTCGACCTCTGCCGGATGAACCTTGCTCCCTCCCACGTTAATCACCTCGCTCCGACGGCCGAGGATGCGCAGCCACTCGCCATCGGACTCGACGAGGTCGCCCGTATCGAGGAAGCCATCGGCATCGAACGGGCTCGGCGCGTTGAGATAGCCGAGCATCGCGGACTTGGAACGCACCCACAGTCGTCCGTCGATCACCTTCGTCTCGTACCCCTCACCGCCGACGCGCACCCACAGGGAGTCGCGTCCACGTGATTTCGAGCGAAGAATGCCGAATTCGGTCGAACCGTACGTCTGCTGCAGCTCGGCATGCGGAAATGCCGCGGAGAGCCGCGCCAGCGTGCTCTCCGGCATTGGTTCGGTGCCGTAGGTGACGAGCCTCAGCGACGAGATGTCGTACCGTGTGGAGGCGTTGGAGAGCAGCAGCAGATTCAGGAACGTCGGCGACGTCGGCAGCAGCTCGACCCGATGCTCCTCGATCGACTGGCAGACACCGTCCGGCGATCGGTCCCTTGGCACCACGCTCATTCCGCCGTTGGACAGCGTGTAGAACAACGTGTTCACGCCGCCGATGTGGTCGATCTGAAGGAACACCAGCGTGCGGTAGCAGTTGCGCGCAACCTTGAACTTCTCGAGCAGCGCCGTGAGGTCGTGCACCGCGGCCTTGTGAGTGCCCGTCGAGCCCGAGGTGAAAAGCACGAGGCCCGCATGCTGCCGCTCGCGCAGCCGCTGATGGAGCGCGTGCGATGCCGCACGGCCGGTGCGCCGAAGCTCGCCGGTCGACGGCGACACCCGCAGCTCGACCTCGGCGATCTCCAGGAAATCGTCACGCGAGCGCGCCGCGTCGCTCGAGATCGGCACGATGATTGCGCCGCGCGCGGCAAGCGCCAGGAAGCAGGCAATCGAGTCCGCGCCATAGTCGCCTTCGAGACTCGCAACGGTGCCCGGCGTGACATCGATGCGGGCGAGGTCCTCGATCCTGGCCTGAATCGTGTCGAGCAGCTCGCCGTACGTATGCGTTCGCCCGGGAGTCCCGACGGCGCCTGCGGAGCGATTCCGACCAAGATGTTCGAACAGCCAGTCGATCATGCGACGCCTCCGAGGTAAACGACCTGGCCAGTGACAAGCCCGCTGTCCGGCCGGAGAAAGAAGTCCACGACGTTGGCGACGTCCGACGGCTCGGCCCAGCGTGGCACGGCCTGGCGTGCGATGAGCTTCGTCATCGCCTCCTCCGAGACGTTTCGCGTGAGGTCCGTGCGGACCGGCGACGGACCCACCGCATTACACGTGATGCCCCACTGTCCGAGCTCCCGCGCCGTCACGCGCGTGAACGTCTCGACAGCGCTCTTCGAGGCGGCGTACACCGACTCGCCTTCGAGACCGAGCGGCACCGCGATGGTGGAGACGTTGACGATCCGCGGGTGCTTCGAGCGCCGCAGCAGGCGCAGGCCGGCCTGCGTGAACAGGAACGTGCCGAGGAAGTTCGTCTCCATGATGCGGCGCGCGACGTCAACCGGCGTCAGGGCCATGAGATTCATGCTTGCGATGCCGGCGTTGTTGATGAGCGCGTCGAGTCGGTCCACGCGGCGGCGGAGGTCGGCGAACAACGCCTTGACGGCCGCTTCGTCGGCCACGTCAACACAGGCGTGGACGTAGCGCTCGTGGTTCAGCGGGGAGGGACCGCGTCCGCATCCGATCACCGTGTCACCCTGAGCCAGGTAGTGCTCGGCGAGCGACCGGCCGAGGCCGCGCGTGGCGCCGGTGATCAGCACATGACGATCGCTCATGGCCGCTGCGCTACCACCTCCTCGAGATACGTCAGCAGCGTCGGGACGTCGCGAAACGGGCTGCGGGCCCGCGACATCGCGCGCTCGTTCGCCAGCGTGATCGTCATGCCCCGGTCGGCGAGCCGCTCTTCGATTTCAATGAGCAGCGCGACGAGGCCGAGGGAGTCGAGCGGGCTTGCGTTGCCGAAAATCGGAGCCGTGGGCGACACCTCGAGTTGTTCGCCCGGTGTACGGCTCCTGTTGAGCTGCGCGATCGATTCGAGCACGACTGCCTGCAGCTCGGCGGTTTCGATGGGATGGGCGGTGTCGTCGGATGGGTTGCTCGACATGGTCCCTTACCAGAGAAGTCGCACGACCAACGTGAGGAACGCCGCGGCGGCCAGCACGACCGCCCGGCGCACCGCGCGCGCTCGTTGAGGGGTGAACGAAAGCGGCCGGCCGAAATCAGGCGCCGTGACCTCCGGGGACGGCGCCGTGGCGTCTGGCGTCCTCCGGAACCAGGCCTGCGAGAACCCGAACGACATCAGCAGCGCCAGCGCGCGGGTACACGCGCTCGTCTGGCGGCGCCGCAGCTCGTCGATGGCACCGCGGTAGAAAAATTCCGCCCGCTCGCGGAAGCGCACGCGCTCGTCGCCCGACGCATGCATCATCGCGTAGTGGAAGACGCACGCTTTCCGGATCTCCTGCGCGGCCCACGTTTCGGTCGGGTACTCGAGACGATCGGGCTTGTCGAGATACAGGTACTCGTGGGCGGCCATCCAGCGCGCGTAATGGAGCAGGCTCGCGCGCGCGTACGCATAGCGTTCGTCGAGCTCGCCGCGCTCCGCCTTGAAGTCGAGATACGTGCCGAGCGCCTGCAGGAATGCGGAATACGACCACCGGTTCTCGATGTCGTCGAGGCGCCGCGACGCGATGTCGTCTTCAGGATGCACGCACCGGCGAACGAGATCCTCTGCCTTGCGGAGGTAACGCAGTTCGCCGGACACGCGTGTCGCGTCCAGCAGGGCGAGAATCGAGTGCGCCGCGCCGCGCCCGGGACCGTGATAGTGAAACGATCCCGTGGCGCTCGCCAGACCCGTCGCGCCGCGATCGAGCCAGCGGAAACGGCTGCGGCGGCCGTCGTCCATCGCAATGACCCAGTCGGCGAGCTCGAGAACCGCCCGACGCGAGCGCGCATCGCCGGTCAGGAAGTAATGCAGCGCGAACCCGGACGTGTAGTTGTGCTCCGCCGACGGCCCCCCGCCCCACACCCGATCGGCGCGCGGATACGAACGGTGGGTCGAGATGCCCGCGTCCACGTAGTGAAACGTGTGCCAGAACAGTCCGTGGTTGTACGCCGCCTTGTCACGGTCGGTGTGATAGATGTCGATGTCGGCCACGTGTGACGCGAGCTCGGTCATGAGCTGATGAAACCGGCCGTCACCCGTGCGCAGAAACTGGCAGCCGAACCCGTAGATCAGGTCGTACTGGTTGTTGTAGTGCGAGATGAGCGGCGCATTCGCCGGCTGGAATGCGCTTTCGTGATCGGCATAGACATCGCCGAAGTTGCGCCAGCCGTACTCGTCGATCACTTCGCGCCGGTTCAGGAAACCGTGCGGCCCGAGCGCCGCGGCCACGAGCGACAGGTAGCCCTCATCGGGATCCTCAATCGCAGGGATCAGGTACCGAACAGCGTCGGACCGGCAGCAGGTGTGCGGATCCACCGACGCGAGGAGCGGTGCGCGGCACCAATCGAGCGGCATATCGGTGACGGTGTCATGGCCGAACGCGATGTAGAACTCGTGCGTCTTCTGCTCGCCCCCCTGCAGCTCGTGCACATCAGCGTATGTGCCGGGGAACAACCGCAGCACCAGGGCGGTCCCGTCGCTTTCAATGGCCTTTGGAAAGTTCTGCCAGAAGGCGGGGACGGCCAGCGCGAGCGAGCCGCGTCTGCCGGAAAGAGCGACCACCGGCGTCGCACGCCGGCCGATCCGTTCCGCTGACCCGGCACGCAGGCGGTACCCGCGCTGCTCGTGCGGCACGATCCCATGCCGGTTGCGGTGCGCCGGACTGCGCCAGTTCTCGCCGCCGCTCGAGTACTGCGCGATGGCGAACGGGAAGTCGCAATCCTCGAACGGCGCGTCGATCTCCTGCGAGCATCGCAGCCGCACCGCCGGTCGATCGACAGGCAATGCGAGCGTGAGCGACAGATCGCGAATCTCCACCGCGCCCGCGTCGCCGAGCTCCCAGATCCCACCGCGGTGACGTGCGCGACGAGGGTTCCGGATGGTCAGCTCACCCCGTACCGTCGCCGAAGCAGCAAAGAAATGCGCGCGGAACTCGACCTCGAGGCGCGGATTCCACCCCCGGCCACGCCAGGTGCCCAGCGTCCCCTCGACGTGCACGGTCGCACGCAGCGTTCCCTGCTCCTCGACGCGCAGGCTCCGGATGCGCGTCCCAAGCCGCGTGCCGTTGCCGAGTTCGGCGACGAGACCGCTCCGCGCGACGTCGAGGGCAGGCGCCCCATCCACGCCGATAACGGTGAACGGAAACGCGCCGTTCCGCCGGAACATAAATCGCGCCGCGCCGGTGTTGACCTCTATCGAATCATCGACTGACGTGACAACGAGCGGCATCGCCGGCATCGCCTGGTACAAGTCGGTTCGAACGGTGTAGGCAGCCTCGATGCCGGCATCCACAGAGGCGTCGAACTCGAGCAGCACCCACCGGGCCGAGCCGTCCGCCCAGCGGTCGAGGGTTCGCGCCTGCACGGCCATCGGTCCCCACGGCCCATCGAGACCGATCGCCCCCTCGTCGCGACAGACGCCCTTGGGAAACGGGATACCCAGTCGCACCGGCTCGCCGCGGCGTCGCAGCGGTCCACCGAAAGGGTGCCCAAGGGTGACGGCAACATCCGTCGACCGTTCATCGACTCGCATCGATAGCTCGCTGACGTCGTGAAGGCGTGCAGATGACATGAGGGTGCGCCAGGTGACATAGCAACCCGCGCGCCGACCCGCCGGGCCGTGTGGTGAAAATCTGCATACCTGCGAGATCACAGAGAACTGGACTCTGCGTCCTCCCGGCCGGTGGCTTTTGCTATGGGCTGTCAGACTATTGACGTTGGTGAGTGTTGGGCCTCGGTGACACAAAGAGGCCTCGTACGCAGCCGAATTTGTCGCGCGGAGAGGTGAACTTTGTCAAGGAGGCTCCTCCTGGACGCTGTTGCGCCGAAGCAACGGGCGCCGGAACGCACTTTAGTCCGACAAATGCGCGACTTCTTCCGCGCCGCTCTCGCCTCCAATGCCCGCCCGATTCCGCGGATCTGTCGTTCGGCAACAGATTCCACGGCTGATTCTGAATCGCCGGCCGCCGTTGCGCAGAAAAAAGAATCCGGAACCGGTCTTGCGAAAGGTCCGCCTGAACTTCTTCATCGTGACAAAACCGGTACCCGTTCAGAACGCGCTCATTTTTGGGGCGCGGAGTCGGAGCTACACGCCCGTTCCGCGCCCGCTTCTCGTTTTTGCGCACGTTTGCCCATCCTCGCCGCGTATGGCGCCAACTGTCGTTCACCTCTGTCCAAGGATCCCGCTGCCGCTATGACTCGACGACCAGGAATCATCGAATTCATGATCGCACTGGCAATAACGATTTGGGCTGGCGCGCAGACGTCCGCTCTGGCTCAGATCGCTCACGATCACGGCGGGCCCTTGCCCCACAACATTCCCGATTTCTGCGCTGTTTCGAATCCCATCCGGAGCACCGGCTCGGGGCCGTGGTTGAACAGCGCCACCTGGGGCGGCACCGTGCCGGGTCCGAACTCGGTGGTGGTCATCGACATGGGCCACAGCATCACGCTCGACGGGAACGGCGAGGCCGCCGTGCTCTGCATAGAGGGCTCCCTGGCGTTCTCGAGAGAGGTGAATACCAGGCTGACGGTCGGCACGATGCTGATCATGCGCAGCGGCACGCTGGAGATTGGTACGGCGGGAGCCCCAATCCCGGCCGACAAGACCGCGGAGATCGTCATCGCCAACGCTCCGCTGAATGATCCGGAGCTGCCCGGCTACGATGCTGGCAAGCCTGCAGATCCGGACCAGTTCGGCACAGGCATCCTGGGCGTCGGGACAACCAGAATCCACGGCAGCCCGAAGACGCCGACGTGGACGAGGCTCGCGTCCGAGCCTCGGGCCGGCGACACGACGCTCAAATTGAGCTCGTCGGTCACCGGCTGGCGGCCCGGCGACCGCCTGATCCTTCCCGACACGCGGCACCTGAAGTTCGACGAAGTCGCCAATTGGACCCGGACGGATCCACAGTGGGAGGAGCTCGCCGTACAGTCGATATCGGCGGACGGCAAGGTCATCACGCTCGATCGGGCGTTGCAATTCGACCACTGGGGCGCGCGTGATGCCGACGGTCAATTGAGACTACTCCCTCATGTCGGCAATCTCTCACGCAATGTCGTCATTCGATCGGAGGTCCCTATCGGCAGCGCGGGGGTGCAGGGCCATGTGATCTTCACCGAACGGGCCGACGTCGACGTCCGGTATGCGGCGCTGCTGGACCTCGGCCGCACGAGAGCGGAGGCGACCGCGCCGCACACCAATCAGATCGGCCGTTACGCGATGCACTTCCACCATCTGATGGGCCCGGCCGCCACGTTGGCGAGCGGCTATCAATACGCGTTCGTGGGCAACGCGATCGACGGCGGATCGACGTTCCACAATCGCCGATGGGCCGTGGCGATCCACAACACGCATTTTGGACTGGTCGCCGACAACGTTGCGTATAACTACGCCGGCGCGCTGATCAACACCGAGGACGGATCGGAAAGCTACAACGTCATCGAGCGGAACTTCGTCGTGCGCGGCTCCGGCACCGGCGGCCGGCTCGGTCACGGCAACGAAGGGATGGGGTTCTGGTTCCGCGGACCCAACAACTACGTCCGTGGAAACGTCGCCGCCGACTTCGACTCCGACGATGTCGAAGCCGCGTACGGGTTCAAGTACTTCATGCATGGCGCGTGTCAGACCTGCGATTCGCTCGCGGATATCAAGATTCCAACGGCGCCCGGTCAGGACATGTCCGAGTACGTGACGGTGGACGGAAACAATCTGCCGATTCTGCAGTTCGAAAACAACGAGGTGTATAGCGCGGCCGAAGGACTCACATACTGGTGGCTGAGCAGCAAGGACCCCGTCCCCTCGGCGAATCCGAAGCCGAGCGTCTTCAAGAATCTGAGAATCTGGCACGTGTACAACGTCGGGATCTACCACTATCCCGGGACGCGCGTCCTGTTCGACGGCCTGCAGATCTTCGGCGAGTCGGGCCACCGCGTCGACAGGCCGGGCGACCTCGCATGCTGCGGTCGAGGATTCCACGGCGAGGACTATGCAGCCACCGATGTGCGTATCGTGAACTCGGAAATCCACAACATGTGGACCGGCATCATACCGTCGAGCGCGGGCACGGGCCTCCAGGTCGTCGAGAACAGCTACATCAAAAGCAACATGTGGTCGGACATCGGCATCGACCACATGTTCAGCGCCAACGGTGGCGGCTGGCTTCCGGCCCGCAGAATCATCCTCAACAACGTACAGCTGGCTGGAAACACGACGATCTCGAAGGACTGGGCCACCAACCGCGCTCCTGAGAACTTGAACGACGGACAAACCGACCAGCTCCTGGTTTATTCGTATCAAGGCAACCCGGCCAATAACTTTGAGGTGTTCTACAAGGAGCAGGAGTCGTCGAGCATCGCCGGAGGTATCGCCCCCTGTGGTGACACTCGGCCCGAGATCGGAGGCATCGTCTGCTCGACCGACGCCAGCAACGGTCCCGTCATCACGTGGCTCGATCCGTGGATCGGCTCGACATCGGGCGGAACGACCGTTCAGATCTCCGGCGCGGGATTCCAGCCGGGCGCGATCGTCACGTTTGACGGGGTGCCCGCGACCGTCGTCTCGAATACCCGAAGCAAGCTCACGGTGAACATCCCGCCTCACGGGGAAGCCGCCGTCAGCGTCCGCGTGGCGAACGTGGACGGCAAGACGGATGCGCTTCCGGCAACCTACACGGCGGACGCGGGCGATGTTCCAATCGGATTCCTGTATTCGGCTGCTGTTCCGCCGCCGGGCGGGGGCAACCACCCGCCGGTCGCGAAGGACGATACCGCAACGGGCGAGGAGGACAAGCCGCTGATCATTCCGGTCCTCGTCAACGACGTCGATGATGACCACGACACGTTGACGGTCAGCCGGGTCACGCAGGGGGCACATGGTTCGGTCGCGATCAATGGCGACGGCACGGTCACCTATACGCCGAACGCCAACTTCAACGGCGATGACTCGTTCAGCTACGCGGTCAGCGATGGCAAGGCGGAAAGCGCCTACGCGACCGTCAGGGTGACGATCACGCCGGTGAACGACGATCCGACGGCCAATCCCGACACCGCCACGACGAATGAGGATTCGCCGGTGGATATCCCGGTCCTGACGAACGATACCGACGTCGACGGCATCAGCTTGAGCGTCGTGTCCGTGACGAACGGTCTGCATGGATCGACCTCGGTGAATCCGGACGGCACCGTTCGATACACGCCCGTCCTGAATTACAACGGCGCCGACTCGTTCACCTACACGATCAGCGACGGAGCCGGTGGCTCGGCCACGGGCACCGTCAGTGTCACCGTCACTCCGGTCAACGACGCGCCAACGATCGCTGCGGTGGCGAATCAGAAGGGCGTCGTCGGAACGCCAGTGTCGCCGGTGACCCTCGTCGGCACGGATGTCGACGGCGATCTGCTGACGTACTCGGAAGCGGGCCTCCCGCCGGGTCTGAACCTCGATCCGCAGACCGGCGAGATCACGGGCACGCCGACGAAAGCCGGCGATTACATCGTGACCGTGAGCGTCTTCGATGCCTCGGAGTCGGCGAGCACGACCTTCGCGTGGCATATCGAAGCCGCGCCGACGGTGACGCTCGAGAACCCGGGGCCGCAGAAGAACCTGGAAGGCGAGCATGTCTGGTTGCAGCTCGAGACCAACGCGCCGTGGCGCGACAGCGCCGGCAACCACCGGCGGTTCTCCGCGTCCGGACTGCCGCCAGGCCTCCACATCGGCCCGCACTCGGGCGTCATCCACGGGTATCTCGGGAAGCGCTCGTCGGGCGTCTACGATGTCGAGGCGACGGTGACGCTGGGTGCCGAGTCGGCGACGGTGAAGTTCCAGTGGACCGTCATCGACACGAATCGGCGGCCGGTCATCAAGCCGCCGAAGAATCAGACGAACTTCGAACACGATTCGGTGTGGCTCCAGATCGACGCGACCGATCCGGATGGCGACCGGCTGCAGTACTCGGCAACCGGTCTGCCTCCGGGTCTGAGGATCCATCCACGTACCGGCGAGGTCGAGGGCCATCTGCCCCCGAATGCGTCGGCTGGCACCTACACCGTGACGGTCACGGTGTCCGGTGGCAGCAAGTCGGCGACGGCGAACTTCAAGTGGCTGGTCGAGCCGCTGCCGCAGCCCAAGCGGGGCACGAAGGGCTGATCACTGATGTCGACCCCCTCGCCAGGATTCCGGCGAGGGGGTCGCCGCCGCGAATTGGCGCCGACGCACCCGAGGCGACGGAGGCGGAGCTCAACGCCAAGGGCGCTGAGGCCGGGAGTCCCCTTTCAGAAATTCTCTGGTGCGGCTTTTGCGCGCTCCGCGTTGAGATCGTCCGCGCGCGCTCGGCCCCTGCCCCGCGAACCACCCGAGACCGCG
>DASYQV010000011.1:0-40360 GCA_036005125.1 Vicinamibacterales bacterium
TGGTGGACCAGAGGGGATTCGAACCCCTGACCTCATGAATGCCATTCATGCGCGCTCCCAACTGCGCCACTGGCCCACGTGTTGAGCGGCCGAACACACAATCCTAACGCACGGGTCATACACGGTCAACCGAGCGCGACCATAAGAAACAACTAATACTGCGTGAACATCCGCTGGATTTCAGCGGGATCCTGCGTCTTGGTCAGCGCCAGCATCAGGAGGATCCGCGCCTTCACCGGCGCGAGGTCTTCGGAGCCGAGCACCATCCGGCGCTGATAATAACCTCCTCCCTCCGACGCGAGAGCCCGGGCGCCGCGGCCCGCGGGAATACGACCGTTGCCCGTGCGTGTGCTCGTGACGACCACCACACCCTTGTCGGTCGCGTAACGAATGCCGTCCTGCTGCGTGCCGCTCGTGGCGCCTGCGCCCGCGCTGGCAATCACGAGCCCGCGCGCACCGAAATCGACCGCCGAACGGATAAGGTCCCCGGATGCGCCCTGGTACACCATCATCACATCGACTCGGGGCAGCGACGTGAGGGATGACACATCGAACTCGCTTTGTGCCGTGTGCCGCTTGATCACGTCGCGGTAAAAGATGACGCGATCGGGATCGACAACGCCCAGATAGCCGTAGCCGCGCGTCTGAAACGTATGCAGACGAACGGCATCTGTCTTCGTCACGTCGCGGGCGGCGTTGATCTCGTCGTTCAGCACGACGAGGACGCCTTTTCTCCGCGCCGCGGGCTCGGCGGCCACACGCAGGGCGGCAAGCAGGTTGGCCGCGCCGTCGGACCCGGTCGCGCCCGGATAGCGCATCGCCCCGACCACCACGACAGGGCGGTCGTCCTTGACTGTCAGATTGAGGAAATAGGCAACCTCTTCAAGCGTGTCCGTTCCGCTCGTCACCACGATGCCGGCGAGACCCGTGTCGCGCGAGAATCGGTCGTTGATGCGGCGGGCGAGCTGCAGCCATTGGTCGAGCGTCAACGAATCGCTCGGCACGTTGGAAAACTGCTCACCCTCGACGCGGGCGTAGCGATCGAGGTTGGGAATCGATTCGAGAAGCTCCTCGTGGCTGAGCCGACCGCCGGGTCGATTCGAGATGGTGCCACCAGTTGCGATCAAGCGGACACGTGGCGCATCCTGCCCGACCGCGGGGAGCGCGGCGAGCAGAAGAACGCCGGCCACCACCGCAGAACGGAGGCGCCGAAACGCCGAGGGATCCACGCGGGAACTATACCGTACCGGTTTGGCCCGCCTGCGCCGCCTGCCGCCCGTGCGCCAGTGCAAGCCATCGGCTCAATTGACGGGCCGCCTCGTCCGGAGTCGGACCGTAGAACGGCATCAAAGCCGTCGGCACGCCAGGCGTCCGTCGGATCTGCGCCCGCCATCTGTCGTTCACGGGCGTCACTTCAATCTGGTACACGCGGCCGTCGATTGATTCTTCGAAGCGATGAACGATCACATCGGTCGTCCGTGGGGGAGGGGGAAACGCGGCAAGATTTTACGCGGCCGTCGCATCGAATCAAGCGAAGCGTCGCGCGAAGGGGCCATCCACAGCGCCGCTTCGGTATGGAAGCATCGGAATCCGCCGCGCGATTTTTTCCGGCTGTCAGGTTCTCAACAGGTTTTGCACGTGCCATCCACATTTTTTCCACAGCCGGCGTTCCCTCGTCGTCCGGCGACATACGGGGCGGGGGTTGTACAATGCGTCTCGGTCCTCTCGTGACGATGAGGTTGGTGGCGTTCTGCACGCTGCTTGTCTTGACGGCGCCCGTTCTCGCCCGCGCCGACACCGACGCTACGTTGCGTCGCGTTTTCCTCGCGGACGGCACGCCGCTCGTGAGTTACGGCGAGTTCGCGCGGCTCGACGACCGTGTCGTCTTTTCGATGCCGGTCGGCGGCACCCACGAGCAGCCACGATTCCATCTCGTCTCGATTCCTGCCGCGTCGGTCGATTGGCCACGCACGGATCGTTACACCGCGTCCGCGCGATACCAGCAATATGCCGCCATGCGCGGTGAGGCAGATTTTGCGCGTCTCAGCAGCGAGGTCGCGCGGGTGCTCAACGAAATCGCCCTCGGCACGAATCAGGCCACGGCGCTGCAAACCGCCATGCAAGCCCGGACGACGCTCGTCCAGTGGCCACCTGCGCACTTTGGTTACCGTCAGTCCGACATTCGCGAGATTGTCAGTCTCCTGGACGAAGCCATCTCCGATCTGCGTGTCGCCGCTGGTATTGGCGCGTTCGAGCTGTCGCTTGTCGCAACCGTGCCGGAGGTGCCGCTCGAACCGCTCCTCGACATGCCGCGTCCGCGTGAGCTTTTCGATCAGATCATCAGGGTGGCACAGCTTACGGACAGATCGACCGAACGCGTCTCGCTGCTCCAAACCGCGTTGGCCCTTCTCGAAGAGGCGGGGGCTGCCATTCCGCCCGCCGACGCCAGCGTCCTTCGAACCGCCGTCGTACAACAGGTCCGTGACGAGCTGCTCACCGACGAGCGATATACGGAGCTCACGAAAAGCTCGCTGCAATCGGCCGCTCGCGCTGCCGCACGAGCGCGTGTGCGCGACGTGGAGGCCGTGCTGGTCAACGTGGCCAAAGAGGACGAGCGGCTCGGGCGCCGACGGCCGGAAGTGGTCCAGGCGTTGAACGCATCGGTACAGGCGGAGCTCGATGCGGCCCGACGGCTGCGGCTGCTCCGCGACCGGTGGATGCTGCGACGCGCGCTCTACCGCGAGTACAACCGGGTGGTCGAGTCGCCACTGCTGCAGCTCGTGAAGGCACAACCCGCGCTCGACGCGATCAAGCGGCTGGACGGCCCCGAGCTTGAGACGCTCGCAACGCTTCAGGCCCGCCTGGCCGGCGGGGCCGAGCGGCTTCAACGTACGAACGTTCCGCTCGATCTGCGTCCCGCACACGACCTCCTGATCGGAGCCTGGCAGTTCGCAGAGAGAGCGCTCAAAGCGCGCCACGAGGCCATCAGCCTCGGGAACCTGAACACTGCCTGGGAAGCTTCGTCGGCTGCCGCCGGCGCGCTGATGATGTTGTCACGCGCACAGAGCGAAATCCGCGCGCTGCTCGAACCTCCGCAGCTCAGGTGATCACTCCTCGTTCGACCCGCCTGCTCCGGGTTCCCGACCTCAATGCCTTCCGCCACGTCGCAGCGGCCCTTGCGTGCGAGGGGAATCCCCTCGCGGCGCGGGATCGTCTCGTCGTCGTCCCGACGCGCGCGGCGGCGGCACACCTGACCCGCGCCGTCGAGAACCGCCGCCTGACAGACGCTGGAGTCGTCATCCTGCCCGATCTGGTCACGCGCGACCAGATGTACGAGCGAATGGCGGATCGGCTGTCGCATCGCCCTCGCGTGTTGAGCGCATTCGAGCGCGAGGTGCTGATGGGGGTCGCGTGCCGGATAGCATCCGAGGAAGGGGCGCCGCCTCCATTCCGGCTGCGCCCTGGACTCATCGCCGAGGTTCTGCACTTCTACGACGAGCTGCGCCGGCACGAAAACGAGGTCGCCACGTTCGAAACGAGGGCGTGCCGCGTTCTCGGAGCGGGTGCCGAGCACGATCGTGGCGCAGACCGGCTCCTGCGACAGACGCGGTTTCTCGTGGCGGCATTCCGTGCATTCGAGGCGCGGTGCGCCGACATCCGCGCGGTGGACGAGCATTCGCTGCGGCACATGCTCATCGAGACGGCCTGCTCCCGACCGGTGCGCCACGTGATTGTCACCGTTCGCGATCGAGCGGCCGAACCATACGGACTGTGGACCTGCGATTTCGATCTCCTCGCACGCGTACCCGGTCTCGAGCGCCTGGACCTCCTGGTCACCGAGACCGCTCTTGCCGGAGCCTGGCACGAGCGCTTGCACCAATTGTTTCCCGGCGTCGAAGACGTGCGTATCGATGGGGACGGTGGTCGAGCCGAGCCCGTGTTGCTCGTGCCGGCGACCGACGGCCTCGTCCATGCAACGCGCGACCGCGAGGAGGAGGTGTCAGCGTTCGCCCGGCGCGTGAAGCAGGCGGCGCGCTCGGAGGGGGCAACGCCAATCGACCGGATGGCGCTCGTGATGCGACGGCCTCTGGCGTACGTGTACGTCGCGCGGGAGGTGCTGCGTTCCGCCGGCGTGCCGTGTCAGACATTCGACGCGCTTCCGCTCGCGGCTGAACCCTACGCAGCATTGCTGGATCTGGTGTCCGCGTTCGCAGGATCGAATTTCGCTCGCGCGCCGGGCGTCGCGCTGCTGCGCTCGCCACATCTCCGCTTCTGGTGCGAGGGCGAGCGCGTGGGTCTTCCGGAAATCGTGGCGCTGGACGTGGCGCTCGGCGAGGCGGGATACCTTGGCGAAATCCAGACGCTCGAACGAATCGTCGCATCCTGGGCAACAGCAGATCCTCGGGCCTCCGCGTCGGTCATCTCGCCCGTTGGAGCTATTCGCGCCGGCCGGGCGGTGCTGGCGGCCGCACGAGAGCTCCTGCCGCTGCGCTCACCTGCATCGGTCCCGGATCACCTCGACGTGCTCCTGCGATTTCTCACCCTGCACGACGCGCCACCAGATGCCGCGGATCCGCTGCGCGAGCGTCTGCTTCGTGCCCGCTCAGCGATCCTCGGCGCGCTCGTCGCGCTTCGGGCGGCGCACGCCAGCTTCGATCCGGCACCCGGCAGCTTCGAGGACGTCGCGGCGACAATCCGCCGGTGGATCGAGGGACAGACGTTTTCCCCGCGGGCGGGAGAGGGCGGTGTGCACCTGGTCGACGCGCACAGCGCGCCCTACGGCGATTTCGACGAGGTGCACCTTGCCGGACTGGTGGAGGGTGAATGGCCCGAACGTCAGCGCGGCAGCATCTTCTATTCGTCGGGACTGCTTCGGGAGTTGGGCTGGCCGTGCGACATCGAGCGCGTCGATGGCGCACGGACGGCGTTTCGCGACCTGCTCCGGCTGCCTGCGCGCCGTCTCGTTGTCTCGACTTTCCTGCTCGAAAACGATGCGCTCGTCACCGGATCGCCATTCCTTGACGAGCTGGAACCGGCCGCGCTCGATCGCGTTGAGGAGAGCGTTCCGGCCGCTCGTATCTTCGAATTCGAGGCGCTTGGGTTCGATCCGGTACGCGCGGAGCACCTGTGCCAGACAGCCGCGGAATGGGCGCAATTCCGCGTCGCCGCACGAACCACCGCTCGGAAACGCCAGCCGGGCGTGACGACCGGACACCAGGCGCCCAGCTTTTCGGTCAGCGCGCTGGAGCGATATCAGGACTGCCCGTTCAAGTTCTTCGCCGCCGAAGTGCTGCGGCTCGAGGACACGCCCGAGGACGAAGCGGTTCTGTCGCCGCGCGGGCGAGGACGGTTCATTCACGAGGTGTTTCAGGCCTTCTTCGAGGTCTGGGACCGTCGTGGCGACGGCCCGGTCACGCCCGAACGGCTCGACGAGGCCCGCGCTGTGTTCGCCGAGGTCGCCGAACCGCTGCTCGCGCGGCTCCCGGACGGCGACTCGTCGCTCGAGCGTACCCGCCTGTTTGGTTCCGCGATTGCCATGGGCCTCGTCGACGTGGTGCTCGACCTCGAAGCCTCACGTCCGGGTCGCGTTGTGCAACGCTGGCTCGAGTACCGTTTGAACGGGGAGTTCACGCTCGGAGCGCCAGACCGACGGGCGTCCTTGCGCGGCGTCGCGGACCGCATCGATCTGCTCGAGGGGCACCGGCTGCGCGTGATTGACTACAAGTCCGGCTACGCGCCGAACCCCAAGCGCGCGCTCCAGGTTCCTGTCTATGCGCTCTGCGCGTGCGAGCGGCTCGAGATGCGGGATGGCGTCCCGTGGACCGTGGACGAGGCCGCCTATATCGCCTTTTCCGGAAAGCGCACGCTCGTCCCGATTGTCAAAGCGGGTGGATCCGACCGGGCGGCGAGCCTCCCATCCGCTCGAGAACGCCTGTTTGCGATGCTCGACGGCGTCGCGCGCGGCGAGTTTCCACCGCGGCCGCATGACCCGATGATGTGCGGGTACTGCGCGTACGCCTCCGTGTGTCGGAAGGACTACGTTGGCGACGAGTAACCTCCGCCTGCCGTTCGACGATCCGGACGGGTCGGTCGAGGCGCGCATCGACGCCCGCGACCGCGCGGGGCGCGAGCGGGCGGTCGACCCCCGCTTCAATGTCGCCCTCGAGGCATCCGCCGGCACGGGCAAGACGCGCGTGCTGGTCGATCGCTATATCAACCTGCTCCGCGTGGGCGTGAATCCGTCGAACGTACTCGCGATCACCTTTACGCGAAAGGCCGCGGCCGAAATGCGCGAGCGCATCGTCTCCACGCTCCGCGCGGCCGCGGACCGCGGCGAAATCTCCACCGCGCGCTGGCGGGAGTTGCGCGACAGGATGGAAGACATCGCTATCAGCACCATCGACGCCTTCTGTCTTGCCCTGTTGCGCGAGTTCCCGCTCGAGGCCGACGTGGACCCCGGGTTCACGATGGCGGACGAAACCGAAGTGCCGCGCCTCGTCGACGAAGCGCTCGATCGGACGCTTCGGATCTGCCGTGCGCTCGCTCGAGAGGATGAAGACGTGGCGCTCGCGTTCGCGCAACTGAGCGAGCGCAGAGTACGCGCCGCGCTCACGCTTCTCCTGAATCGCCGCACGTCGGCACCCGATGTGCTGCGGCGGTTCCTTGCGTCGGGACCGGGCGACCTCACGGTGCAGCGGGCGTGTCGCCACGCCGCGGGGGAGTTGTGCGACGCGCTGTCGTTGCCGTCCGGTGGTCTCGAGCGCTTCCTCGATACAGGTCCGCTCGAAGCCGGGTTCGAGCTGCTCGCCCGGGATCTGCGTCGGCTCGACGCGTACTGCCGCGACGAGGTGAGGCTCGATCCGGCTGCAGTGCAGGCCGCGTTTACGCGCGTGCGCGAGCATTTTCTGACCCAGGAGGGCCAGCCGCGGAAGCAACTCGTCTACGCGAAGGCGGATTTCGCGTCCGAGCGCGACTGGAAGCAGCACCGCGAGCTCGTCGTGGGCCACGGCGAGAGCGTGGTGCGCATGCTGAACGCCTACCGTAGAGATCTCAACGTGATTGTGTCGCGTGGCGTCTGGCGCATGTTCGGCATTGCGGAGTCCGAGTACGGCCGCACGCTCGAGGCCCATGCCGTGCTCGACTTCTCCGAGGTCCTCCGGCGGGCGCTCCATCTGCTCCGACAACGGGAGGAGTTCTCGCAAAGCCGGTTTCGTCTGGAGTCACGATTCCAGCACATCCTGGTTGACGAATTCCAGGATACGAGCCGGGCGCAGTGGGAGCTGGTCTCACGGCTGATCGAGTCCTGGCCCGAGGGCGAGGGCGCTTCGCACGCCGGGCCCATCCCGCCGACGATCTTCATCGTGGGCGATCGGAAGCAGTCGATTTACGGTTTCCGTGATGCGGACGTGTCCGTGCTGGAGGAGGCGAGGCGGTACCTGCAAAGACTTCGGCCGGACGGCGATGTTCGGCGGTCGATCTCCCGCAGCTTTCGATCGCGACCCGCGTTGCTTGCGTTCGTCAACGACGTGTGTGCGGAGATCGATAAGGAGTCGTCGCGGCGCGATGCGTTCCGGTACGAGGAGCAGGATCGATTTCCCGTCGATGTCGAGGCGACGCCGGACCCTTCCGATGCGCTCGGCCTGGTGGCCGGTGACACACCCGAGGCGTGTGCGGAGCTGACCGCTGAGGAGATCGAACGGTTGGTGTCGTGTGCGACGGTTCGCGACCGCGACAGAGGCATTGCCCGGCCGGCGCGGCCCGGCGATATCGCGATTCTATTTCGCACGCGGGAGAGCCACCGCGAGTTCGAGGCGGCTCTCGAAAAGCGCGGCCTGCCCGCCTACGTCTACAAGGGTCTTGGGTTCTTCGACGCCGACGAGATCAAGGACACGCTGTCGCTGCTCTGGTATCTCGCCGAGCCGCTCTCGAACCTGCGGGCGGCGGCATGGCTGCGGTCGAGGTTCGTCGGCCTCTCGGACGAAGCGTTGCGGCTGCTCGCGCCGCGGCTTGCCGATGCCATCTCGTCGCCTGACCGTCCAGCGGCGTTCGCTGCGCTCGACGCGCACGATGCTCAGGCGCTGCAGCACGCTCGAACGCGTGCGGTGCGTTGGCGCGGGCTCGTGGATCGCCTGCCGCCTGCGGAGCTGCTCGATCTGATCCTGACCGAATCTGCCTACGGCGCCGAGCTGCGCGGTCCGCGTTTGCAGCAGGCCCGTGAGAATCTCAAGAAGATACGCGCGCTGATCCGGCGTATCCAGAATCGCGGCTACGTCACGATCGGTCGAATCGCTGCCCATCTGGATAGACTGTCGACTGGCGACGAAGCCAATGCGGTCGTCGACGCGGTCGACGCAGTCAACCTGATGACCGTGCATGCCGCCAAGGGGCTCGAATTTCCAATTGTGTTCGTCGTGAATCTCGCGAAAGGGACGGGAAACCGGCGCGACCCGGTCCGTATCTCGGATGGCGGAGGTGAGCCAGCGCCGGCATCGGTGTCGGTCGGTGACTTCCAGTCGGAGACCGACGAAGACGCGGCGGCGAAGGAACGCGAGGAGATGAAGCGTCTTCTGTACGTTGCCCTTACTCGCGCGCGCGACCGGCTGTATCTCGGATCCGTCCTGAAGGAGGGCACGCTGCAGCCCGGCCGCGGCAGCTTCGCCGAGGTGCTGCCGCTGTCCCTCGCCGCGCTGCTTGGCGAGGCTGCCACTTCAGCCGCCGATGAGATTGTGTGGCGCCCCGGCCCTGGCCGCGCGCACACCTTCGCCAGGGTTAGACCGGGGTCAGACCGGGGTCAGACCGGGGTCAGAACGGGGTCAGAACGGGGTCAGAACGGGGTCAGACCCCAGCGACAGGACGACTCAAGGTTTGAAGATTTTGCACACCTGACGGACACCGCCATCCCTCGACGGTCGGTCGCGGCGACACTTGACAACATGCATGACACCGAGACCTTTCCGGACGGTCGCGGTTCCGATCGGCTCGTCGGCAGCCTCGTCCACCGCCTGTTAAATCGGCTCGGCCCCGATAGTCAACTCGATCGAACCGCCGTCGCCGCATTAGCTGCCACGTTGCTGAAGCCAGATGAGCTCGGTGACCCCGGCTCGCTTGAATGGATCATGGCGCGAGCCGCAGACGCGTTCCTTGCCGTCTGCATCCGCGCCGACGTCCGTGCGCGCTGGACGGCCGGCGAGCGGCTTCATGAGGTGCCGTTCAGCATGCGCATGGGGGAGGGCATCCTGCGCGGGACGATCGACTGTCTCATCCGAACACCGGAAGGAACGGTCGTCGTGCTCGAGTTCAAGACCGGGCAGCCTCGACCGGAACACCGAAAGCAACTCGAGCTCTACCGTCACGCGGCCGCACTGATGTTTCCAGACACCGCCATCGAGTCCCTGCTGGTCTACACGGACGAGGTCGTGCCTGTCGGATGAGCATAGCCCGCATCCTGACGGTGGGACATTCGACGCGTGGGCTGGACGAATTCCTTGCCCTGTTGACCCGCCACGGTGCGACCGGCCTGGCCGATGTGCGCACAATTCCCCGGTCGCGGCGTCATCCGCACTTCTCGCGCGAGGCGCTCGAGGTCTCGATGCCGGCGCACGGCATCGTGTACAAGCATTTTTCGGGACTCGGAGGTCTCCGGAAGCCCCGCCGCGATTCGGCGAACTGCGGATGGCGGCACATGGGGTTTCGAGGTTATGCCGACCACATGCAGACCGCCGAGTTCTCAGCGGCGCTCGACGCGCTGCTTGCCTTTGCCGCCGATCGTCTCGTGGCGGTCATGTGCGCCGAGTCGAAGTGGTGGCAGTGCCACCGCCAGCTCATTGCGGACGCGCTTGTCGTCCGGGGCATTGAGGTGCGTCACATCATGTCGCCCACGGAGGCCCCCGCTCACGTACTCACGCCCTTCGCGCGCGCCCACGGCATTTCCGTCACCTATCCCGCGCTGATATGACGGAAAGGAACTATTCGGACACCTGCGAAGTCTAACCAGTCAAGGCGTTTGATTTTGATATCCCGGATATCCCGGCCGGGCCCCGGACCGGTCGGTCCAGTATCTTTGGCACGCTCCGCCGGGTCCCCGACGCGCGTTTCTCAGCGCCTTGGGGGTGGAGGCGCGCCAGTGCCTGTAATGCGGCCCCCGACGGGACAAAATTCCCGGTGAGAGCCTGAAACAGGCGAATACAGGTGGATGAACCCTCAAACCACGCCAAGGACGTCGAAGGCCGCCGCCCTCACGCTCGTCGCACTCCAGTCACTGCCGTGTGGATGCGTGTCAGGAGTCTACCGCGCGCGTCCGACCGTGGTCGAACTGGAGTTGCTCGAGGCGAAGGGGCCGCATTGCCTGTATTTCCGGCATCAAACGGGCAGTGTGGTAAGGCTCGGGCTGCCGGAGGAAGTGCTGGAAGGCGACGAAGCGGCCGTGTGATGGTCGAGAGCGGCCGTTTGACGGTCCAGCTTTCGTCCAATTCCGATTGCACACCGCCAGGGCCTCCCGTACAATTCCCGAAGACAAGGGAGCTGTGATGATACGAGAGGAGTCGCGCGTGGCGCTGACGTGCCCGAGTTGTGGCAACGACCAGAATTTTCTGGTCAAGACGCTTCAGATGCATGTCGTGCACCTGGACGATTCTCGCGTGGAAGTGTCCGAGGAGAGTCGCCCGGCCGTGCTCGAGGTCCTCTGTGACGAATGCGAAACCGCGCTGAATTTCGAGGAGTTCGACGAACCGCTCCGTCGGGAACTGCTGTTGACGCTTGGTGCCAGGTAAAGCTGCCTCCTGCGTTTCCCGCCGCGTTCCTAGCCTTCTTCTTCGGCATCCTCAAAATAGTCGCATTCGGGACAGACCCATTCACGGACCGTCGTGCACGTGGTCTGCGAGGTGCCTGGCACGCGGTCGATGATTTCGCGCACCTGCAGCTTCATGGTTTCGCCGCACATCGGACATTCCTTCGCCATTGACTTCTCTCCGGTCGGCTCCTATCGTACCAGCAGTTCATGAGCACCGACCCGTTCCGACCCAGCGGCGATTCGATGGCGCTCCTGACCGGCGACAACGGTCCGCACGGCATCCGTGTCGACTGCTTTGCCGACGAGGTCGTGATCGATTTTCCGTCGGTCGCGCCGGCAGTCGAGCGCATGCGCAGCGCGTTTGTCGACGAGGAGCGCGGCTCGCTCCTGCGCGCCGACATCGGCCTTTCGACTAGAGAGGCCTCCGAGGGGATCACGTTGCCCCTTGCGGTGCCGGTGCGCAGCACCTGCCGCTCGTGCGGCGGCCGCGGCGAAACGTGGTCCGAACGCTGTACACGATGCGCCGGGACCGGCACGGAAGTGCTCCGGCATCATGTGCGCGTCTCAGTGCCGGCTGGCGTCCTCGACGGCGCCCGGTTCCGCTTTGTCGTCACGACGCACCACGATCCTCCGACGCGCATCGAGCTGCACATTTCCGTCCGCTGAGTGGAACGCCACGTCAAGATCCTCGCCATTCTGTCAAGCCTCTGGGGCGCGCTGGCGATGCTCGTCGGTCTCTGCATGCTGGTGTTGACCGGCGGCGCCCTGGCTTTCCTCACGACACCTCAGGGTGAGCCGGTTGGCTTCGCGGCCGGTCTTACGGCGACCGTTTTCGCGATCATCGGGGTGTTTGCCCTGCTCTGGGGCGGTGCACACGTCTGGTCCGCCGTCCTGCTGCGGCGCCGGGAGGCGCTCGGCCGTATTCTGGGCCTCGCATTGGCCCTCGTGAACCTGCTCGTTCTGCCGTTCGGGACCGCGCTGGGCATTTACGCGCTCTGGGTCCTCCTGACCAACGAGGGGCGACGGCTCTTCGAATACAATCAGAATTAATCAAGGGTTCGACGATCATAGGATTGAGGCATGACAGGTACGCTCGACCGAGAAACGGTTCTGTCCGCGCTTCGGGCGGTCCTCGACCCCGACCTGCGCAAGGACATCGTGACGCTGGGGTTCGTCAAGGATCTTGTGATTGACGGCGGGAAGGTTGCCTTCACGATTGAGCTGACCACGCCCGCCTGTCCGGTGAAAGACCAGATGCGCGAGCAGGCGGTCGCCGCCGTCCGAGCGCTCGGGGGCGTCACCGATGTCGACGTCCATATGACGGCAAACGTACGGTCGGTGTCGATGCCCGAAACGGGCCGGACGCCGCTGCCGGGTGTGAAGAACGTCATCGCGGTGGGCGCGGGTAAAGGGGGCGTCGGCAAGACCACGGTCGCGGTCAACCTTGCGCTCGCGCTGGCGAAATGCGGCGGCCGCGTGGGCCTGCTCGACGGCGACATCTACGGGCCGAACGTTCCCATCATGCTCGGCCTGCGGGCACAGCTCACGACGGACGGTCAACGCATCGTTCCCGCGGAGAAGTACGGCATCCAGGTCGTCTCGATCGGCTTTCTCACCTCCGATGACGCCCCGGTCATCTGGCGCGGCCCGATGCTGCACGGCGCCATCCAGCAGTTCTTCCGCGAGGTCGCGTGGCGGGATCTCGACTATCTCATCGTGGACATGCCGCCCGGAACAGGCGACGTGGCGCTCAGTCTCAGTCAGACGGTGCCTGTGGTCGGCTCCATCGTCGTCACCACGCCGCAACAGGTGTCGCTTGCTGACAGTCGCCGCGCCGTTCGGATGTATCAGAAGCTGAATATCCCGACGCTCGGCATCGTCGAGAACATGAGTTACTATGCCTGCCCGAACTGCCACCATGAAACCGACATTTTCGGACACGGCGGCGGCGAGCAGCTCGCGGCCGACATGGAGGTGCCGTTTCTCGGACGGCTGCCGATTTATCAGCCGATTCGGGAAGGCGGAGACGCTGGCGTGCCGCTCGTGGTGGCGGATTCGAGCTCCGTGGCTGCGCGCGCGTTGATGACCGTCGCAGAACGGACCGCTGCGCAGGTGTCGATTGCCGCACACAAGGCGGCGGTTGCGAACAAGGGGAAGATCCCACTTATTCCGGTTCGATGAGGAGTTGCATGATGCGCACTGCGAAGCAGAAGACAAGCGCCGCAAAGCAGAAGGCAAGCACTGCGAAGCAGAAGGCAAGCACTGCGAAGCACAAGGCAGTTTTCGTCGCCACGTTCATCCTGACGCTCGTCGCGGTGGCAGGCCCGGCGCTCGCGGCGGATCTGCCGGCTGCATTGGTCGATCCGTATCTCCGGGTCCAGACCGCACTTGCAGGGGACAAGGTCGATGGCGTCAAAGGGGATGCCGGTCAGATCGCGCGCGCTGCGGGCAGCCTTGGTGCGCAGGCGAAAGCGATTGTCGACGCCGCTCGGCAACTCGAGAGCGCCGCGGATGTCACGAAAGCCCGCGATGCGTTCGGGAACCTCAGCGATGCGATCGTCGCCTACCTCCAGGCGAGCGGCAGCACCCCGGGAAGCGACGTGAAGGTTGCGTTCTGTCCGATGGCCGCCAAGCCCTGGTTGCAGAAGGGGACGGCGATTCGGAATCCGTACTACGGCAAAAGCATGCTGGAGTGCGGCGAGATCAAGCAATAGACAAGACCACCGCCTGACGTGTAAGAAACCTGCCAACGCACGCCTGCACGAGAGGAGGCAGGTGTGCGCGGACCGAGAACCTCAGCAATCGCACACACCGCGTTCACAGATGCTGGGCTCGGTGTGTGGGTTTACCGCCTTCGAGTTTGCCGGTAGGATGGCAGCGAAGCTCCGTCTGACGCCGGCTAACTCTGCGGCGGCGCTTCGCATGTCCTGAGACGCGCATGGATCTTCCATTCACGAAACATACGCTCGACAACGGCCTGGAAGTGCTGGTACACGAGGACCATCATGTTCCCGTCGTCGGTGTCAACGTGTGGTATCACGTCGGGTCGAAGAACGAACGCCAGAGCCGGACGGGCTTCGCCCACCTGTTCGAGCACCTGATGTTCGAAGGGTCCGAACATCACAACACCGGCTACTTTCCTCCGCTCCAGCAGGCAGGTGCGATCCTCAACGGATCGACCAACGCCGACCGCACGAACTACTGGGAAGTCGTGCCGACGAGTGCGCTCGAACTGGCCCTGTGGATGGAATCCGACCGAATGGGTTACCTGCTCCCCGCGCTGACGCCGGCACGCTTCGAGAATCAGCGCGACGTCGTGCTGAACGAGCGTCGCCAGAATTATGAGAACCGGCCGTACGGTCTCGCGGTGATGGCGGTCGTCGCGGCACTGTATCCGCCGGCGCATCCATATCATTGGCTGACGATTGGGGCGGCCGACGACATCCGCGCGATGCAATTCGAGGACGTCCAGGCGTTCTTCCGGACGTACTATCATCCGGCCAATGCATCGCTCGCTCTGGCGGGCGATATCGACACCACAGCCGCGCTCCGGCTGGCCGAGAAATACTTCTCGGAGATTCCACCCGGTCCGCGGCCGGAGCCCCCGAACGCCGAGGCATCGATCGGGCGCGAGATTCGGCTCGTGCTGGAAGATCGGGTCGAGATGCCCAGACTCTACATGGGATGGCACTCGCCGGCGATGTTCGCCGGGGGCGACGCCGAAATGGATCTCCTTTCAGATCTTCTGGCGAACGGCAAAGCCTCGCGGCTTTATCGCACGCTCGTGTACGAGCGCCGGATCGCGCTGGACGTTTCCGCGTCCCAGGGATCTCGCGAGCTCGGCAGCTTCTTCCTGCTCGTGGCAACGGCCGCGCCTGGCAAACACCTCGCGGACATCGCGGTCGCCATCGACCAGGAAATGCAGCGAGTCATCGAGGAAGGCCCGACGAAGTCCGAGATGGAACGCGGCGAAGCCCAGGCCGAAGCGCAGTTCCTGTACCGGCTCCAGACCGTCGGCGGCTTTGGCGGCAAATCCGACCAGTTGAATGCATACAACGTGTTCCGCGGCGACCCGGGGTACTTCAGCCGCGATCTCGCGCGATATCAGCAGGCGACACCGGAGTCGCTCCGCGCCGCCGCCAGGCGGTGGCTGCGCTTCGACCAGCGCGTTGCACTCAGCGTCGTCCCGCGCGGGCAGACCGCGAGCGCCCTGGCGGGTTCTGAACCGGTGTCGGTCTCGTGATACGCGCCGACCGCTCGCGCCTTCCCGAGGTCGGACCCGATCCGCCGTTCCGATTTCCGGCAATCGTTCGTCACGTACTCCCGAACGGCCTGCAGGTCCGCACGCTCGAGCATCACAACGTGCCGGTGGTCACGTTCGTGCTGCAGGTGTGGGGCGGCGCCGGCGCCGATCCGGCTGACCGCCATGGACTCTGTGCCCTCACCGCGGACATGCTCGACGAAGGCACCGGAACGCTGAGCGCGATTGACGTCTCGGAAGCGCTGGCTCAAATCGGTGCGGAGTTCGACATCGACGTGGCGCCCGACGCGGTGTCCGTGACGCTCACCACGCTGACGCGATTCGCGGACCGGGGCGCGACGCTTCTTGCCAGCATGGCGACGCGCCCGAGCATGCACGCCGAGGACTTCGAACGGCTGCGGCAGCTCCGGGTCAATCGGCTCCAGCAGTTGCGCGATGTCCCCCAGGCCGTGGCCGAGCGCGCATTCCTCCGCCTGTTGTACGGAGACCACCCCTACGGTCATCTTTCGATCGGTAACGAGTCGTCGCTCCGCGCCATGACGCTCGATGACGTGCGTCACTTCCACAGCCGGTCGTTCCGTCCGTCTGGAGCGACGCTCGTCGTGGTGGGCGCGATGTCCCATGAGGAGTTGCGCGCGGTTGCCGAGCGTGCGTTTGGAGCGTGGCAGGAACCGACGGACGCGGTGGAGCGGACCGGGATTGCTTCCGAGATCGATGCGCCGCTCGTGCCCGAGGCGCGGCTTGCAGTTGTACCACGAGACGGGGCACAGCAATCGGAGCTGCGCATCGGTCATCTTTCGACGCGGCGCGACACTCCGGACTACGCAGCGCTCCTCGTGTTGAATGCGGTGCTGGGCGGTCAGTTCGTCAGCCGCGTGAACCTGAAGCTGCGCGAGGAAAAAGGCTACACGTACGGCGCACGTACCGGATTCGATTGGCGCCGCGGCGTCGCACCGTTCGTGCTGCAGACGAGCGTTCACACGGCCGTCACGGCCGACGCGATCCAGGATGCCGTCGACGAGATCCTCTCGATTCGCGGGACCCGGCCCGCAGGGGGTCGTGAGATGATGCTGGCGAAAGCCACGCTCACGCGCGGATACTCGCGCAATTTCGAAACGTCGCAACAGGTGGCGAGATCGGTGGCCCAGCTGGTCTTGTACGATCTGCCCGATTCCTATTTCGAGGAGTTCGTCCCGCGTGTCGAGGCCGTCGATGCCGACGAGGTCACTCGCGTCGCGGCGCGCTACCTCGATCCGCCTCGGCTTGTCACGCTCATTGTCGGTGATCACCAGGCCATCGCGGCCTCTCTGCGCTCGCTGCCGTTCGGCGAACCGCTGGTGATAGCTGCGTGAGATTCGGCTCAGGACTCAGGGCTCGTGTCCTGCTTCCAGTATGGCCCGACACGTTCAGCCGGGGAGCGCGAGAAGCAGGCCCTGAGCCCTGACCTTAAGTCCTGAGCCAACTCACACGTTTGTGATTTTCGTGGCGGCCGTGCGAACCTTCCGGTCCGTACAGTCGTCCAAAAGTCACGGCCGCGTGGTACCTTTTCACGACCTGCCGTGGATACCGACGACCTTCCGCCCGATCGTGATGCCGACATGCGCATTGGGCGCGCTGCCAGCGTGGCCGGCCTGGTGGCGATTCTCGCCGCCGTCGTCGCAGGCGCGACGATCTGGCTGATGCTCACCGATCCGGTCACGGTTGCCAACGCGGTTGACGAAGGACAGATTTCGCCCCTCGTTCGTCAGTTGGCGCAGATCCTGTACAACGCTGTAGCAGGGCTTCTGCAATATCTGTAAGCGCCTGTCCTCCCGTCCGGCGCATCACAGATTCCTCCGCAAGAACTTCGTCAGCACGTAACCATCCAGGAACTTGAACGGCGCCCTGCCCGTGCTGTAATGACCGCAAGGAAGGATCGCCACCTCGTGTGGTATCTGACGACGTCTGAACTCGGCGATCAACGTCCGCGACAGGTCCACCGGAAATGTCAGATCGTACTTCGCGTAGACGAGCAGCGTCCGCGTGTCGTGTACACGATCGAGGTACGACCAGGGGCTGATCGGCCGCCACATCGTGCGCAGGCGATCCAGGTCGATATGCCCCTCGAGCCCTTCGCGTACATGCCGCGTCGACAAGCCGCTCCACACCACGTCAGCAAACCACGGTGACACGTGATTGAGCGCCTGGGCACGAATCAGCGGCTCGTGCGCGCTTGTCAGCATGGCAAGACACGACCCCAGGCTCGTACCGAGGATGCCGATGCGCTCGAATCCCTGCGCGGCCAGCCACGCAATCGCGCGGCGTGCGTCGAGCACGGCCTGCCGGCACACCTGCACCGTTCGCGCGACGTTGGAGCTGACGATGTAGTCGGCACGTGTGAGCTCGGGAGGCATGCGGGCGTCGTGATACGGGAGGCTGAGTCGCAGCGCCGACATCCCGAAGCGCGCGAGCAGGCGCGCAAGAGCGACGTGCCCGTTGGCATCGGAGTTCCATTGCGGCAGCACCAGCACGGCGCGGCGCGGTTGGCGACGGCCGGCGCGAGGATCGTCGACAGCAGGAAACCATTGCGCCACCACCGTATTGTTCTGCGCGTGCGGGGTGACGAACGCGCTCGGAAACCGTAAGGTGCCGCCCTGACCTCTCCGGCGCCGCTCCAACGGTGCCTCTTCGTAGCAATAGTCGCTCGTCGGCGGAGCGCTGAAGAACGCGGCGGTATCACGCATCACCTCATCCACCCAGCCGTCGAGACGGGCAGCAGGCGGGAGGGTGACCTGTCCGTTTGGAGGTATCCAGTCGACGCCCCAATCGAAAGGACGGACGACCCGGTTGTTGGTAGTTGCGGCCAGACGGCGTTCCCACGTGTGAAAGATTCGTTTGACCATAACCTCAACCGTCAATGGCTCTGCCCCTTTATACCCGGCAGAGCCATCGCCGGTTGAGGCAGCATCTTCTTGGCGCACTGCGCGCGCCGAGTCCGTTATGCGGTCGAACAGCGGGACAAAATCTCCTTGCGAAACCCGCATAACGGACGGCTATCGATCTCGATGGCGGCAGGGCCATTGCAACCGTCAGCCGCATGATTGAACAGCCCAAAAAACCAGACATGCCGCGGCCGCCCGGGGTGCCGGATGTCGTCGACCAGCCGCCGCCGGACATCAATCCGGTGCCGCCGCCCGATATTCCGCCGCAGCCTCTGCCGGACCGGCCGGAACCTCAGCCGCCGATACCTCGCAGGTAACGCTCGGTTGCCCGCGCGACGTGGAGCAGTTCCGTCGTGCGGCCCAGGTGTCCAACGAGCTGCGCGCCGATCGGCAACCCCTCGACCGTCGCGCCGCACGGCACCGTGACTGCCGGATGGCCGGTCACGTTGAAAAGCTGCGTCAGACGCAGCGTGATGTTGCGCACCGGTTCGTCCAAGCCGCCTACACGCACCGCGGAGACGCCGAGTTTGGTCGCGGGCACCGCGAGCGATGGTAGCAGCAGACCGTCGCGTCCTTCGAGCACCGCGCTCACTTCGCGTCGCAGGACCTCGCGTCCCCGCAGCGCACGTATGTAATCCTCGGCCAGGATGTATCGCCCCATCTCGAGCCGCAGTCGTACCGGCTGTGTGTACTCGTCGGCCCGGCTCTCCAACGTTTTCGCATGGTACGCGGCCGCTTCGGCCAGCACGATGTGCAGGTACACCGCCGCGATGTCGCTTGCGTGCGGGATGTCGGCGTCATCGACGATCACGCCCGCGTTGCGGAGACGTTCGCACGCGAGGTCGAACGACGAGGCGACCTGTTGATCGAGCAGCGCAAAGAAATATCCACGCGGGATCGCGAGCCGGACGCCACGCGCGTCCGAGGCTGGTCGCAGCCCGCCGGGTTGCGCGCCGCGCAGGACGTCGAATAGGAGGGCCGCATCGTCGACCGAGCGACAGAGCGGCCCCACGTGATCCATCGTCGGGCTGAGCGGCACGACCCCACCTGTCGGAACCTCGCGCAGCGACGGTTTGAGTCCGACCAGGCCGCACGCCGCCGAGGGAATGCGAATCGATCCGCCCGTGTCGGTCCCGATAGACGCGAATGCCATCCCGGTCGCCACCGAGATCGCCGAACCTCCGGACGATCCCCCGGGCGAGCGGCTCGCGTCGAGCGGATGGTGCGCCGCGCCGAATGCGGAATCCTCGTTGGTCGTACCGAGCGCGAACTCGTGCAGGTTGCATTTACCGACGAACACCGCACCCGCTTCGCGCAGGCGGGCGACCGCTGGAGCGTCAGCCTGGGCGATATGCCCTTCTCGCACCCGCGACGCGGCGGTTGTCGTCGTGCCACGCAGATCCAGGAGGTCCTTCAGCGAGAGCGGAACGCCGTGAAGCGGACCGCGATAGCGGCCGGCGTTCATTTCACGATCCGACTCACGGGCCTGCGCGCGCGCATCGTCGGCAAGCACCGTGATGAACGCGTTGAGCGTCGGGTTCTTCGCGGCGATCTCGGCGAGGCACGCTTCGGTGATCGCCTCCGACGTAATCTCGCGTGCCTGGAGCGCGGGCGCAATCGATTGAATGGTGCGGTTCTCAGCGTGCATCCGGCTCCCTGTTGGCCTCGAATTCGCCTGTCGCATCCTCGTTCCAGTCGGCAGCGCGGAGGGCCGAAGTGGATCGTGCGAGCGTCTCAAGGAGCACCCGGAGCTGCGGCAGGTTGCGTCGCTCGGCATCTCGGACGGCATTGTGGAGCCAGATCTTGATCGTCATCGTAATGCCTCGACGGCTTCGACACGTCCCGCGCGACACCGCACACCCTTAAAATGCATGGGGATTCGTATTGTAAGCTGAGCTTGTGCGACACACGAAGATCGTTGCTACCATCGGACCCGCGTCGTCGAGCGACACGGCGCTTCGGGATCTGGTTGCCGCCGGCGTAGACGTATTCCGCCTCAATTTCTCGCACGGCACCCATGAAACGCACGCGGAGGTGATCACACGGATCCGCGGCGCGGCGGACGAGTCGCGCCGATGCATCGCCATCCTTCAGGACCTGAGCGGCCCGAAGATCCGGACGGGACCTCTCGCAGGCGGGAAGCCGATCGAGTTGAAACGCGGCGACGAGCTGCGCGTGGTCACCGGCGATTTTCCAGGCGGGCCCGGGTATGTCTCGACGTCCTACGCTGATCTTCCAAAATCAGTCCGCCCCGGCGACACGCTTCTGCTCGACGACGGGCGGATCGAGCTTCGGGTGGAGGACAGCGACACTCGTGAGATTCGCACCCGGGTCGTCCAGGGCGGTCCGCTTGGCGAGCACAAGGGCATCAACGCGCCGGGTGTTCCGCTGCCATCGGCAGGTCTGACCCAGAAGGACGCGGAGGATCTCGTGTTCGGTGTGCGTGCCGGCGTCGACTTCGTCGCCCTCAGCTTCGTCCAGAGCGCGGCGGACCTGCGTCTGGCGCGGGACGCGCTCGCACGTGCGGGGGCGCCGGATCTTCCGCTGGTGGCCAAGCTCGAGCGGCCCGAGGCCATCAAGCATCTCGAGGAGATCCTTCAGGCGTGCGACGCGGTCATGGTCGCGCGCGGCGATCTCGGTCTCGAAATGCCGCTCGAGCGCGTGCCGCGCGTGCAGAAGGAGATCACGCGTCGCGCGCGCGCGGCGGGCATCCCTGTCATCGTAGCGACCCAGGTGCTCGAATCCATGCGGAGCTCGCTTCGACCGACGCGTGCCGAGGTGAGCGACGCGGCCAATGCCGTCGACGACGGCGTCGATGCGATCATGCTCGCCGGTGAGACCGCGATCGGTGAGTATCCGGTACGCACGGTGATGACGCTCGATGCGATTATCCGGGACGCGGAAGCGATTCCGCCGGTGCGATCGTTTCCGCTCGAAGACACGCACCTGCTGTCGGGTCACGGTCGGGCGCTGTGCGAAGCGGCCGTGACGCTCGCCGAACACGGCGATGCGAGCGCGATCGTCGCGGTCACCCGCGGGGGCAAGACGGCGCGCGTCCTCTCCGCCCTGCGGCCCCGCGCACCCATCTACTCGGCCACGGACGAACCGCTCATCTCCCGACGACTGACGCTCTGGTGGGGCGTCGTACCTGTGCTGGAGGACTTGAGCGGCGATGTCGACGAGGCGGCGATACGGATTGGACAACGCCTGGTCGAGCATAGCGCGGTGCCGCCGTCGGCGGTGATCGTGCTGGTCCGCATCAGCCCGGACCTGACGGATGGGAAGTCGAATTTCCTGAAACTGCACAGGATTTAATGAGGGTCAAGCCCGGAGTCAGACCGACGTCCCGGCGACTCATTGGGTTACATGCCCCATCACCAGGGTCTGACCCCGTTCTGACCCTGGTCTGACCCCGGTCTGACCCCAAGAGGCTCAGATCATCGCCTCGTCCCAGAACAACTCGCCACGAGCGAAGCGCGCGACGCTCAATGGCGTCACGTCAATCGTGTCGCTCCGGCCGCACCGAATCAGTTCGGAAACGATTTTGCCGGTGGCGGGCGCCATCATCAATCCGTGGCCGCTGAAGCCGTTGGCCATGAAGAATCCGCCGAGCGATGGATGCTCGCCAATCATCGGGTTGTGGTCCGGCGTCATCTCATACAGACCCGCCCACCCTTCGACGAGGCGCACGTTCTTCAGTGCAGGCAGGCGCCGTACGAGGTCCGGATAGAAGTCGGCCATCCACCGGGATGTATCGCACGCGAAGTTCTCTCCGTACGGCTCGTCCAACTTTGTTTTTGCCATCACGATCCGGTCGGCGAAGCCCGCGATGACCGGATCCTCGTGGCGCCAATGGACGCCGCCCGGGTCGATGACCATCGGGAAGCGATACGGCCAGACGCGCGGCAGGTCGCAACGAAAGAGGTGCTGGCGCATCGGCGACACGGGCTGATCAACGCCCGCGAGCTTTCCGATCACCGCCGCGAACGGACCGGCGGCGTTCACGACGACCGGCGTGTCGATGCGGCCGGCTGACGCGCACGCGACGGCCCGGACGCAGCCGTCATCTCGCTGGATGCCAATCACGTTGTCCTCGAGGTACTCGACGCCGGCGGCAGACGCGGCAGCTCGGAACCCGTGCAGCACCTCCTTTGGATTCGCGTATCCATCCTCGGGGCCGAACAGGCCGAACAGCAGATCATCGACGTACAAGTCGGGCAGCATCGCACGAATCTCGTCCATCGACAGACGCCGCACGTTCGCACCGCGTTCACGCATTACTTGATAGCGGCGCTCCAGCGCAGGCGCAGAGCCCGCATCGGCGAGAAACAGGTATCCGCGCTGCACGAACGACGCGTGCGGTTCATGGCCGCCCGCGCGCATGCGCCGGTCGAAGTCGCGATAGAACGAGACGCTGTACCGGACCATCTGGATGTTGACCGCCGATCCGAACTGCTGCCGGATCCCGCCCATGGCGAGGTTCGAGGAGGCGCGCGCGTATGTCTGGTCGCGCTCGACGATGACAATGCGACCGGTAAAACCGTCCTGCCGCAGGTGGTACCCGATGCTCGATCCCACCACGCCACCACCGACGATGACGACGTCCGCTGTCTCCATCGATCACACCGCGGTCCGACGCGCGCGCCAAAACGGGACGCCCGCGGCAAACTCGCACACCCCTGGCTCACGAACGAGATGATGAACAAGCGCCGCAGGCAGCCGCGTCGTGACGCTCCCGGGATTCTTAATCAGCCAGGGGGCTCCGCCCCTTGATATCCGGGCAGAGCCCCTCGGCTGGTTAACAATATCTCTTCGACCCCCTTCGCGCCCTGTGCGCCAACAGGACCGCTTATCCCGGCGAGAAGCGGCAAACCGGTACAAATGGCAAGCCACGACTATACATTCATCACGAACTGGCGCGTGCGCGGCACCCGCGAAGAAGTATCAGCGGT
Source organism: Vicinamibacterales bacterium (assembly GCA_036005125.1). Taxonomy (GTDB): domain Bacteria; phylum Acidobacteriota; class Vicinamibacteria; order Vicinamibacterales; family UBA2999; genus DASYQV01. The sequence continues at coordinate 22,924 of DASYQV010000011.1, forward strand.
GCTCGAAGAGCCCACCTCCTTCCCACGGTGGTGGCCGTCGGTCTACCTCGGAGTACGTGAGGTGGTGAGCGGCGACGCACACGGAATCGGCCGCACGCTCGACCTGTGGACCCGCGGCTGGCTCCCCTACACGCTCACGTGGCGCCTGCGTGTCGTCGAATCGCACCGGCCGGCGGGCTTCAGCATCGAGGCGAGCGGCGACTTCGTCGGGAGCGGCACCTGGACGTTCGAGCAGGACGGCGCGTTCGTGAACATCACCTACGACTGGCGGATTCGAGCGGAAAAGCCGCTGCTCAAGTATTTTTCGTTTCTGCTCAAGCCGCTCTTTGCCGCCAATCACCGGTGGGCGATGGCGCGGGGAGAAGAAAGCCTCGAGCGCGAGCTGGCACGACGGCGTGCGGTGAGTTGATGAGTGGTCTAACCAGTCAAGGGCCCTGCCCTCGATATCCCGGCAGCCCCCTTGACTGGTTCGCACAGTGCTTGTTTGGGCGCGCTCCGCGCGCCTAGGCCCGTTATGCGAGGCACAACGGGTACAAAATTCGCGTTTGGAGCCGCATAACGGGCCAGTCACGGGCTCTGCGTTGATATCCCGGCATTGGGGCCCCGCTCCAGATAATCCTTCATCGACTGAAGCGCCCGTGCCCAGTCCGCCCCAGTGAGCTCGTAGTACCGCCGCCACCGGACGCTTTCTTCGTACCCTGACTGTCGAATCTGCAGCAAGGTGCCGCTGGCGTGCAGGCTGCACGTCGCCTCGATTGCCATCGGGCCGATCGGGTCGCCATCGGGCGGAAGCCAGTAGGCCTCGGCGAGGAAGAACTCGCGGCCGGCCTTGAACTCCATCACCGTCGCGTGGAATGCGCCTCCGAGCCTGCCGAGCACCTGGTCTCGCCACGGGGTCGGATCCCACTCGATCGCGTAACTTCCCATCGTCTTCGGAATGCAGACGGACCGCCGCGCGCGCCACCAGACGGCCAGCGCGTTGGGATCAAAAAAGGCGTCGACGACCGACGTTGGTGAGGCCCCGATCACCACGCTTGTGCTGAATTCCATGGAGCCAACGTAGGTCAAAGGTCAAAGGTCAAAGGGCAAAGGTCAGGTCAAAGGTATAGGTGTGAGGTCCAGGTCAAAGGTATAGGTGTTAGGTTCAGGTCACAGGTTCAGGTCAAAGGTATAGGTGTTAGGTCCAGGTCACAGGTTCAGGTGACAGGTTCAGGTCACAGGTTCAGGTCACAGGTTCACGTCACAGGTTCAGGTCAGGGTGGGACCGAGATCTTGAACGTTGACCTGACACCTGAACCTGACACGTAGACCTGACACCTTTGACCTCACTTTTGACCTTTGACCTTTGACCTACGCGGCGGGTCATGGCGTCGTAAGCCGCGCCCGTTCCGCCCGAGCTTTGGCCACCATCTCCTTCACGTCTCTCATCAACGTCGGAACGTGGTATGGGATGCCATCCTTGATCGTCCACTCGATCCCGCCGCCGTGCACGTTCGCAACCTGATCGTTCGGGCCGACCGGGGTGTAGTTCGGGACCACGCGGCCGTTGACTGTCATCACATCGGCACCGTACGGATTGAGCAGTCGCAGGTTTTCCAGCGGGTTGCCGTTGACTACGAGCAGGTCTGCTATCCAGCCCTGGCGCACCTTACCGAGCCGATCACCGAGACCCACCATCTGCGCGCCATTCCACGTGGCATGCTCGAGCACTTCGAGCGGATGGAACCCCGCCTCTTCGTGAAGCTCGAGCTCGCGGCTGATCCCGAAGCCGTAAAGGGACCAGATGTAGCCGGCATCATCGCCGGTCGTGATGAGGCCGCCCGCTCGTCCGAAGTGGAGCAGTGCGTCCATCCAGATGCGATACATCTGCTTCCACTTCACCTCCTGCGTCACGGTCCAGCCGAAGAAGTACGAGCCATGGTTGTTCAGGCTCGCCTTGAAATACTCCTCCATCGAGGGATGTAGATAGTCCTTGAACCACGGCACGCTCTGGCTTCGGAGAATGTCCCGGCTGGCTTCGTAGATCGACATCGTCGGGCTCCAGCCGACCTTCTTCTGCGCCATGTACTCGACGAGCTTCATCAGCTTCTCGCGGTTGGCCTGGCCGAACAGCTCGCCCGCACGCCCGAAGCGGTGAATCTCGTTGTCGGTGTTCGTGTCCGGTGGGAAGGCCTGAACGCCGTCGAGCGCAGCATCGGCGATGCCGTAGAAATGCTCGATCGAGCAGACACCGAGGTCGATGTAATCCTTCGCGGTTGTCTCCTCGAGACCGATATGCGTGGTTGTGCAGAGACGCTGCTTCTTCGCCTCGTCGAGCACGGCTTCGAGTTGATCGCGATCGAGGCCGCCGATCTTCAGCCCGTCGAAGCCGTCTGCCTTCGCCTGGCGCACGCCGGCACGGATTTCGTCAGCCGTGCGGTTGCGTCCGAGGTTCGGACGATTCCAGAGCAGGATCCGCGGCGCGACGATCCGGTGCGCGTTGCTCTCCGCACGCCACAGCTTTGTCTTCTCCGTGTCGCCGCCGACCTCGCGCGCCGTCGTGATGCCGGCCGCCAGATAGAGATTCCGCTCGTACTGGATCGGCTGGGGGATGCGCGGCATCCGCTCCTCGTGCCAGTGCATGTGGGTGTTCACGATGCCCGGCATCACATACTTGCCGGTGGCGTCGATCACCGCGTCCGCCGTCGGCACGAACGAACCGGAGGGCCGGATGTCCGCAATCAGGCCGTCCTGCAGCGTGAGATCCATGGGCCCATACGCCGGCTTGCCGTTGCCGTAGATCACCATCGCGTTGTGGATGAGCAGGCGTTGGTACGGCCGTCCGTGCTCGGGGCCGCGGCTCGACTGTGCGACGGGCCGGCTCTGCCCGGCGACAACAAGACCCGAAAGGACCAGCGCCAGCAGACCGGTTGGACGAAGGAGGGGGAAACTGCGCATTAGAGCTCCTCGAGCGAAGCAAATGGCAAATCTGCGGGTCCAAATCATAACCGGCCAAGCGCTCCGCCTCGATATCCCGGACGCTTGACTGGTGAAACAGTAACCTCTTGGCGCGCTTCGCGCCCCTCTCGTTATGCGATCCGACGACGAGTACAAAATTCACAGTCGGGGCCGCATAACGCACAGTAGCCTTTTGATGAGGCGGTTCCGGCGTCACTCATTGCACAATGGCTTCATGGAGTCGCAACCGTTAGCCTACCTCAACCGGGAGTTTCTCGAGAGCGAAGAAGCCCGACCCCTCCGCATTCTGGCCGAGTACCTGGAGCCGCTGCGCCGGTTCAGGGCGCAGAACATCCAGGACACCGTCGTCTTTTTCGGATCGGCGCGCGTCCACAGCCGCGAGTACGCGGAAAAGGCCCTCGAAGGGCTGCTGCGCCGTTTCGCGGATCGGAAGGATGCCGGCGAGGACGATAACCTGACGCGCGGCCGGAAAGCCGTGGAATGGTCGCGGTACTACGAGGACTCGCGGCAGTTGGCGCGGCAGCTCACCGAGTGGGCGCTCTCGCTGGATTCTCCTCATCACCGCTTCGTTGTCTGTTCCGGTGGCGGTCCGGGCATCATGGAAGCCGCCAACCGCGGCGCGCGCGAGGCAGGCGGCAAGACGATTGGTCTCAACATCAGGCTGCCCTTCGAGCAGGGGCCGAACCCCTATATCACGCCCGGGCTCCATTTCGAGTTCCACTACTTCTTCATGCGGAAGTTCTGGTTCGCGTACCTCGCAAAGTCGCTCGTCATCTTCCCGGGCGGCTTTGGAACGCTGGACGAGATGTTCGAGATCCTGACATTGATGCAGACGAGGAAGCTCGCCAAGCAAATCCAGATCATCCTGTACGGCACCGACTACTGGGATCAGATACTCAACCTCGAGCCGATGGTGGAATGGGGCGCGATCGCACCCGACGACCGGCAACTGCTGCAGCGCGCGAACACCCCGAATGAAGCGTTCGAGCTGCTCAAGGCGCATCTGACCGAGCACCACATCGCACCCGCGACCGCGCAGGAAATGGAAGCGCCGGGAATAGCGAAAACCCGTTCATAGGCGTCGATCGAGGCGGTCAGCCCAGCGGCCTCGAGACGCAGCGGAGGGCAGCACTGTGCTGCCCTCCCTGTCATCGCGCACATTGGCGGCGCGTATCCGCCAGCATCAATACATCAGATACGGGGTTCGCAGGTTCTCGAACGCCTTCTCGTGCTCGCGCCAGCTCTCGGCAATCTCCGTCACAGGAACCTCGCCCTCAATCTGCCGCCGCAGCTCGTCGGATCCCGACATGATGTCGAAGGGCACCTTGTGGTGCTCGTATTCGTAGGGCGGCTGGCGCCAGGCGAACTTCGCGGGATCAAAGCGACGGAACATGTCAATGAGCGCGACGCCCGTGAGTACTGGCCGGAAAGCGTCTCGATCGAGCACGTGGATCTGGCATCCGCCGCACGGCTGCCTGGCGTGCTTGTGAAACGTGGGCTCGAACACGGCCGGGCGGAGATAGACTCCGGGCAGCGTCAGCGCGTTCATCGCCGACGCGAACCGCTCGGCGTCGATCCACGGCGCGCCCAGCAGCTCGAACGGCCGCGTGGTCCCGCGTCCCTCCGAGAGCATCGTGCCCTCGAAGAGCACTGTTCCGGGATAGACGATGGCGCTGTCGAGCGTCGGCATGTTCGGCGAGGGCATGACCCACGGCAGGTCCGTGCCGTCCCAGTACGATCCACGCCGCCATCCTTCCATCTTCACGACCTCGACCTGGGCGCCGATTCCGAATTCCTCGTTGAAGAGGCGCGCGATCTCGCCGATGGTCATGCCGTGCCGCATCGGAATCGGGAACTGGCCGACGAACGACTCGAAGCCCTCGACGAGCAGCGCTCCTTCGACATCGTGTCCGCCGATCGGATTCGGGCGATCGCAGACGATGACCGGCAGACCGTGACGCCGCGCCGCCCGCAGACAGTTGGCCATCGTGTAGATGTAGGTGTAGATGCGCACGCCGACGTCCTGCAGGTCAATGACGAGCGCCTCGAGCCCTTTCAGCATGGCCGCCGTTGGCTCGCGGGTTTCGCTGTACAGCGAGTACACCGGCACTCTGCGCGAGGCATCCTCGCCGTGCGGCGTCTCGATCATGTTGTCCTGGACGTCGGAGCGGAACCCGTGCTGCGGACCGAAGATGGCGCCCAGCCTGGTGCTGTCGGCCGACGCGAGGCGGTCCACGATGTGCCGGAAGCGACCGTCGATCGACGCGTGATTGCAGACGATGCCGACGCGCGCCCCGCGTAGCCGGCCCGAGTCGAGCAGAACCTCGGATCCTAGTCGGACCATCCCCCCATTATGCGGGCGGCCAGAAAGCGAATATACGGCGAATATCCGCTCCGTATGCAAAAAATTTTGCTTCTAACCTCAACTAACCGCTAAAGACGAGCTGGAACTGGACGATACTTCTGGCGTCATGAGGCTGTCCAGCTGGCTGGTATCGGTGTCTCTCTCCCTCCTGCTGACCCTGGTGTGCCAGTCAACCGCAGCCGCGCAGGCCCCGCAGGACCCCCGTCTGCGCATTCCAACAGCCGCGGTCATCATGGCGGCGACGGCCGACTGGGCCACGACTTACCACGCGCTGAAGTACTACAAGGTGAGGGAATCGAATCCGCTGATCCGGCACCTCGACGACGAACCCGCCAAGCTGGTCAGTCTTGGCTCGGCCATCGATGCGGGCTCGATCTTCGGCTGGAACTATACGGTCGGGCGGAAGAACCCCAGGCTCGCCGCGGCAGGGCTGTGGACGATGACAGCCTTCCGCACCTATCTGGCGATTCACAACCTGCGAAACGAGCGGCGCGCAACGCCCCGCTGATCTCTAATCCGGGAGGTCCTTGATCTCTAATCCGGGAGGTCTTGCCACCCGCGGCGCTTGAGGGAAGCGCGCAGCGCCTGCATGCGCGCGAGCATGCGCGGCCGCAGCTCGAATGGCTCGCTCATGATGACGTTCGAGCGGGATTCGAGCCGCATCTCGAGGCCCGGCCCGTGGTTGTAGACGGCGCAGGAAATCCGGTCCTCGTTCCAGGCCAGGCGCCAGAGCGTTGCGACGGGATCGCGTCGGTTCCGCACCATTCAATATTGGAGCGCAACGTCGCGGGCTTCGCAAGAACGAAGTGACGCGGCGTACGTTGGCCGCGTCTTTAGACGCGGCGTTGGGCGGCATCTAACACGATGATGAAAAAGTGGAAAGTGGAGAAAGTGGAAAGTGGAGAAGTAAGTTGAAAAGTCGCCGGTGCTCGGCCGCACCGCCCCGGGGCCACATTTTTACGTGTTCCACTTTTCACTTTCCACTTCTCTAAAAGATGCGGCCTACGTCTCTCCTACGTCTCTCTAAATGATGCGACCTGCGTCACTCACTTAATTCGATGCCTTGCCGTAGTCCTTCGCGTCCAGCGAGTAGGCGATGATCTCCTCGTCGTTCCGCGTGTACAGATGCTTGTTTGCGTACGCCGGATGCACCCAGCTCACGTTGACGAGCTCTCGCCGGTTGCCGGGCGGGGAGGTCGGTTTGAGCAGCGTGGTGCGGCTGATCTCCTTGTAACCCTCGGGTGTCAGTCTGGCGATGATCAGCTCCCCTCGATCGTTGCTGATGAAGTAGTGGTCCGCGTGCTTGACGATGAAGCCGGACACCCAGCGGCGCCGTTCTCTGGTTGCCGCCTGCGATTCCCAGATCCGCTCGCCCGTCCCGAGCTTCAACGCGCGAAGCTGTCCGTAGCTGCAGATGCCGTAGATATAGTCGCCGTCAATCACCGGCGTCGTCAGCACGGCGTGCAGCCCGTCGGTCTGAATCTCGCTGTCGCTCTTCCCCTTCCAGAGCATCTGCACGCCCGGTTTCCTGTCGTCGAGCGTCAACATCAACGGACCGTCGTAGAACGTGGTCAGAAACAGGTGCGGCCCGCTCTTGACGGGAACCGCGACGGTCATCGCGCCGGCCACTTTGTACGGCTGTCGCCAATAGACCTTGCCCGTGACCGGATCGTGCGACGTCACCTCGGTCGTGTACCACATGATGAGCTGTCGCACGCCGCCGGCGGTGAAGATGATCGGCTGACCCGTGCCGAGGCCGTAATCAGCGTCGCTCGGCAGCGCCCGCCAGATCTCCTTGCCCGTCATCTTGTCGAACGCCACGATGCGCGCATCCGGTTGCCCGCCGACCAGGCAGATCAGCCGCTCGCCGTCCACCAGCGGCGCGCTGGCGAACCCCCAGTCGAAGCCCCACTGAGTGCGGTCGACGTTGTAGTCCTTGACGTAATCCTTCTGCCAGAGGACCTTGCCGGTCTTCACGTCCAGGGCGAACAGCATGCCGGCGCGTCCCGCGACGTAGACGCGATCGCCATCGACGGTGGGCGTCACGCCGGTGCCGACGTCCCACGAGATTCCGCGATAGTCGGCAGGCCATTCGTGCGTCCAGAGGATCCGGCCGGTCTTCTCGTCGAGGGCGATCGCGCGCTCGACGCCGCGCATTCCGTCGGTGCGATTGAAGTCGCTCACGAACACGCGGCCGTCGGCAACGGCAGGTCCGGCGTACCCCGCCTTGATGGGAGTGCGCCAGAGCACTTTGAGACCGCCTTCGGGAAATTTCTCGAGGATGCCGGTCTCGTTCCAAACGCCGAGGCGGCCCTTGCCCCGATACTCCGGCCAATCCTCGGCGCTCAGGCCGCAGACGCCGGCTGTCATGAACGCCACCCAAACAAGAGCCGTTCTCATGCCAGGCCTCCTTGCATACGTGGTGCTTCGCGCATCGCGGCTACTTCTTCACCTCCGCGTAGATCGCCTCGACATTGGCTCTGGCGCGGGTCATGTCGTATTCCTTGTACCGGTCAGGCAGGCCGAGGCTCGCCGCAGCCTGTTCCGCGGTCTTTCCGGCCTGCATCGCCGCCCGGACCGCGCTCAGGAAATCGCGATTGAAGTCGGCGTACTCCTGGAGGTCGTTCCATGTCATGTAGCGGCGCCGGGGGTCCGTTCGTTCCGTCGAGCGCCGGCCGGCTCCCGCATACGAATCGGGAATGCCGGTGTGGCCCGTGATCACACGACTGATGCCCTTGATCGAGGCCACGGCTTTGGCGAGCGTCTCCGGATAGGCGACGCCGCTCCCGCCATTGGCCGTGTCGATGACCGGCGCCGCTTTCGACGCAAAGAGATCGCCGACGTGCGCCACGCCCTTCTCGGGAAACACGACGACGATGTCGCCGTTGGTATGTCCGGCGCCGAAGTAATACAGCTCGATCCGATTGATGCCCTCGAGCAGCGAGAGCCGGTCGGTGAACGTCTTGTTCGGCAGAAATTTCGCGTTGGCGCCCTTGAAGGCGTCCATCTTCGCCATGTTCGCCTTCGTGTTCTCGTGGGCGATGATGTCGCGGACGGTCGGGATCTCGGCGTTGCTTCCGGTGTGGTCCAGATGACAATGCGTGTTGATGATCATCGTGATCGGCTGGTCGCCGATCAGCATGATCGGCTCGACGAGCGCCCGTCCCCATCCCGGCCGCTTGGTGTCGACGACGACGAAGTTCGCGCCGAACTCGTCCCACAAGCCCAATGAGTTCCCGCCACCACCGGTCAGATGGTAAAGAGTGTCCCTGACATTCAGGGTGTCGATCACGACCTTCTTCGGCTCCTCCTGTCCCCGCGCGACAATCCCCGCGAAGGAGATCGACGCCACGGCAACAAGGGCAGCGACCCGGATCCGTCGGCTCATACCTGTCTCCGTCGCGGTCAGGATACTCTACAAAGAGAAGCGGTCAGGATACTCTACAAAAGAAAACGGGAGCTTCGTCAGACGAGGCTCCCGTTTCTATTCTTGATTCTTGATTCGTGATTCTTGATTGCGGAGCGGCTCATTGGGAAATCAAGAATCATGAATCAAGAATCATGAATCGCGAATTACTGTGACGTGCCGGCGCCGGTGACGGTCACGGTGATGTCCTTTTCTGTCCACAGCGCCCCGTCGTGGGCCTTCAGCCGGATCAGATACGTTCCGGGCTGGGTGAACGTCGCTCTCACCGTCGCCTTACCATCCTTGACCGCCCCGCGCCCCGGGGGATCGAACTTCACAGCGGCCGGACCACGCCAGAGGGTCCACGTGACGCCCAGGCCCTGAGCGGGCTGGCCGCGCCGGCCGCCGCCGCTCGGAATCGCCGGAACGTTCACGGGAATCTCCGCCTGATCCGGGAGCGGCTTGAGCGTTGGCGGCGTCTCCTGCCCGACCGCCGGGGCCGGACGCTTCGTCGGGGGCGGAAGCCCGTCGTCGACGACGTTGGCCGTCAGCGTCAGCGCATTCGGCAACGCAACCGCCGCCGCCGAATCGAGCGTCACGCTGGGAGCCGTGTTCTTGCGCTGTTCCGCCGTCGGGGCCCTGCCTTCAAAGATCGGGTCGATTTCCCACTCCGGCTGCAGCCATGCGACGGCTTTGAGGGTTTCTCCACGCACCGTCAGCGACCAGATCAACTCCTGCTTCGGTCCCCAATCCTTCGGCACCGCCACCGCGAACACGCGAGTCTGAATCCGGTTGTTGAAGAAGCTCGGCTGCCCGCGATCCGGTCCGCCCGGCATGATGCTGTTGGCCGGACCGACGGGGATGCTCAGCGTTTCGACGTAGTTCCTGTTGATGTAGCCGAACCACATCAGGAACCCGCCGTCCGGGTTGTGCGACCAGCCCTCGAAAATCGGCTGCGCGCCCTGGCCCGACAGGAACTTGAAACCGGAAGGATCCGGGTTGCCCTGGGCTCGTGCGCCACGCGGTGCCACCAGAGCGAGAACCATTGCGCCCGCCGCGATGATCCATCGCAAACGCTTCGACATAGTCAACCTTTCTGTCGGGTGCTGCAATTCTGAGGGTGTACGTTCAGACGCACTCTGCAGGGATGGTCCTGCAGAGTGCGCCGGGCTTTCTTTCGAGAGCGGAGATATCAGTTCGAGGTTTTCCTCTGCCGTGATGCCTTGCGCTCGGCCAGCTCCGCTTTGTATTCCTCGTCGGTCATGTCGTACCAGCCGATCCACGCGAAGCCCATCTCGTCGATCGTGCGGCCGGTGCCGGCGCCGACCCAGTTTTTCGGATCGGGGTTGAACCTGTTGGTCGTGCTGTTGTCGTACCACGTGATGACATGCAGCAGCGTGCCGGCGGGAACGATCGGCGCCACGTCATCCTCGTAATTGTAGATGGTGTGCCAATTGTAGTTCCAGTTCGCGCAGCTCACGGTCTCGGTCCGCACGGGCTGGCCCGGATAAATCAGCTCGAGGCACTGGTATTTCCCACGGATATGCGCGTGCGGCTGAAACGCCGTGATCCGCGCCGCCTTGCTCAAGCGCTGATAACCGTCGCGGCGCACGATGCTGCCGCCCGGGATGTCCAGATCGGTTGCCGCTTCCTGCCCGAGCTGCTTCGACCAGCGAATGTGCTTCGGCACGACGCCCTGGGGCCAGAACACGATCCCGAGCTCCACCTTTGCGTCGACCGGCTCACCGATGGAGTGCAGGTGATAGCTCAACTTGGCGTCGTGGCCGGCCGGCAGGAGAAGGCCCGAGTCGGCCGGATAGATCTCCGCGTTCTTGCCCGAGGCGTACTCGACGAGAAACTGTCCGCTGCCGCCGCCGCTGTCGTCGCCGCTGTCGCTCCTGTCGCTCGGATCGACGGCAAACGAGAGCGCGTGGTGCACGACCTTGCGGGAGCCCTGGTCGGGGACCCTGGTCTGAATCGCCTTGATATACCGATCCTCCTTCGTGCCGAAGGACTCGAACAGGGCGCCGTACAGGTCAGGCCCCGCCGGGGGCATCTTGAACGTCGGATACTTCACAATCAGATCCGGCGTGCCGATCGTCCACGCGGTCTTGTCCATCTGTTTGGGCGGCGGGGGCATGTCGGCCGGGTTTCCCTGCGGCGCGCCCGAATCCACCCACTTGACGAGGGTCGCGATTTCCGCGTCGCTCAGCGAGGGGTCGCTCTTGAACTTCTGGATGCCGATGGTCCGGTCGATGAACCAGGGTGGCATCTCGCGGGCAGAAATCTTGGTCTTGATCGCTCGCGCCCACGGACGCGCATCGTTGTACGTCAGCAAGGACATCGGCGCAATCTCGCCCGGCTGGTGGCAGCTGATGCATGAGCGGTACAAAATCGGCGCGACATCCTTCGTGAAGGTGACTTGACCCTGGGTTGCACTCTGCCCTGCCACGACGGCCGGCAGGCTCACCAGCGCGGTCATGACGACCAGCAGGATCAGACCTCTCCTCATCACGTCCTCCTCGCAAAAGCTCCGGGGCACCTCGGCTGCACCATCCGTAGACACGGATCCCCTGGCAACGTACGTGGACCATTAGTCTGGGTTCCCACGGGACGGTTGTCAACGGCAAAGATGTCAGCTTTTGCAACCGGGGGAACCCGCAAAATGGCCCGAATTTCCGCTGAAAATCCCGCAACGGCGGCCACCGTGCAGGCGCCCTTTCGCTTGGTGGACGAAGGGGAGCGGAGCGCCTCAACCGCACACATCGGCAGGCCGGGTCTGAAGACCCGGCCTGCGTACGACTGTTGTACGTAGGCCGCATCTTTAGATGCGGCAACCTCTCCGGCTGGCACGGCGCCGGGTCTGAAGACCCGGCCTCCGTACGAACGACTACTCGCGCAGGAGGATCCGCCGGTTGTTGCGGCCGCCCAGCAGCCGGAGCATCTCGTCCACCCGAAGGGCTCCTCTGGCGTCGAAGAGCAATTGCGGGTCGCTGCGCCGGTTCGGACCGGGTCGCACCCGGTCCCACAGGCTCATCGTCCTGCGCTGCGCGTCGCGGCGCGCGGCGGACGGCGCCACGAAGTCGTACTCGAGGCTGGCAAAGCCAGGAAGCGCGCGCAGCGTGCGGGACGCGACGAACCGGACGGCGTCATAGGGGTCGTCGAGCAGCGGCGCCAGGAAGGGGGCCATCCAGTCGGTGCCCGACGCCGCCTGCGCGGGCCCCCACGCCATGGCCTGCGCGACGACGGCGCGCAGGCCCGCATCGCCTCGAAGCAGCCACTGCAGCGACGCGGCAATCGACGTGTCGTCGGACCCGAGGGTCACTTTCGGTGTTCCGTACCACCGCTCGAGATAGTCGGACGTCCACGCAAGCGTTCTGTCGAGATGACACAGGTTGCACGCGTTCGGCCGCCCGGTCTCGATGCTCTCCTTCACCGAAGGACTGCTGATCTGATGGCTGCGGATGGTTTTCAGCAGCCCGAAGGACGTGTACGGCATGTGGCAGTTGTAGCAGCTGCTGCCCGACGAACCGGCCGCGTGCTTCGTGTGCGCGGTGAGCTGCGCGCCCAGCGGCTCGTGACACTGCACGCACGCCCCGTTGCCGTCCATGCGCGCCCCGAGCTGATCGTCGGCCCACTCGCGCACGGGCCGGGCATCTTCGTGGGTCTTGTGCATCGTGTGGCACGAGAAGCACGACAACGTGCGGCGTTCGTCCACGGCATTCTTGAAGCACGGCGACTCGATCAGGCCGTTGTACTCGCGACCGCTGACCTTCACCATGCCGTCCGACCAGAACGAGTCCCTGACGAACCCGGCATCGTCGGCGAGCAGCGCCCGCATGACCGGCGAGTCGCCGTTGCGCGTCGGCTGCGCCACGAAACGCGTTTTCGCGAGCTCGTCACCGGGCCGAAACGGCAGGCCGGAGGAGTTGGCCTGGCGTTCGCCGGGACCGTCGTAGAACTCCCACACGCCGTGACACTGGCCGCACACCTGCGACGACATGCGCGACTTCAGGCGCGTTGGATGCACGGTCGATGGGTCGGCCTGGCCGGTCAGGTGGAGCCAATATCGCCGCTGTGGAGCGCGGTTCGTCGCGACGTGGCCGGCGCCCGGACCGTGACACATCTCGCACGCGATGCCGAACTCGGCGACCGTCGTGTCGACCACCTGCGTCTGAAGCGGCGCCGATCCGAACGGCGTGTCGAACTGCGGCTTCCCGTGCGTCGCATGACACGCGATACACGTGCTGTTCCAGTGCCCGGTCTCCGAAAACGGCGGATCGCTCGGCGGATGCAGCACGGCGGCGCGGCGTGGAATCCAGCGCTGCTCTCGAACGAGGTAGACCCCAGGAAGCTGTCCCAGTAACCGACGCTGACCGGTCGCGTACCAGTACACCTGCTGATGATGCGATCCGGTAATCATCACAACCTGCCGCTCGATCCGCGGGCGGGACTCCACGGACGCGCTGGCGTCGGGGTCGTCGAACTCCGCCCACAACTCCGCGCCGCGCCGCTGCAGGTGCATCGGGCGTCCGTGCACGCCGTCCACGGTCACGCCGTCGAAACTCGTGGCGGCCGTATCAGGCGTCGCCGCCTGCGTCATCGTGCGGTGGTACGACGCGTGCCACGTGGCGTATTGATCGGGATGGCAGGCCTTGCACGTCTGCGACGAAACGTACCCGTCCTGGGCCACTTCAATCGGGCGGTGGGCGATGCGATCTTCCGGCAGTGACGGGTCGCGGCGGAGGACGATCGCCAACGCCAAGGCCACCGACACCGCAACCAGGCAAACCACAAACGCGTGTGCGCTTTTCATCCCGGGATCTGTGTCCGGAAGGAACGTTATGGCTGCTGCGGGCTCGGGGCGGTACCCTGAAGCGCTTTCCGCGCGTTGAGCAGTTCCTTATATTCCTCGTTCGTCAGATCGTACCAGCCGATCCACGCGAAGCCCATCTCGTCTATCGTGCGCTGGCCGTCACCCACCCAGTTCCTCGGATCCGGATTGAACCTGTTGGCCGACGAATTGTCGAACCACGTGATCGTGTGCAGCACCGTTCCAGCGGGCGCGAGCGGCGCGACATCGTCGGCATAGTTGTAGACGAGGTGCCAGTTGTAGTTGAAGTTCGCGCAGCTTATGACTTCGCTGTAGGCGCTCTGACCTCGCGTCGGGTAAATCAACTCGAGGCACTGCCTCTTGCCGCGGCTGTGCATGTGCGGCTGGAACGCCGTGATGACCGCGGGCTTCTGCAGGAACGCGTAGCCGTCCACGCGCGATACCGCTCCGCCCGGGATATCGAGATCCACAAACGGCCTGGCGAGCTGCCTCGACTGGCGTACGTGCTTCGGCACGTACCCTTTCGGATGGAACACGAGGCCGAGCTCGATCTCGGCCTTCGTCTCCTCGCCGATCGAATGCAGGTGATAGCTCACCATCGCCTTCTTGCCGGCCTCCAGCAGCACGCCTGAATTCTCGGGATAGATCTCGCCGTTCTTTCCGGCGGCGTACTCGACGAGGAACTGCGAGGTCTCGAGCGCGGCGGTGTCGTCAACGGCATCATCGACGGCATGCGACAGCGCGTGGTGGACGACGCGGCGAGCGGCGCGGGTGGCGGGCTTCGTCTGAACCGCCTTGATGTAGCGGCTCTCAGTGATGCCGAAGTTCGAGTACAGATTGCCAAACAGATCGGGTCCGGCGGCCGGCACGGTATAGGCAGGGTATTTCACGACGAGATCCGGCTTGCCGATTCCCCACTGCATCGCGTCCGGGAACACTCGCCGAGGCGGCATGTCCGCCGGGTTGCCCCGCGGCGCCCCGGCGTCCACCCAGCTCACGATGGTCGCAATCTCCTCGTCAGAGAGCGACGGGTCGTCCTTGAACTTCTGAATCCCGATGTTCCTGTCGATGTGCCAGGGCGGCATCTCGCGCGCCGCGACCCGCGTCTTGATCGAGCGGATCCACGGCCGGACTTCCTCGTAGGTCGTCAAGGGCATCGGCGCCAGCTCGCCGGTCCGATGACACGTGACGCAGGAGCGCTGAAGGATCGGGGCCACGTCCTTGGTGAAGGTGACCTGTCGGGCAGACGCCGCCGGCTCCACCCCACCGCGCACAGAACGCGCGGCGGGGGCCCCGGGTTCCGCCGCACTCACGGCCGGTACTGTCAGGAATGCGGCGACGATGGCCCAACCAGCGGCACTTCGCATCAGCGCGATCCCCTCCTTGCCTCGACCGCCCGCGCGGCGCTGAGCAGGTTCGTCATGCCGTAGTTCCCCTCATGGCACGCATACTCGAAGAGCGGCTGGGTGGTCTTCGTCATCGGCACCTGCGCCGTCCAGGGCTTCGTCCAGGTGGTGGGGTCGTTCACCGTGAACTCGTACAGCAGCACGTCCTGGCTCACGCGGGTGAACCGTTCCGTGAGGCGCAGGTTCGAGGATGAATTTGGAAACGCGGTCTCGCCGAGGAAATTGGTGGTCTCTATCACGAGCGTGTCACCGTCCCATCGGCCGCGGGAGTCGCCCACCCATTGACGGATGTTCCTGGCAATATGCGGACGTCCGTCGAGCGGGACCACGCGCGCGTTGTGAACCATCTCGTTGAGCAACACGACGTTCTGCGAAGTCTGGAAGATCTGAACGTTGTTGTTGTACGCGCTCGGCAGCATCGGGGGTCCGGAGTTGAACCCCAGAATGCACCGTTCGCCAACGCCGCGATCCTCGGGCCCGATCGCGGGACGCTCACGCGCCGCTCGACGGGCAGCGGATCTCTCCTGGCCTTCCTTCGTCAGGGCCGGGATTCGCCCGTCGGCCGGATCGACGATGAGCGAAGAGCGCTTCGTGCCGAGCTTCTTTCCGTAGTCCCACCAGAAATCGTTGTAGGCGCGCTCGACGTCGGCCGTCGTCGGGGCGCCGTTGATGTTCCCCCTTGCCGTCGCCTCGCGATTGTCCTTGTCCTGCTCCTGTTGCCGTTTCCGCTCGAAATCGGCAGCTTCCTCGTCGGTGAGCACCTGCTTTCCAGCCAGCTCGCTCGGTCGCTCGAGAGGCGTCAGCGTCCGGAAATCCCATATTCCATGAAGATCCGGCTTTCCGTCGGACGTTCGGGGAATCGCTTTGCTCGTGCCCGAGGCCTTCGGGGCCTGGCCCGCGAGATATGCCGCGGAGGCGAGTGTCAAAACCGCAATCGCGACGATCAGCGCACCCGGGAAAACGAGGAATCGGCGGCGCATCTACGACCTCCTGTTCGAGTCCTCAACAAGCCGAGCTCTCAGCCCGTTATCCGGCCACAAGCGCGAATCTTAATCGTTGTAGGACCGCATAACGGGCTGGCGCGCGGAGCGCGCCAAAGATACTGCTAACGCCCGGTCAGAGCTCTCTATGATACCGCTCACGAGCTCATCGAGCGACACGTCATGTCCCGCCGGTCCCGGTCGAGCAGAGCTCGACTTCAGGCAATCGAGCGTGGGCCGGGGGTGCGGTTGCAGGCATGAATCCTGCGAGAGAAACGCTACAAGGAGATGACCATGTGGCGTGTACTCAGCTTGTTCGTTGCGCTCACGTTCCTTCCGCTGGCGGCGTCGGCTCAGCAGCCGTGCACGACCGATGCGCGCCGAGTGGTCGATGAGCTCTATCGGCATATGCTCGAGCGGTCGGCCGATCGGGCAAGCGCCGATTACGTGCGACAGCTCGAGAGCGGTCGTGTGACCGTCAAGGACCTGGTTCGTTCCATCGCGAAGTCGTCGGAGCACAATCAACGGTTCGTCCGGCAGGAGTCGGGCGAGGAAACGCCGTACATCCGCTCCGTCGACACGCTATACCGCCACGTCCTCGGCCGTCAGCCCGACCGGGGCGGGGCTCGCGGCTACGCGGAGATGGCGGCACGAAACGGCGGCAACATGTCCTCCGTTGTGGATACGCTCGTCAATTCATCCGAATACAACAATGCGTTCGGTGACTGGGGCGCGCCCGGTTCGGGAGGGGTCGTCTATTGCGGGAACAACTCAGGCAATCGGACATCCAGCGCGAACACGACCGAACCGGATCGCATCCGAGCCATGGACCGCAACGGAAACGGAGTGATTGAGCGATCCGAGTGGGTCGGCAGCGATCGCGCGTTCCGCGCGCTCGACTGGAACAACGACAACGTCCTGTCCGGCGAAGAGCTCAATGGTCTCCGGGGCAACGGCACCGCTCCGACCACCGGTAACACGGTCGTCGTCAGCGCGACCCAGCCCTGGACCGACACGGGAATCGACGTGCGGGCGGGCGATAGACTGACCTTCGATGCGGACGGTACCGTGCGGTTGAGCGAGGGTGGCGATGACACGGCGAGCCCATCGGGCTCGCAAAGCGGTCGCCGCGCCCAGAATGCTCCGGTCCCTGCAGCGCCCGCGGGTGGGCTGATCGCCCGGATCGGAAACTCGGCTCCCGTATATGTTGGTGATCGGAGAGTCGTTCGCGCCCCGGCGAGCGGCCGGCTCTATCTGGGCGTGAACGACGATCACCTGCCCGACAACAGCGGCGAGTTCCGTGTAACGGTCAACGTGGGTAATCGGTAGACACGTCAGCCACCAAGGGGCGGACTTACGGTCCGCCCCTCCGCCTTCCCTCCGCCTCGCTTTCACACGACAATGCGTCGGCATAGAATGCTCGCGACTTCTTTCCGGAGTGGCGCATGCACCGTGTGGCGAGAACTGCGGTCGTTGGACTCATGGGAA
>DASYQV010000012.1:0-9356 GCA_036005125.1 Vicinamibacterales bacterium
CGGCCGTGGGCAACGGCGATCAAGCGGAAGACCTCGCTGCGTGAGATGCCGCCGTGGTTCATCGAGAAGAACATCGGGGTCCAGAAGTTCAAGGACGATCCGTCGCTATCGGACGACGAAATCGCACTCATCGCGGCCTGGGTCGATGGAGGAGCGCGGCGCGGCGATCCCAAGGACATGCCTCCGCCACGGCAGTTCGCCGCCAGGGGTGCGTGGACGCTCGGCACACCCGACCTGGTTGTTTCGTCGCCGGCGTTTACCGTCCGGGCTGTGGGTGCCGATTGGCACGGCGTGCTCGACGAAATCGTCGAGGGCGGCGATGCGACGGTTCAGACAAACCTGACCGAGGAACGTTGGGTGAAGTCGATCGAGGTCAGGGAATTCAGGCCGGGAGAGATCAAGCTGGCGCGAAGCGGCAGCGCAGCCAGTGGCGGGGGCGATCTGAACCTCTTTACGATTCACCACGCCCAGGTGCAGGTTGCCCAGGGCGACAGAGCAGAAGGTGGCGCTGACGAGAATTCAGGACCCCGACTGCGAAGTGGACCAGCAGGTCGGCTCCCGCGAGGCACGTTGTCATATCTCTACGAAGTCGGCCAGAACCCGATGATTTATCCAGAGGATCTGGGCATCCTCCTGCCGGCTGGTGCGAAGATAGAGTTCCCGAATAACCACATCCACTCGATCGGTCGCGAGGTCAAGGTTCAGATCCAGGTCGGCATCACATTTCATCCCAAGGGATTCACGCCGCGGTACGCTCGCGGGCTGTCGATGCTCGGCGGTTCCGTCTCTCCTCCGTTTGAGCTCGACATTCCGGCCGGACAGGACAATGTGCGGTACGACAATTACTTCTCCGTGCCACAGCCGGTACGAATGGTGACGTACGAGCCGCACCTGCACTCGAGCGGGAAGCGAATGTGTGTGGAGGCCATCTCCCCGACGACCGGATTCCGCGAGATGCTCAGCTGCAGCCGGTACAATCACAACTGGGTGAAAGCCTACGTCTATGATGACGACGCTGCCCCGCTGTTGCCGGCCGGCACGATCGTGCACGTCATCGCCTGGTTCGATAACACGCGCGCGAATCCACGAGTCGTTGACCCCCGGAACTGGAAAGGGTTCGGCCAGCGATCGATTGACGACATGTTCCTGTTCCTGTCGAAGTTTCTGCCTCTGACGGAGGAGGAATTCAAAGCGGAAGTCGCCGCACGCGAGGCGAAACAACGGGTAACGACGACCGGGCAGAATAACCAGTAACCGGGGTCCCTGCCGCGCGTGGTGTGCGCGGGGGGGTTAGAGGTGCAGGCTCTGTGCTGCGATACGCCCTTCATTCGATCGGCCTGGCCGCGATACTGGTCCTGGGCGCTCCCCACGCGTTCAGCGGTCAGGAGAGGTTCTCGTACCAGGATCAGTTGACGCACGGCCAGAACATCGCCCCGGCATTCGAGGGGTGGGAGGCAAACGAGGACGGCACGTTCAACATGGTGTTCGGCTACTACAATCGGAATCGCGTCGAACAACCCGACGTGCCGATCGGACCGAATAACAACATCGAACCCGGCGGACCCGACCAGGGACAGCCAACCCACTTCTTCCCGTCGCGAAACATGTTCGTGTTCCGGGTCAAAGTCCCCAAGGACTTCGGCAACAAGGATCTGGTATGGACCCTGACCGTGCATGGGAAGACCGAGCGGGCGTACGCGACGCTCAAGCCGGACTATGTGCTCGATGACTTCATCATGCACAGGAATTTCACCAACACGACGCCGAAGGGGATCCACCAGAACAAGCGGCCGGTGATCACGGTCGAGGGTGACACCAACAGGACTGCCAGGGTGGGACAACCGCTAACGTTGTCGGCGCACGTCATAGATGATGGACTCCTGGCACCGAGACCTGCTGCCTCCAGCAACCAGGGTGTCCAGGTGCCTGGTTACAGTCCCGCATGGGGCTTGAGGGTGGCGTGGTTTGTCTACCGGGGCGCGGGATCGGTAACGTTCGATCCTGAACAGTTCGAGATCTACCCGGACACGAAGGGAAATGCGAACTCACCGTGGAGGCCGGGATGGGCGCCTCCGCCGTTGCCACCTGATGGAATTTTTCCGGTGAAAGTGACTTTTGGTGCGTCGGGCGCCTTCGTCGTGCGGATCATGGCGCACGACGGCGGCGTCACCAGCTACAAGGATGTGAACGTAACCGTCTCGCCGTGATTGACCGGAGGTCGCAGATGTGCCGTCGATATCGTGGCTCATTGGTCGCGCTGGCTGCGTCGATCGCGATTGCATCACTCGCTTCTACAGACATCGCCGGGCAGGCGCGATCGTCGACGCCGACAAACACGTCAACGCCGATCCGCACGCCCTGGGGCGAGCCAGACCTGCAGGGCATCTGGACGATTGAAACAGTCACGCCGCTCGAGCGTCCTCAGGAGTTCGCGGGAAAGGAATTTCTGACCGCGGAGGAAGCGGCGGCGTTCGAGGCGCGAACCGTCGCCGGCCGCGTCGACGCTCCACCCAGGGCCGGTGATCCCGGCACGTACAACCAGTTCTGGTTCGATCGTGGAACCAGGGTCGTGCAGACGCGGAGGACATCGCTCATCGTCGATCCGCCAGACGGGCGGATTCCGTGGAGCTCCGAAGGGCAGGCGGCACGGAAGCGTCTGGCCCAGCGGCCTCAAGGTCCGTTCGACACGTGGGCCGACCTCGACACCGGCGAGCGGTGTATCACCGACGGTCTGGCCATGGTGCCGTTGCAGATGTACAACATGAACTATCACCTGCTGCAGAGTCCGGGATATCTCGTGATCCAGCACGAGATGTTTCACGACTACCGCATCATCCCGACTGATGGACGGCCGCATGTGGGGAGAGGCATCGGCCAGTGGCTGGGAGACGCGCGCGGCCGTTGGGAAGGCAACACGTTGGTTGTCGAGACGACCAACTTCGACGATAAAACCCACTATCGATGGTCAGCACCCTGGCGAGCCGCTCGCCCGACGTTGCGGCTCGTCGAGCGATTCACCCGTCTGAACGCCGACACGATCGACTATCGGGTGACGGTTGAAGACCCGACGATGTTCTCGCGGCCCTGGACCGCGGCGGTGCCGATGTCGAAGAACCAGGCGGAGCGTGGAGTGACTGTCGGTCGACTCTACGAGTACGCCTGCCACGAAGGGAATCAGAGCATGATCAACGTCCTCAGCGGCGCGCGCGCCGCCGAGAGGGCGGTCAGTTCCCCTGGCAGCCGGCGGTGAGACGCCCCGCCGGCAAGCGCCGGGGGCGAGGAGGTACCGCGGCGGCTCTGTTACATCAATCGAATGTCGAACGCCGCTGCTGCACCTGCTCGATGAAATCAAGCTGGGGCTTCAACAGGTGGTGGCGTACGGCTACCGTTTCACCAAACTCCAGGTAAGGCTCATTCCTGAGATCGAACGGGACCCATTGAGGACGACGGCCTCCGTTCGGATCGCCGCTGGTCGCAAACTGGACCCAGTAACTCGACATCAAGTCAGCCAACCGGTAGTCGTGTGGCTGAAAGGCCCACGTGTGCTGTCCGAGATCGTTGAAGACGTACGGGATTTCGCCCGTATGGTACGCGCCCAACTGGTCTTTGGCCGGGTGGGGCGGAACATGGCTGAAGTAATACATAAAGGTCTTTGATCGGCCCGCTGCCGTGGCGAGCCGCGCCCAGGTGCGCATCGGCAGGTTGAACGTCCTGTGTCCACCCACGCGCTGTGCGTTGCGGAGATCGGATTCTTTATCCACTGGATAGACGGCGTAGTAGTCATTCACGCGAGCGCCGTACTCGGTCTCGACGCGCTTCCGATATGCTTCGACGGTGACGGGAGGTGGGGCGCCCACCGACTCGTCGGCGTTCGAGCCGACGATGAGCGCCACCGCGTTGTGCTGGCCGTCGGCAAACGTCGCGCGGACCTCTCGCGGCAGCACCCAGCCGTCAATCGTCTCTTCTGTTCTATATCCGGGAACCTTCAGAAGCGTGTCGGCCGGAATGGCGCGAAGCTCTTTGATGGAGCCGGCGCCGGCCGCCTTGGCAAAGGCGATTCCATTCCTCTCCGCCGATTGGACGCCGTCTCGATCCTCCGTGAGGTGCGGCTGCGGCGCAAATCGCCCGCCGCTTTCCCCGATGGCGCGATGAAACAGCCCCTTGGCCAGGGGCGACGCCATGAGCACGCTCACCGTCCATGAGCCCGCGGATTCACCGAAGATCGTCACGCGACCCGGATCGCCGCCGAACGCCGCGATGTTCTGCCGGACCCACTGCAGCGCGGCGATCTGATCGAGGAATCCGTAGTTGCCGGAGGAATGGTGCGGCGACTCGGCGGTCAACTCAGGGTGCGCGAGGAAGCCCAACGGTCCGAGGCGATAGTTGACGGTGACGAGGACAACGCCCTTCTTCGCAAGAGGAGCTCCATTCGGGGTATACAGGGTGCCCGAACCGCTCCTCCAGCCCCCACCGTGATACCAGACCATCACCGGGCGTCTGTCGCCAGGCCGTGCCGCCGTCCAGACGTTGAGGAAGAGGCAATCCTCCCTCTTCGGCTCGGTGACCTCCGCGAGGAATCCGGCCGCGGCGCGCGCCAGATGCGGACACGCCGCGCCGACGGTGTCGCCGCTGCGAACTCCCGTCCAGGCCACGACCGGTTGCGGCGGCTTCCACCGGAGATCGCCAACCGGAGGCGCCGCATACGGAATGCCCTTGTATGCGCGGCCGCCGTCTTCGGTGGTCCCTGAAATGAGGCCGCCTTCGACGCGAACAGGTTCGTTGCCAGCTCCGCGCTGGGTCGCCGCAGGAATCGCCATCAACGCGACGAAGACCGCAAGAACGCCGAGGCTCGCGCGCGTGCGCGGCAGTTGTGAGATCGTTCGCATCGTTCTGCTCCCAGTTGTTCTCGACAGACTAATGTAAGGCCGTACGTCCTCCTACCGCAGGCTGAGGGCCACCCATTCGCCGGCGTGGGTTCTCGAGCCGATCGGAACGACGATGTACTGTTTGCCGTTGTGCATGTAGCTCATGAGCGAGCCATTGGTTCCCGCCGGCAGCTGCGTTTCCCACACGACCGCGCCCGTGGCCTTGTCATACGCACGCAACTTCGTTCCGGCGTCGGGGCCGCCACCGGGCGGCGTGAAGACCATGCTCGGATCGCCTTCGCTGACGAACAGCAGCGTCCTGGTCACGAGCGGCATCCCATGGCCCGGTTGGCCGAGCGGCCCGAGATTCAGGTGTTTGATCGCCGGATGATTGCGCGGACCGTCCCCGTTGGGCACCATCCAGACATGTTCGCCGGTATTCATGTTGATCGCGGTGACCCGGCCGTACGGCGGCTTGAGGATCGGGAGCCCCTGTGGGCCTTCGAGCCCCTTATATGTACCGCGATAGCGCTGGTTCGTCTTGGGATTCGGACTGCCCGGCACGAGGAATACGGTGAACGCGCCTGTCCTCGATGGCACGTACAGAATGTTGGTTTCAGGATCGAAAGCACCACCGCCCCAGTTGGATCCGCCAACCTGGCCGGGCAACTGCAGCGTGGCCTGGATATCCGTGGGTGACTCACCTTTGAGCGAGGGAGGAGTAAACCCGGGCCCGAGTCGGAGGGTCTGCACGATCTTCAGCGCCTCGGCTCGCAGCTCCGGGGTGAAATCGATCAAATCGTCGGTCGTCACGCCCTGTCGATCGTATGGCGCCGGCCTGGTCGGGAACGGCTGCGTCGGCGAGGTCCACTCGCCGGGCACGGTCGATTGCGGCACCGCCCGCTCCTCGACCGGCCAGATCGGCGTGCCGGTCACGCGGTCGAAGACAAACGCCATCGCCTGTTTGGTGAGCTGCACGACCGCCTTGACCGGTTTTCCGTTGACGACGATGTCGATCAACATCGGCGCCGTGGGATTGTCGTAGTCGAAGATGTCGTGGTGAACCGTCTGGAAGTGCCAGACGCGCTCGCCCGTGTCGGCGCGCAGGCAGATCAGGCTCGACGAGAAGAGATTCGCACCGGGCCGGTGGCCCCCGAACATGTTATTGGTCGGTGCGCTGGTGGGGAGGTAGACGAGACCGAGCTCCTCATCGGCGCTGATGTTCGACCAGACATCCGACTCGCCCGCCTGGATACCGCGCCACGAGCCGTCGAGCCATGTCTCGTGGCCGAACTCGCCGGGGTACGGCACGACATGGAAGGTCCACTTCAGCTTTCCGGTCCGGACGTCGTATCCGCGAACGTCGCCGGGCCGCGAGACGCTCGATCCGACGATTACGGTATCCCGGACGACCAGCGGAGCGCTGCGCCACCGATACATCTCATTCTTGAACCCCGCCTTCAGCGGCGCCGCGTCGACACCGTCCTCGGCGTCCGCGTAGGCGCCCAGATCCACCAGGCCGCGATCGCCGAACTCGCGAATCGGCTTCCCGGTTTCCGGGTTGGTTGCAATCAAGTAGTGGTGGCGAATCGACAGCAACCGCTTATCAATGCCATTGCGCCAATAGCCGATGGAGCGGCTCGATTGTCCGACGAGGTCGGCGGGCTCGACCTTGGGTCCCCGCTTCGGCAGCTCCTGCACCCAGAGTGTCTTGCCGGTGGCGGGATCGAAGGCCTCGATCAGTCCGACGCCGTTCGACGCGTACATCACGCCGTCGATCAGGATCGGCGTCGACTGCAGCATGTTGGTGGCCTTGGCCTCGGGATATTCGGCGAGGAACTCGCTGGCCAGCGAGGGGCGTCGCCAGGCGACGCGCAGAGTCTTGACGTTATTTTTGTCGATTTGATCGAGGGGTGTGTACTTCGTGTACGCCTTGTCTCCTCCGAGCACCGGCCATTCTCCGCGCCTGGCTCCCTGCTGAGCAGCAAGAGTTACATCCACGAGGAAGACGACGCACAGAATCCCGCAGAATCTGAGCATATGCGTCAGGCCCTTCTGTATGTTGCTCGCCTACGTCGATTTCGGAACAAACGCCAGGAGACGACGCGGATTGTCTACCAGCACCTTGCGAATCGTCGTCTCTTTCACGCCAGCCCGACGGAGTTTCGGCACGAATTGCAGCAGCACCGAGGAGAATCCCAGGCCCCAGTTCGCTTTCAAATGGTTGTGATTGCCCAGGTCTGACGAGAGCACCACGTGATCTTCGAGGCCGGCGTCCATCAGCATCATGAAACGCTTGACTTTCTCGGCTTCGGGGATGTGTGACCGTGCCATCTCGTGGCCGACCGGTCCGAAATCGATGAACGCTCCCCGCTTCGCGATCGTCTTGTGCGTTTCCATCGTGGGATCCTGCGAGATCTGAATGGTCGCGAGATGCCCGATACAGACGTTCTCCGGCTTGGCGCCCTGCGACAGGAAGGTATCGAGCTGTTCGATCGCACACCTCGGGCAGCCCTCGTGCGGCACGTGCGTCAGGATCGGGAGACCCGTGCGCGCGCTCGCCTGACCGATCGCCCGCAACATCTTGCGCTCATCCGGCTGCAACTCCAGCGACGTGCCGATCTCGCCCATCGCTCCCCACCGTTGCCGCGTCGCGTCGGAGAGCAGCTCCTCGAGGATCTGCGACTCGCTCATCCTGGCGACGCTTTCGGGGTACTTATGAAACCCGAGATCCTCGAGATAGCCGCCCCCCAGGATGATCTGGACGGGCGATCGCGACGCGATCTGCTTGATGCGCTCGACCTGGTCGTCCGGGCGTCGGTCCGTCGTGAGCGCAACCAGTCCCCCCAATCCGTCGTCGAAGGCCGCCTTCAGCTCCTCCACCATCAGGTCGACGTTGACGCTGAGGTGCTCGTGAACGAGCGTGGCACCATTCACGAACGCGTCGGGAGACACGTCTTTCAGGACCGTGCGGATGATCGCGCCCTTTGGCACCTTTACGGCCTGCACGCTTTTGAAGACGTTCTGAGGCGCCGACAGCGCTTCGGCGTTCCAGGGTAACGCGGCGCTGGCGCCAAGCCCGACACCCGCGCCGAGCACCTGAAGCACATCACGCCGATTGAATCGCCGAGGAGGCAGGGGACCGCTCATGACTGGATGCTCCTATGTGCTGATTAGCCCGTTATGCGGCATTTTCCTTCGCTCGGGCTCCGCGGCATCAGGCTACTTGAGGGAGCACGCCGGGTCAACCAGTCACGGGCTCCGCCCGGCTCCGCCCTTGATATCTTCCACCCGGTCCGGCGGAGCCCGCGACTGGTTGCCTTCGGCGGGTGGGATGCGTGGGCAGTCTGGTCGAGCCGCCCGACGTTGGTCGCGATCGTGGGGACCATCGACCTGCGGGATCGCGCAACGCGACCAGTTGATGTATAAACTTGCCGACATGACGCACTCACATTCTGAGAACGAACTTCCGCACCGCCGGGCCTTTCTCGCCGCCGCACTCACTGCTGCCGCGGGTCTTCCGGCGGTCGCCATGCAGCAGGGTGCGCCGGCGATCCCGCCCGAGCAGCTGCGCGACTGGACCGGAGAGATTCCGGTGCGTTATCCGGACCCGGACGTCATCGCGCTCGACAACCGCTTTCGTCGCTACATCGTCGGCAACACGACGATCAAGCGGCTGTACACCGGTACCCAGTGGTCCGAAGGGCCCGCGTGGTGCGGCGTCGGCCGGTATATGGTCTGGAGCGATATCCCGAACAATCGTCAGTTGCGGTGGATCGAAGACGACGGGCGGGTCACCGTGTTTCGGAATCCGTCCGGATACAGCAACGGTAACACCTTCGATTTCGAAGGGCGCCAGTTGTCGGCCGAGCACGGCGGCCGCCGCGTCGTGCGTTACGAGCCTTCCGGCGCCGTGACGGTCATCGCCGAGAAATTTCAAGGCAAGCGGTTGAATTCGCCCAACGATCTGTCCGTGCATCAGGACGGCAGCATCTGGTTCACCGACCCGCCGTACGGGATCCGCGGCAACTTCGAAGGATTCAAAGGTGAATCCGAGACGAAGCCGGTGGTCTACCGCGCCGATCCGAAGACCGGCCATCTCGATATCGCCAGCGACGAGGTGACCGGTCCGAACGGGCTGTGCTTCTCGCCCGACTACAAGAAGGTGTACGTCGCCGACACCGGCTCGCGGGAAATCCGGGTGTGGGACATTGACGGCAAGAGCGCTCGGAATGGAAAGCGCTTCGCGCTGCTGACAGTGCCAGGCACGAACGGAACACCTTCGGTTGCCGACGGCATCCGCTGCGACATCGACGGCAACGTCTGGGCGGGCGCGCGGCCGGGCGTTCAAATTCTCGCGCCGGGCGGCGAACCGATCGGGATGATCCGCCTGCCGGAGAACTGCGCGAACGTGTGCTTCGGCGGCGCAAGACGGAACCGGCTGTTCATGGCCGCCAGCCAGTCGCTCTACGCCGTCTACGTCGAGACGCA
>DASYQV010000013.1:0-3981 GCA_036005125.1 Vicinamibacterales bacterium
CACCGATCTCGCGCGGTTCATGCAGTGATGCGCAATCATGAGTGCACGAGCTAACTCAGTACACGTGTGCCGTTTCGGCACAACCGCGCGTACCGCGGACTTTTCCGAACAAAACGGTTCACTTTGGACCCTGCGTGAGCGCAGCGTGCTCCTTTCTGGAACTCGACAGTCGTCTATTCAGAGCCCGGCCTGCGAGCCCATATATGTAACATTTTGTAATTACACCACTTAGCGCTTCAGCGGGGCCCTGGTCCCGACCTTGCCTAAGCCCATCCGGTACACTCGTGACCCTGAATCTCGATATCCGCAACGCCTGGCGCAAGCAGCCGCTCCTCACTGAGTCCTGGTCGGGCCGGCAGCGTCCCGACAAGGGCCGTCCTCCTGACGATCGCCGACGCCGACGCCGCGCGGCGCCGCCACGCGCGGACCAGAACGGGGTCGAGAAGCCGCAGCTCGGATCGATCCTCCTCGAACGCAAGCTAATCACCCAGGAACAACTCGACGTCGCGATCGAGCAGCAGAAGAAATCGGACCACCGTATCGGCCAGGTGCTGATCGACATGGGAGCGACGACGCAGGAGGCGGTGCTCGGCGCGCTGGGCGTGCAGCTTGGCCTCCCGGGAATGCGCGTCAACGCGTACACCGTCGACGCCGAGGCGCTCAAGGCCCTTCCGGAAAAGGTTGCGCGGCGGCACGGCGCCTTCCCGATGACCAAAGTCGGCAGCACGCTCACGGTAGCGGTGGCATCACCGATCGATCTCGAGGCCCTCGATGACCTGAGATTCGCATCAGGATGTGAGATCCGGACGGTCGTCGCGCTCGAGTACGAGATCGCGACAGCACTCGATCGCTACTACCAGTCCGACGGGATTCCGCACGAACTCCAGACAACGACCGACCACGTCGTCGTCGAGGCGCCGCTCATGGACCGGCGCGATCCCTCACGCCGCGACCGCCGTTCGACGAATCATGGCCGCCGCGCGACGGACCTCACAGAGACCGTTCCGGACCAGTTCGATGAAGCCGCCGAACGGTCCGCCGTGACCGTCGTCGACCGTCTGCTCGCACGGGCGGCCGCCGATGGCGCCAGTGACATCCATCTCGAGTCGACACACGATTCCTTTCGCGTGCGGTTCCGCGTCGACGGCACGTTCCGCGACGTCGCGACGTTCGTATCGGCGCTCGGCCCAGCGATCATCGCGCGCGTTAAGGTCGTCTCCGGCATGGATATCGCCGAGCATCGTCTGCCGCAGGACGGCCGGTTCAGCGTAACGGTCGGCACCAGGCGCCTCGACCTGCGCAGCTCTACGTACCCGACGCTGCACGGCGAGAAGGCCGTGCTGCGACTGCTCGACCGGTCGACACTGCGCCTGCACCTCGAGACGATGGGGATGCGCGGCCGCATCCTCGACCAGTTCCGCGATCTCATTCGGCGTCCTGAAGGGTTGATCCTGGTGACCGGGCCGACCGGCAGCGGGAAGACCTCGACGCTCTATGCGGCGCTGGCCGAGCTCGTGGAGACCAACAAGCACATCATCACGATCGAAGATCCGGTCGAGTACGCGCTGGCCGGTGTCAACCAGGGGCAGACGAACGAAAAGGCCGGCTTTACGTTCGCGCGCGGCCTGCGCGCCATCCTGCGGCAGGATCCGGACGTCATCATGGTCGGCGAGATCCGCGACGGCGACACGCTGCAGACCGCGGTCGAAGCGTCGCTGACCGGCCATCTGGTGATGTCGACGCTGCACACCAACAGCGCGCTGGCGACGACCGCGCGGCTCGTCGACATGGGGCTCGAGCCCTACCTGATGGCGTCGAGCCTGCTCGGCATCGTCGCGCAGCGGCTCGTGCGCCGAATCTGCGCGACGTGCCAGACGACGATCCCGACGCCCCCCGGCGTGGCGCACCTGTTCGGAGGCAACCCGCCCGAGCTGCTTCATCGCGGTCAGGGATGTCAGGATTGCCGCGGTACGGGCTACCGCGGCCGCATAGCGATTCACGAGCTGGTCTGCATCAACGAGGAGATGCGCCACTTGATCCTCGAGCGTGGGCCGGAGAGCCGCCTCATGGAGGCAGCAGCCCGGAACGGCACGGTGTTCCTGCGGGAGGAATGTCTGGCGCACGTCACCGAAGGCGAGACGACACTCGAGGAGGTAGTCCGCTTAACGCAGCAACGGACATAGAGCGAAATTGCACGCGCCTCACGCTCATTGCTCGTGACACTCAGCCACGGGCTCGTCTCTGGAACGTCTGTGAAGGTGGTGGAAGTAACCGAGTTGTCTTCACGGACATTCGGGAATTTCGTGCGCGAGTTCTCGTCATTTCAGGTGGCGCCGGCAGGCTACGGGAGAGCGGCGCCCAGTCCGCACACGGCTCTGCTCGTTCTACTGAGCTGACCGCCTCAGCTGCTTGTTCCGGCAGTTGCCCTCCAGACGCACGGACCCGCAGAGTTCCGGACATCGGCTGTCGGTGATCAGGCGGCCGCGTGGATAGATGGGCATCTCCCGCAGGCGGCCGATCGGTTCGCCTCAATGCGGGCCCGGCGTGCGGCGGCCGCGCGTGCCATCAGGTCTGCTGGAACCGCGTCCCCTCTGCCGGAGTACATCTCGTCAGGCGTTTGTCCGCGGAACGCCGAATGCGGAAGCACCGTGTTGTGTTCCTGGACGTAGAACGCGACTAATCGCCGGACCATGGTGACGCTGTCCAACGCGTGGAGGAAGAGCCATTGATGTTTGAGGGAGCGCCACCACGCCTCGATCATGGAGTTCGAGTACTTGAGTTCCGTGAACGCCAAGACCCGGCGCAGCACTCCCGTGGTGATCAGCTCGTCGACCTGGGCATTCACGTTTTGCCGCCGCCGTCCGCCAACACAACCGGAGTCATCGCTGACGGCGTTGCGCCCCGACCGGCTTCGACCAGTACAGCCACACTGTTCGGTGGCGCAAACGTCTCAGCGATCCGCCACGCCAAGATCCGTCGCGAGAAGTTGTCGATCACCGCGTGCAGGTACACGCGAGTCCCGTCGAGCAGGCGGATGACAGTGGTGTCGATGTGCCACGTCTCGTTGGCGCGGGTCGTTCGCAGGCCGACCTTCGGCTTGGCCGGGTGCATGCGGAGCCGGGGCCGGCGCCAGCCGAACTTCCGCACCAGGTGGTACCAGGTCGAAGGGGATGTCGAAGGGGATGCCCAGACCCTGCCGAGCCGCTGCGCAAGAACGGCGAGCGTGCCGGTCGGGACGTGCCGATACTCGAGTGCGGTCGCCATTTCCTTGATCGCCAGGACCTCGCGTGGAGTCAGACGATGGGGCGACGTGTGCGGACAGGACGACTGATCGTCAAGCGCACAGGCGTGCTCGAGCCGCCGCCAGGTATGGAAGCGACTCGGGGACAATCGCAGGCACCGCAGGAGTGCCCGCAACGGCACAAACTCACGGGCGCGATCCACAGCGCGCAGAATCCTGGTCTTGGCGCGTCCATCGGGCAGACGCTCGTGCGTCAACGTGAATCCCGAGCTTCGAAGCAGGGTCGGGGCAAGCCGAAGCAGGGCAGTGAGCTTCTTCACGCGTCGCCGGAGCTCCAGGATTTCTTGCTGAAGTTCCGAGGCCCTCAGGTCCGTCACGTCCAAGCTCACCACGACCTTCGCCCACCTGAGATCGTCCGTCGGGACGACAACTCGCGCCGGAAGATGCAGAATGTCCGTGGAGACAGCTCCGCGAACTCTCGGAGTGTCAATCTTCCCTTCGCCGCGCTCGTCTCCACGATTCTCGACACGGGACCCGCTCGCGCTTCTGACCGGAGAGACTGATCGCGGCGGGGCTTTAACTTAAACCGGACTTAAATTAGGAGCCTGATCGAAATTGAATGGTCAACTTGCGTCGCTCATCCAACGCAGAGCAGGCGGAGGTCACCGAGACGTTTCCACGCAGAGAACGCGGAGCCGCGGAGGCGCGCGGAGACCGGCCACCACTCCGCCGCCGGTGGG
>DASYQV010000014.1:0-3786 GCA_036005125.1 Vicinamibacterales bacterium
ATTTCAATACCTTCGACATGCCGACGACGGGTGGCAATGTAGGCATGAGGAGCTCGCAGCCACCGGCCGACGCTTTCACGGTGGCGAGGATGCGCAAGGCAGGCGCGCTGATACTGGCCAAGGCGAACATGACGGAGTTCGCGCGCGGCGGCATGTCGCTCAGCAGCCTCGGCGGGCAGGTCCTGAACCCGTACGACCTCACGCGAACGCCCGGCGGGTCCAGCGGCGGCACTGGTGCGGCAGTAGCCGCCAACTTCGGCCTTCTCGGTACCGGCAGCGATACGAGCCAGTCGATCCGCTCGCCCGCGTCCGCGAATAATCTGGTGGGCATCCGGCCGACGCGCGGCCTGGTCAGTCGGAGCGGCGTGATCCCAAACAGCCAGACGCAAGACGAGGTCGGCCCGATCGCACGAACCGTATGGGATGCGGCCTTGCTGCTCGATGTGATGGCCGGCTACGACGCAGGCGATCCCATAACTGCCTTCGGCAAAGGGCGCATCCCGAAGACTTACACGCATCTTTTGCGCAAGGATGCCCTCACGGGCGCGCGGATCGGCGTCATGACGAACCTGTTCGGGGACGGGGAGCGTCATCGCGAGGTCAACAAGGTGATGGCCAGCGTCATCGCCAAGATGGAGTCGCTGGGCGCCACGCTCGTCCGCTTCGACCTGCCGGAGTACGACAGGCTGGTATCCGCGGTCAATACAGCGCCCTTCGAGGCCCGCACGGTCATGGAGCGGTACTTCTCAACGCTCGGCACCGAGGCGCCGGTCAAGAGTTTTTCTCAATTGGTTGCGGCGAAAACCTCCGCCGTGCAGAGGACGCTGGAAGCGGAGCTCGGCGTCGTCGATGGCATGAACAGTCAGACCTACAAGGACCGGATGTTGAACCGGGACAGGTTGCGGCTCGCCGTGGCGACGAGGATCGCGGGGCTCAATCTTGATGCGATCCTCTACCCATTGCAAAGGGTCCTTGTCGTGCCGATTACGGCGGACGACCAGACGGAGCGGAACGGCACGCTTTCCAACGGCACCGGGTTCCCGGCCGTTACCTTCCCGGCCGGGTTCTCCGCGCCGAGTGCCTCGGCGCCACTTGGCGTCCCGGTGGGCGGCGAACTGCTCGGGCTCGACTACACGGAGGACAGACTGCTGGCATATGCCTATGCCGTCGAGCAGGCAGCGGCGCTCCGCAAGCCGCCGGCGAGCACGCCTCCGCTTTCACACGAGCCGTGATCGCATCAGCGCAGCTGCAGCTGGATGGGCTCTAATGTAGGCGCGCCGCGTCGGGATGAAGGCACGAGCGGCTGGCCTGTATACAATGCGCGAGGAGGAAGGGTCGATGCGCAATCGCGTTCAGCTTTTTCGGTCTCTGGTGACAGTGACTCTTGTATGCCTTGCGTCGATTGCCGCGTTCGCGCAACGCGGCGCAACGAATGGCGAGTGGCGAGCCTATGCCGGCGACCTCGCCTCCACGAAGTACTCGCCGCTCGACCAGATCAACAAAGCCAACGTGAACCAGCTGCGGATCGCGTGGCGGCGCCCGTCGGTGGATCCGTCGATCCTGGCCAAAGCGCCGGACCTGCGCTACGCGGATGACTTTCGCACGACAGCCTTGATGATCGACGGCGTGCTCTACGCGCCGAATGCCGTCGGGCTCGTCGAGGCATTCGACGCCGGCACGGGAAAGACGATCTGGGTCCAGGAGCCGCCGGAGACCGGGCCGAACGCGTATGTCGGCGTCGGCACGCGCGGCGTTGCGTACTGGAGGGACGGCGCCGATGCGCGCATTCTGGTCCAGCACGGCCACTACCTGACCGCGCTCAATGCGAAGACCGGCAAACCGTATCCGACCTTCGGAACCGGCGGGCGAGTCGACCTGCAGCGATACGTGGCGGCGCCTCCTGTCGGCGACGACATCTACCGTTGGCGCGGGGCGCCGACAGTCGTCGGGGACATCGTGATCCTCGGCCGCTCGATGTCCGACACGTTCACGAAGAGGGAAGGGGCGCGTGCCGATGTCTGGGCCTTCGACGTCAGGACGGGCGAGCGGAAGTGGACGTTCAATACCATTCCGCGGTTCGGGGAGCTCGGCACCGACACGTGGGAGGACGGCTCCTGGGAATACAGCGGCCACGCGAACGTGTGGGCGACCTTCAGCGTCGATACGGAACTGGGCTACGTCTACATGGGGTCGGGCGCACCGACCAACGACATGTACGGCGGCCACCGCCGTGGTGACAATCTCTTCAGCACGAGTCTCGTCTGCGTGGAGGCCGCGACCGGCAAACGCGTGTGGCACTTCCAGACCTCACACCACGACCTGTGGGACTACGACATACCGACCGCGCCGATCCTGATGGATCTCGTGGTCGACGGACGGCCGATCAAAGCCGTCGCTCAGGTTACGAAGCAGGCGTTCGTGTTCGTCTTCGACCGCGTGACCGGCAAGCCCGTGTGGCCGATCGAGGAGCGCCCGGTGCCGCAGTCGACGACGCCGGGTGAGAAGACGTCGCGGACGCAGCCGTTTCCGACGAAACCGCCGGCCTTCGACCGTCAGGGGGCGACCGAGGACAACCTGATTGATTTCACGCCGGAGCTGCGCGCCGAAGCCCTCGAGATCGTCAAGCGCTACACGATCGGGCCGATGTACACGCCGCCATCTGTCAAGACCGACACCAATCTCGGAACCATCCAGCTGCCGGGATCGCAGGGCGGCGGCGACATACAGGGAGCGGCGTTCGACCCGGAAACGAAGTATCTCTACGTGCCATCGATCACGTCGCCGTTCGTGGCGGACATCGTCAAAGGCGATCCCGCGCGCGGCAACCTGCTCTACCACCAAGGCACACGCATGTGGATGCCCGGACCGCGCGGGCTGCCGCTCTTCAAACCGCCCTACGGCCGGATCACCGCGTTCGACATGAACAAAGGCGAGATCGTCTGGCAGGTCCCGAACGGCGTCGGGCCGCGCGACCATCCGGCGATCCGCCACCTCAAGCTGGGCCGGCTCGGCTGGCCGAGCCGGCCCGCGCCGCTCCTCACGAAGACGCTGCTCTTCATCGGTGAAGGATCGGCGGTCCAGGTCGAAAGAAATCGCGTCCCGCCGGGAATGCCGATCGAGATTGCCACCAAGTACGGCGAGCCGTGGTTCCGCGCCTATGACAAACAGACCGGCGCGGTCGTGTGGGAAACGCAATTGCCGGCTGGCACCACCGGCGCGCCAATGACCTACATGCACCAGGGCAAGCAGTACGTGCTCGTGCCGATTGGCGGCATCGACGTGAAGAGCCAGTTCGTGGCGTTCAGTCTGCCGTAATCCACTCTTGATTCTTGATTCTTGATTCGAATCATGAATCATGAATCAAGAATCATGAATGAGTGAGGTGAGTTCTATCAGGACGCGCACGCCCAGAGATGGGGAGCGTTCGGCGAGATTGGCTCGTCGATGGAGACCCACCCCGACGAGCAGAAGATGATGCGCGCCGTTTCGAAGGCGCATCTGCGGACGGGCCTGCCGCTTTTCACGCACACACCACATCTCAAGGCGAATTGGGGCGATGGCTTCTCGGCCGTCCTGGTCACCTTCGCTGGCAAGATGCGGCACGCGGGCGTCAACGAGGGGACCATCCGCAAGATCCTCCGCGAGAATCCGAGGCGGTTTCTGGCCTTCGCACCGAAGTCGTAAGTACGGCTCCGAGTACGCTTTCCGCGCTTGACATACCAGTGCTATCGGTCGATTATCGGCGCAACTCACAGCAGCCGGGCGGTGGCTTCGTCGGGCACATGG
>DASYQV010000015.1:0-18528 GCA_036005125.1 Vicinamibacterales bacterium
CCCAGCTCCCACGCCAGGCCGGCCGCAACCAGCGCGGCCAGCAGCCCGAGCCCGACGACGACGCTCGCGACCACACGCCGGAGCCGGCGCCTGTCCAGGGCGGTATGCATCAACGGCACGACCGCGATGACAGGCAGCGCGAGCAGGCGGACCACGTCGTCCTCCCTGCGGATCGTCGTGTCACGCATTTCGAGCAACAGCGCCAGCGCGAGCCCGACACCAAGGCCCGCGAGGGCGCCAACCCCCGTCGTCCGGACGTGATCGGGGCTGTACGGCCGCTCGGGCACGCGTGCGGGATCGAGAATCTTGAACTGCTCACCGGCCTGCGCGCGTTCGAGGTTTGCAGAGAGCTTCGAGGCCTCCTTCTTTTCCAGGAGTCCGACGTAGAGATCCTGCAGCGTCTTGTAGTCGCGCATCAGCTCGGTCATCTCGGTCTCGCGCATCGGCGCGGCGTCGACCCGCCGTTGATACTCGTCGATCTGCTTGTGCAGACGCGCGATTTCCGTTTCTTTCACGGCGATCTGTTTGTCGATGTTGTCGAGCTCGGCCTGGACCTGCCGCTGGCGCACGATCCGTGTCGCCTCGGCCACAGCGATCATCGCGCGCGGCTTCTCGGGCGCAGGCTGCGCGGCGATTGCGTTTGCGTCCTGAACCCGGCGCTCGAGCTGGACGATCAGGCGCCGCGTCGCGATGACGTCGGGGTGATCGGGCTTCAACCGGATCAACTGCGTTCGCAGCGTCTCGCGTGCTTTTTCAAGGTCCTGCTCCGCCGCGTTCTGCTGCGGGGCGGCCGGAATGTCCGGTGTGGCCTGGCTGACCTCACCGGCGTTGACCTCGGCCAGCGTGCGCTCCAGCATGAGCCGACGGTCGCGATCGCGATTGATCGATTCGCTCACCGTCTGCAGTTGCTGCCGATGCCCGAGCACCGCCTGCAGGTTCGACTGCGACTGCGACGGCAGCTCGCCGGAGTGCTCGAGGCGGTACTTCTCCAGCCTCTTCTCGTGCTCGAGCAGCCGTTGCCGCGCGCCCTCGAGCTGCGTTTCCAGGAACTGGTTCGTCCCCTCCGCCTGCACTTCACGGTCGCGCAGGTTCTCGTCGATGAACATCGAGGCCAGACGCTCGGTGATCTTCATCGCCACGATGGGATCGCCCGCGCTGAACGTCACACGGAACGAATCGCCCCGGACGGTCGTGAGGCTGATGTTCTGCCGCATGCCCTCGACGACATCCTCCATGGGAATCAGCTCCCGCTGCTTGACGTACAGGCCGAAATCCTTGATGACCTGCTCGAGCCGCGACCGGCTGAGGATCTGCTCGCTGATCGATCGAAGGCGACCCTCGATCGGCGCCGTGACAGTCGAGCGGACGTAGCTCTCGGGAATCCGCTGCGGCACGACGAGAATGAGGGTCTCCGACCGGTACCGTTTCGGTTGGGAGAGCGAGTAAAACAACGAAGCGGTTCCGATCACGACGAGCGGAATCAGAATCCACCAGCGCCGGTGCAGCGCAGCGCGCAGCACATCCTCCGGCATGTAGACTTTTCCGGGAAGCATCTCACCGCCTCCGGCGCAGCAGCGCCGTCTGAAACTCCACGCCGGTTCGCATCCCTTTCCGCGCGAGCGATGCGGGCACGCCCTGCGACAGGATCCCCGGATTGGACAGCTCGTGCTGGTAGTAGAAATACTCCGTATACCACTGCCAGCCGTGCCACACGGTGTACAGCAGCCGCACGTCGCTCGTGAACGTCGTGATCGTGGCGAGGCCGGCAGCGCCTGTATGGGCTGCGGCGTCCGCGGCACTCACCGGCAACCCGAGGTGGCCCTGCATCATCGATCCCCGGACGCGCAGACCTGCCCGGCGCGAGAACAATCCGCCGACGGAAGTAGTGAGCCCACTGGCGATGACCGGCTGCGGAATTCCCTCGATCATGTTGAGCCGGCGGTCGAACGCGGCCGCGGCTGTCCAGCTTCGGCTGAGCCTGTGCTGCAAGCCGGCAGTGCCGGTCATCATGTATTGGGTGAGACCCTCCGTCGTGACGGCTGCACCGCCGGTCGAGAAGTTCACCGAGGTGCGACGCGAGAACGAGAGCGCGCGATGGTAGTCGACGCCCAGATCCAGATCGTGGGCGGTCAGCGACGGCGCCTGCGATTGCTGCTCGCTGTGCACCAGGCGAATCGTGTGGCCGAGCCGCAAATCGAGCGATCGACTGAGGCTGCGTCGAATGCCGCCGCCGAAGGTGACCACGCTCCGGTCGACACGCGACCCTTGCCGCGATTCGTCGAATCCATAACGGAGCTGAACCTCGGCCCGCCGGCCGAGGGGATGGCTGTACCCGGCGATCGTCGACAGCGTGGTGGTCTGCGCGTTCAGCACGGACATGTCCGGGCTCGTGAGCGGGAGCGCGAGAGCATCGGCGCCGCTATCGGCAAACCGGAGCAGTTGCTGGAACGGCATCCGGCGGATGGTCTGTCCGAAGGTGAATCGCGATCGCCGGAGCTGTGCGTCGACGTTCACTCCGGCGCTGTCGCCCAGGTTCATCATGCCGTAGCCCTGGTAGAAGCGAAGTGACTTCGCTGCCGACGCTCCGAATGCTATTCGCCGCAGGCGTTTGCCAAATGAGAGCGTGAACTGTCCGCCCGTGTAGAGGGCATCGGCCCCGGCGGCGTCCTCGGCGCGGTTTGGATCGGCTCCCCGGCCGAAGTCGGCGTTCGCGCCCAGGGTCAACGTCGTCCGGTACGCCTCAGCGGTTGCGTGGGATGACGTGCCCGAGGACTGCGGTTGCTGAGCAATCGCATCGGAGGCGCAGGCGAGCACGCCAACGGCAGCGACGGCCACTCGGCAGGACGACGACACGGTGATCACGAGACTCCTGGGCGGCCAATCACATACGATCACGGGATGACGACCGTGTCGCTCGGTTTCAGCTCGATGTTCTGTTTCAGGTTCTTCCCCGCGACCACGCGTCGGTAACTGAACTCGAATCGCACGTCCTGGCCGTTCACATTGCGGATGATTCGAATCTCGTCGCTCTTGGCGTACTCCTTGAGCCCCCCGGCCGTCGCGATCAGCTGAAGCACGGTCATGCCGCCCGCGAGCGGATAGATGCCCGGCTTCTCGATTGCGCCCATGACGAAGACCTTCCGGCTGTTGATCGCTTTCACCACCACGGTCGCATTCGGCGTGTCGACGTAGTTGCGCGCCATCTCGGTGATGCGCGCGCGGAGCTGTTCGGGCGTGATCCCCGCGGCCTGCACGTCGTTCAGCAAAGGCAGTGAAATCTTGCCGTCGGGGCGGACGATCACTTCGGCGGACATGTCGGCGTCGCGCCAGAACATCACCTGCAGCACGTCTTCCGCGCCGATCACGTACGACGGGGGCACGGCCGACACCGCCGTCGAGGCAATCGGGGTCGTATAGGGCGCCGTCGTGGTGGCGGCCTGCTCGGCGCGCGCCTGCGGTGCAGCCACCGAGAGACAGAGCAGCACGAACCGGCCGGCGCGCATCAGCGGAACTCCTTGAACGGCACCTGACAGTCGTGCTTGCGCAGAAAGTTCAGGAATTTCTTGTAGTCGCCCGTCCCCATATTGAAGAGTCGCACGACGATCTTGTAGTTGCCGCGGGCGTCGGTGAGCCCCTTCCGGACGAGATCGCGCACGTTCGACCGCGTAATCTCCCTGCTCATATAGAGCGGGTAGACGGCGCTCCAGAACGACTCGTTCTCCGTCGTCAGCCGTTGATAGAGCTCGTCGGCGACCGTGCGGCGGCGCTCGACCTTCGGGCGGGAACCGCCAGGCTGCAACGCGCGGACTTCAACGGGCAGATCTTCGAGCTGGGCGACCTCGCTACGGCACGTGACCAGCAGCCGCTCGATGACGTTCTCGAGCTCCCGTACGTTGCCGGGCCACGAGTAGGAGGCGAGCGCCGTCATCGCCGCCGGCGCAATCTGCACGGGCCGCACGTGGGAGCTCGGGTCGCCGACGCCGCCGTTGCCATTGCTTCCGTTGCTTCCGTTGCTTCCGTTGCTTCCGTTGCTGGTGCCGTTGCCATTGCCGGTGCCGTGACCGTTCGGGGTTCCGCGCGGGTTCGCCTTCCGCGCCTCCGCCTCCGCGTGGCGCGCCATGACCCCCTCGATGAGCAGGGGGATGTCATCGCGGCGCTCGCGCAGTGGGGGAACAACGAGATGAATGACGTTCAGGCGGTAGAACAGATCCTCACGGAACTGCTGCTTTGAGATCAGGTCGCGCAGGTTCCGGTGGGTCGCGGCGATTACGCGCAGATCGACCTTCGTGTGCACGCGGTCGGCGCCGACCTTTTGCAGCTCGCCGGTCTCGAGGAATCGCAGCAGCAGGCCCTGCATGCGCAGGGTCATGTCGCCGACTTCGTCGAGGAACAGCGTGCCGCCTTCCGCGATCTCGAGCTTACCGAGCTTGTCGCGATACGCCCCGGTGAAGCTGCCCTTCACGTGTCCGAAGAGCTCCGATTCGAGCAGCGTCTCGGGCAGCCCCGCGCAGTTGACGGGGACGAAGCGCCGCTGGCTGCGGGGGCTTCGGACGTGAACCTCCCGCGCGATCAGCTCCTTCCCCGAGCCGCTTTCGCCGGTGATGAGCACTTTCGCGTCTGAGCGTGCAACGCGATCGACTTCCTCCTGGAGCTCGAGGATCGCCGGGCTGATGCCAAGAATCTTGGATGAAGGTCCACGTATCATTTGTTTTGCACAAACAATTACTGGCGCCGTCGGTGTTGTGTACGGGCGCGAGGTTGCCGTGTACTGAAAACTCGGAGCGTCCAGGCCCGTTGCAAGGAGGTCGCCAGTGGCACGGCAGGCGAGAAACTTTTCGACCGGCCGCGTCTACGCGGCTTTTCTGATGGGCCACACGATTGCCGGTGATGGCCTCGCGTCGCGACGCGAGCCGCACTCGCACGGATCGGTAGACAAAAGTCAGCCGGCCGCAGAACGATTGTCGCCTTTGGATCTGAAAGGCGCGCGATCAGATTGAGCAAATCCGGAGAGTCATCGCCGATTCATCCGAACAACTGGTGGGATGGCCGCGAAACCGACAGGGAGATTATCGTAGGCCGCATCTTCCGCCTTCGCGCGCAGCCCTTCGGCGGACCGCCGTAGCCTTGGCGGAGGCGGTTAGATGCGGCCCAGGCCGGGTCTGAAAGAGCCGGCCTGCGTACGTCCTGTAGGTAGCTCTCCGTCAGACACCCGGGAGCAACGGGGTGGACGGGCCGGCGGCGGTCCGAGCCAGCTTGCGGTCGAGCCGGGCGAGGCGATGACGGACGTCATCCTGTCGCGAAGGGGTTCCGTGGAAACCGAGCGATTCGAGCGCGAAGCGGCGCGCCGCCAGCAGATCCCGCACCCGATGCTCGTGATGGATGGCAAGCGCCTCGGTCGCCTCGCGGGCCAGGCGCGGCGGTGAGCGCTTGAGATCGAGGATTGCCTGCCATGCGAGGGCGGCGTCCGCATACCGGCGCGCGCGGCGACAGATGACCGCGTACGCCCGGAGCGCTTCCGCGCGCGTGACGACGTCGCCGGAAAGGCGGGGCACACGCGTGTAACAGGCGCAGGCGTCGTTGACGAGGCCGGCACGCTCGTAGATTCGACCGAGACCGAGCGCTTCCGGTGCGGTCCGCGCGGCCTCGGGACCGGCCTCGATCAGTTGGGCGGCGCGGGCCGTGACAAGCGCCAACGACACCAGATCCAGCCGATTGTGCTCGAACACGGCTTCGAGCGTTCGCGGGTCGCCCGTGCGGACATAGGTAAAGTAGCGCGACGGAATTTCAAAGCCGTCCAGGTCGCCATCGCGCACGACGCCACAGAGCGAACGTTCCAGGACGCTCAGACGGCAACTTCCCAGCGCGCCGCCCGTCCTGTCGTTCTCAGCCCGCCACAGCCGTCGGGCCGGATGCAGCATGTCGACATGCGGCAGTTCGAGGAAGGGCGTCGCCATCCGGTAGAACAGGTAGCGCGTTTCGATGAGCGGCAGGTCGAACGACTTGCCGTTGAAGGTGACGATAGCGGTCGCCTCTTCCGCCAGTTGCGTGACACCCTCGAGCAGCGCCGGCTCGGCGCCATACGACGAGAGGAAGAACTGCCGGATGCGAAAGGTCGCCGCTTCGAACCACCCGCATCCGACAAGGAACGCATATGTCCCGGCGCCGCCGGCTACGCCCGTCGTCTCGAGGTCGACGAACAGGAGGCGTTGAGACCGCCTCACGTGTGGCCGCGGGTCTTCAGACGCGCACACCGCCTGCAGGCGCGAATTTTCAGACGGCAGCAGGTCGCCGCCGCACAGAAGATGCAATCCCGGCCAGATTCCCTCGGGCGGCGGCATGCCGTCCATGATCGCCTCGCGGCCGTGTCGATAACCCGCTGCATAGGTCCGATCGACGACAAGATAGCGTCGGCCGCGCGCCTCCTGCCATTCACCGCCGAGCGCATCCGCAAGCCGATCTGACCCACCCTCGACTCGCGGAACGTCCGGGTCCCGCGCGGGTGTCGGAACGGCGCCGACGACATCGCGAAGCTGATCAGCAAGCGGCAGCCGCATGCACTACTGGAGTGTACGTTCGAAATATGAAGCCGG
This sequence comes from Vicinamibacterales bacterium, assembly GCA_036005125.1. GTDB lineage: Bacteria > Acidobacteriota > Vicinamibacteria > Vicinamibacterales > UBA2999 > DASYQV01. Next base: position 6,591 of record DASYQV010000015.1, read on the forward strand.
CCGTTCCGATGGAACGGCCGGAAAACCGCGGTCGAAGGCCTGATGTTGTCCCATCACGTTCTCTTGATACCGTCCAGTCGATCCAGAATCCGGAGAGCCACCAGCTTGGCCAGCGGCCCTGTGTCTCCGATCGGCCCCACGCAGGTGGGGCACCCATGCTCGCACTCGCACCCCGCAATCAGGTCGCGCGTCCGCGCCAGCAGGTCGTCGTGCATCGCCCACAACGGCTCGCTGAATCCAATACCACCCGGATAGTTGTCATAGATGAAGATGCGCGGCTCGTCCGACAGCCGTGCCGGCTCGAGGGCGCCTCGTGCCGGATCGACCTCCTCGCCCAGCTCGCCGCCGCCGATCGAGATACCGATATCGTGTCGATCGCACATCAACAACAGTTGCGCGACCTGGCGCATCGCGAACGAGAGGCCCACGACACCGTCGCGGCGGTCGTCGGGCGCGTACGGCAGCGATGCCATGATCCCGCGCGGGACCGTAAGCCAGTATGCGGTCGTGTGCATCTCCTGTTCGGGCAGGTCGAGCTCGCCGGAGCCGACATTCTCGTTCGTGTAGAACTTGATCTTCTTGAAACCCACCACGCGCGACGACACGTGCACTTCGCCTCGCGACTTCGGCGGCTCGTCGGCAAATGCCTCGAGTACGGTGACCTTCGTATACGTGATTGCGTCGGTGTAGTAGTCGCAGTCGATGTGCCGTACGTACGCCTTGCGTCCGTCGACGTCGAGTCGCTCCACCTGATAGAGCTGTCCCTCCAGGATGTAGATCGCTTTTTCATGCAGCGTGGACGGCCCGCTCGTGAAGCTCGTCTCGCCGATGACATCGGCGCCGTTGGTCGTATCGATCACCACGAAGTTGTCGGACGAGATCGAGCGCAGGCTGACGGCGTCGGCCGGGTACGATTCGCTCGTCCACTGCCACAGTCCCTCGCTGCCCTCGTCCGGGGCCGAACGGTGCACGAAGCCGCTCTCGGCGAGCACGCCAAGCACCTCCTGCACATCGTGCCGCCCGTACGCCTCCGTTGTGGTGAACGGCAGCTCGAACGCGGCGCACTTCACGTGGCCCACGAGGATGTGCAGGTTGTCGGGGTTGATCAGTGCGTGCTCGGGCGAGGCGTCGAAGAAATACGAAGGGTTTCGGACGACGAACTGATCGAGCGGCGCGCTCGTCGCGACGAGCACTGCCGCCGAGCGCGTGGTGCGGCGTCCCGCCCGACCTGCGCGCTGCCAGGTTGCCGCGATCGTTCCCGGATAGCCTGCCATGACGCACACGTCCAGCGCGCCGACGTCGATGCCGAGCTCGAGCGCGTTGGTCGACACCACGGCGCGCACCGATCCTTCACGAAGCCCTTTCTCGATCTCCCGTCGCCGCTGCGGCAGGTATCCGCCGCGATATCCGCGAATCCGGTCGGCGCTTCCCGGTGCGCTGTCGAAGTCGTCTTTGAGGTACGTCGTGAGGATTTCGGTCGCCAGGCGGCTCTGCGCAAAGACAATGAGCTGCAGCTGCCGTTTCAGGAACTCCGAGGCGATTCGTCGCGTCTCCGCGAGATACGATCGGCGGATACCGAGTTGGTGGTTGACGACGGGCGGGTTGACGAAGAGGAAGACCTTCTCGCCCCGCGGCGCGCCGCTCTGCCCCACGAGCTCGAACGGCTGTTCGATGAGCGCCTCGGCGAGCTCGCGCGGGTTGGCGATGGTTGCCGACGAACAGATGAACGTCGGGCTCGAACCGTAATGGCGGCAGATGCGTTGCAGCCGGCGCAAGACATTCGTGAGATGGCTGCCGAAGACGCCGCGATAGGCATGCAGCTCGTCGATGACGACGAAGCGGAGGTTCTCGAAGAGCTTCGCCCAGCGCGGATGATGCGGCAGGATGCCGGAATGGATCATGTCCGGATTGCTCAGCACCGCGTGGGCGCGGCCGCGGATCGCCCGCCGAGCGTCCTGCGGCGTATCGCCGTCGTACGTGAACGCGCCCACGTCGACGCCGCTTCGACGCGCGAGCTCGTCCGCCATCTCATGGAGCTCTGCCAGCTGATCCTGTGCGAGCGCCTTCGTCGGAAACACGTAGAGCGCTCGTGTCGACGGGTCGCGCAGGATCGTGTTCAGGATGGGCGCGTTGTAGCAGAGCGTCTTACCTGATGCGGTTGGGGTGGTGATGACGACGTGACGCCCCGCAAGGGCGTGTGTGATGGCTTCGGCCTGATGTGTATACAGCCGGTGGATTCCGCGAGCCTCGAGCACGGCGCGGAGCCGTTCGTCGATGGCGTCGAGAAAAGCCGCGTGCTCCGCTCCACGCGCGGGCAGACGCCGGATTGCGGTGACCCAGCCGTCCGGGAGGTCCCGACGTTCGAGAGCACCACCGGTGAGGCGATCGAGAACGGTTGTGAGCGCGTGATCGCGGGCGGGGTCCGTCCTGGCCGCGGAGGATGCGGCGGGAGGCTGCTCCCCTTCTCTCTTGCGCAAGAGCCACTCGGGAAGCATTCCGGATGTTAAAGCGTAGATAAGGCAAAAGTCAAAGGTACAGCGGTTGCGAGTCTCAGCGGGCATAAACGAGTCTCAGCGGGCATAACAAGGAGATTGAATAACGTGACTGAGGGGCAGAAGGCGGTGGCATTGACCGCTGCGGGGGTGGGCGTGCTCCTGTTGGCGCGCGCGTGGAGAAATCGCCGTACGTACGACTTCGCTGGAAAAGTCGTCGTGATTACCGGCGGGTCACGCGGTCTCGGACTCGTGATGGCGCGTGATCTGGCGAGCGAGGGCGCGAAGCTCGTCCTCGTCGCCCGCCACGAAGACGAGCTGGAGCGCGCGGCCGATGATCTCCGCCTGCAACAGCCGTCGGCCGAGGTGCTGACGATTACTGCCGACATTCGCAGGCGCCATGACGCCGAACAGTCGGTTGCGCGGGCGATCGAGCGTTTCGGACGCGTCGACGTCCTCGTTAACAACGCGGGCATCATCCAGGTCGGGCCCCTCGATCATATGAAGCTGTCCGATTACGAAGACGCGATGAACACGCACTTCTGGGGACCGCTCTACATGGTGCTCGCATCGGTCCCCCACATGCGTCGCCACGGCGAGGGACGCATCGTGAACATCTCGTCGATCGGGGGACGGATTTCCGTGCCGCACCTGGTGCCGTACTGTGCGAGCAAGTTCGCCTTGACCGGACTCTCCGACGGCCTTCACGCCGAACTGATCCGCGAGGGGATCCTCGTCACCACCGTCTGTCCGGGCCTGATGCGGACCGGCTCGCCGGTGAATGCGATGTTCAAGGGCAAACGGCCCCAGGAATACGCGTGGTTCGCTATTTCGGACTCGCTCCCCCTGGCGAGCATCGACGCCGATCGCGCCGCGCGTCAGATCATCGCGGCGTGTCGTCGCGGCGACGCCGAGTTGATCATCACGGTGCAGGCCAGGCTGGCCGTGCTGGCGCGCGATCTCGCGCCGGAGCTGTTCGCGGATGCGATGGCGCTGATGAACCGCCTGCTGCCCTCTCCGACGGATGCCGATGGCGATCGGGCGCGCCAAGGCCGGGAGAGTGAATCGAGATGGGCGCCGTCGCCGCTCACGGCGTCCACCTACAAAGCGGCGGACGACAACAACGAGCTCTAATCATTTGTGATTTGCGATTTGCGATTTGTGATTTGGCCCGCGCGGCCTCGATTCGGTTACCAATCACAATCGCAAATCCCAAATCACAAATTAGATGCTGGTCTAACCAGCCGAGGGACTCTGCCCCGGTCCGGGGTCCCCACGCGCGTTTTTGGCGCGTTGGGGTGGAAGATATCAAGGGGCGGAGCCCCTTGGCTGGTTAGCTGCGTCCCTCCATGACCTCCTTGAACCGCCGGAGATCCTCGCGAACCTGGATGTTGGGTTCTTCACCGAAGAGCCACGCGACGGCCGCACCGACCTTGCCTGCCGGCGGGTTGTACTGGAAGTGCACGCGCACGACGGTTCCACGCGGCGCGCTCTCGAAGGTCACCGAACCTGCCGTCGAGACCATTGAGCCTTCGAGCGACTGCCACGCGATCACCTTGTTTGGAATGTCGTTGATGATCCGCGCATCCCATTCGACCTTGGTACCCGCGGGCCCCTTCGCCACCCAGTGGGAGATCCCTCCCTCGCGCTGCGCGACCGATTCGAGATGATTCATGAACCGGGGCAGGTTCTCGAGGTTGCGCCAGAAGCGATAGACCTCGGTGACGGGACGTTCGATCGTGATCCACTCCTCGACGTGAATGCCGGCGGCGCCGCCGAGCTGAGCGCGCGTATCGGAGCCGCGGTCTGCAACGGTGGTGTGACCGTTGCCGCTGCGGTTGCCTGTGATCGCCGCTTTGATCGCGCAGTGTCCGGTCGCACCTCGGTAGAGCAGTGCCGCGCCCGCCAGTGCCGCAGCGCCCCCCGGGGCCGACCGGCGCTTGAGCCCGTAGGCGGCCAACGCGCCACCCGCCACCATCGAGACCCATCGTTCGACGCGGCCGACGTTGGTGCCTGATCTACGCGAGGTCTCCGTTTCGGTCCACCGCTCCCGGTCCATTGTTGCAACGGCCATCATTTCCTCCCCTGTTTCTTGCTGAGATCGTCGACGAACGAGCTCGTCCACACCCTGCCGAGGTACGCGCCGCTCTGTAATCGAGCGATGCGCACGTGGAAGCGCTGTTCGTCATCTGTAGTGAGTTCCGCCTCGGAAGCCAACCGAACCCATGTGAGTCAGAGGAGGGAGAGCAGGAGTTGTGCCGGGGTGTGGGCGATGCCGATCGGCTTAATGGGTTACATGCCCCAGCAGGGTCTCAGCCCGTAGGTCAAAGGTCAAAGGGCAAAGGGCAAAGGTCAGGGCAAAGGTCTAAGTCTCAGGTTTACGTCTCAGGTCTACGTCTCAGGTCTACGTCTCAGATCTACGTCTCAGGTCCACGTCTCAGGTGTGCCTGCAGACCTAGACCTGGGACCTGCACCTGCAACCTATACGTTTGACTTCACCTTTGACCTTTGCCCTTTGACCTTTGACCTTTGACCTTTGACCCGACCCCAGCGATTACGTGATACCGGCAACGAAGGCGGGGTCGTCGCGCACGCGGGCGAAGTCCGGATCGCGCGGCAGCCGCCAGAGCGTGAACGCCCTCAGGCGCGTGAGTGGCAGGTTGAGGTGCTTCAAGGTGTTCTGCACGTCTCCGCGCTGCGCGTACACCGCGGCGACGTAATAGCGCGTGGCGGGATCGTCGGCGCCAGCAGCCAGTCGATTCTGCAGTCCCTGAATCGACAGGTTCCCGAACCGCTCCGCGTCGTCGTGCTGTCCGCGCGCACCCTGCACCGCGCTGAGCTTCTGATGCAGCTCGATGAGCGTCCGATCGCGCAACGCGTGATCGGTCGTCGCCAGGAACTCGAGCTCCTTGCGATACTCCCCGTACGCCTCGTCGTGCCGACCGCGGAGATAGTGGACATGTCCGAGCCGCGTGTGCCCGCCGATGATCAGCAAGCCTTCGATGCCGGAGATCGCGCGCTCCTGCAGCGCAATGGCGTTTCGCGCCGATTCAGCGGCCGCGTCGAGCTCGCCGTTGAGCGACTCGAGCAACGAGAGCTGCAGATACGCGTACCCGGCTTCGGAATTCAGGCCGATTGCATGACGGAGGTGCTCGATGGCTCGCGGGACATCACCTTTGCCCATCCAGAACGCCCGGCCCAACGCGATGTGCGCGTCGGCGTTGTCCGGCTCGAGACGCAGGGCTTCCTCCATCGAGGCAATGCCCTCGTTGATTCGTCCGAGCATCACGAGCGCCGCTCCGAGCCACGTGTGCGCCTGAACGAGCGACGGCTTCAGGTTGATGGCGCGGCGCAGGTACTCGGTGGCCTTGACCGCCAGCTCGGTCATGCCGAGGAACCCTCCCTTGAGCTGGTACGCCCCGCCGAGCGCCGACCACGCGGCTGCGTACGCGGGATCGAGCGTGGTGGCCTTCTCGAACAACGCGATGGCGCGATCCATGGCCTCACGGCTTGCCGCCCGCATGTTGAGCAGCCCGCGCGAGTAGGCCTCGAACGCCTCCATCGACCGCGTCTCATCGCGCTCGATCGCCACAGCCTCATCGCGCCCGACCTTCAAGTCCAGGCCGCGGCTGAGCTCGAAGACGATCCGGTCCTGCAACTCGAAGAGCTCATCGATGCTGCCGTCGATCTTCACCGTCTTGCGCAGCGCACCCGTCAGCACCTCGATCACCTGGGCGGTAATCCGGATGCGGCGCCCGAGACGCTGGTACGCCCCACCGACCACCCACCACGCCCCGAGCCGTCGTCCGAGGTCGATGGCGACGCGGTCGTCGTTTGCGTCGGGTGCCGCCGCGATCGTTTTGAGCGTCTCGAAGATCTGCGCCCGGCCGATGACTGACAGGTGAAGCACGTTCTTGAGGTCGTTCGTCACGGTCTCGGCAATGCCGCTGCCAATCCAGTCGTCGGATGCCTCGCGCGTGAGGTTGGCAAACGTCATCACCGCAATCGATCGCTCGCCCTGCGCTTCGACGCGCGGCCGCGGACCCTCCGAGGGCGAGGACGGCGCTGCAGCAGGGACGAGCAGCGACGTCGACTCGAGTGCCTCGAGACGACGAGTGAGGTTGTGCAGATCGATGTAGAGCTCACGCGCGGACTGATAGCGGAACTCGGGTCTCTTCTGCAGCGACTTGCGCACGATGGTGTCGAGCTCCGGCGGCGTCGAGTAGTTGAAGCGAGCGAGCGCCTCCGGCTCGGCGTGCAGGATGCGGTCGGAGACCTCCGTGATGGTCTCGCCCGTGAACGGCAGGCGCCCGGCGATCATTTCGTAAATCACGACCCCGAGCGCGAACAGGTCGACCCGGTAATCGATGGGTCCGCCCAGCAGCTGCTCGGGAGCCATGTAAGCGACCGTGCCGATCACCAGCCCCGGCGAGGTCACCTGCAGCGCCGTGATATCCAGCGGTCGTGCGCCGTCCGGCGGGTCCTGGAATTTCGCGAGCCCGAAGTCGAGCACTTTCACGAGCCCGCGGCGCGTCAGAATCAGGTTTGCGCTCTTGATGTCGCGATGGATGATGTTCTGCGAGTGCGCCTCATCCAGCGCGTCGGCCACCTGCGACGCCACATCCACGGATTCCCTGACCGGGACCGGACCGCGCGCGATGCGGTTCGCGAGCAGCTCGCCCTCCACATATTCCATGGCGATGAACAGCGAGTCGCCGTACTCGAGCAGATCGTACGTGACCGCGATGTTGGGCGATCGCAGGAGCGACGCCGCGCGCGCCTCGCGAATCATCCGCGCCCGGCTCTCCTCGTCACGCTGCGCCGAGGGAGCCAGAAACTTGAGCGCCACCTGCCGGCCGAGGCGTGTGTCTTCGGCGAGATACACTTCACCCATTCCCCCGGTGCCGAGCCGGTGGCCGACGCGATAGTGGAGCACGAGCTTGCCTGTGAGCGACGCGGACGCCTGCGCCATCGCGTTCATTGTATGTTGGACGCCGCCCTGGCCCGGCGCGATGCAGGCGGACCGTCTATTTCGGAAAGACCGCTAGTGGAAGATGGATTTCCCGATCATCGCATGGACGCCCTTCGTCTGATCGACAACCTGCGTCACGCGCAGATCGGCGGCCAGCGAACACAGCACGTACGCCTCGTCCCGCGACAGCCCTTTCTCGGCGACGAGAAAATCGACCAGCTCGCGCGTGGCAAGACGAGCGGCTTCATCCAGATCCTCGTGGAGGCCCATGCTGATGTAGTGCGTCGGGGTCTCGGCGCGGGGCCAGCGCAACCGCTGGCCTTTGCGGATGCGAACTTCGAAAGTACCTCTGAGCGATGTCTCCAGCGCCGTGCCCGTGACTTCGCCGTCCCCCTGCATGCCATGCCCATCGCCGATCGACAGCAGGGCACCTGAAACGTGCACCGGCAGATACAACGTCGATCCCGCGACGAGATCCTTGTTGTCCAGATTGCCGCCGTGCCAGCCGGGCGGGCGGCTCGAGATTCTTCCCAGGAGCGGCGGCGGCGCCACGCCGATCGACCCGAAAAAGGGCGCGAGCCGCAGCGAGATGCCTGGCCTGAATTCGACCCGATCAGCGCCGGGCGGCCAGCGCAGCAACCGGAAATACGCGTAGGGAAAGTCGTCCGGAATGGCGCCGCCGCCCGGATTGAATGCCACGACGCCGTACGGATGGAGAAACTCGATCGCGAGAATCCGCACGTCCAACACGTCGCCGGGCGCGGCGCCCTCGACGAAGATCGGCCCTGTCAATGGATGCGCACCCGGGCCCCGCTCGGTCACACGGAGCTCGATCGCTTTCAATGCATCCGGAATCTCCGACTCGGTCGCTCCCGCCAGCCTGACCCGCTGCAATCCGCCCGCGACCATCGTCTCGACGCGCACGCGATCGCCGGATGCGATCCGGAGCACCGGCGGCACACGGGAGTCGTAGTAACCCCAATGCACATTCCCGGGCGCCAGCGCGAGAGTGTGCACGCGCGGCTGCTGTGTCCACGCGGCCTGGGTCGTGGCCAGCACAATCAGGCCAATCGGGAACGCTCGACGCATGATGGCGCTCAACGCTGTCAATTGGTCTGCGCGCGATGACTCTTCTGCACGATGTTGAAGAACGAGAAAATCTTGGAGAGCGTGGCTCTGTTCTTCGAGATGAAGAGGGAGTGATCTCCGCCTTTGAGCTCGACGTACACGTACTCCATGCCGAGCTCCTTCATCTTCGCGACGGTCTCGCGGGTGCGGGCCGCAGGTACGGTCTGATCGGCCTCACCCTGAAGCACGAGGATCGGAATATGCCTGAACCGCTCGAGTTGATCGCGCTCCGGCGCCGGTCCAGGCGCCGCCACCGCGAGTGCGGCCCAGATGCCCGGATACTTCGCAGCCAGATGGTATGTGCCGCCGCCGCCCATCGAGTGACCCCACAGATAGATGCGATCCGGGTCGATGTTGAGCTCTTTCCGGACGGTCTCGAACACGTTCATGACGTCCTTCTCGCTGAGCTCGCGGATGTTGGCGGGCAGGTTCTGGTCTTCCTCGGCCAGTGCCCGCGCCTGATCCGCGGTCCGGCCCGGCGGCAGTGTTGTCGGCGGCGGCCGCCGGGTTGTGCGGCGGGGCGCCCCGAATCCGCCGAGCGACCGGTACCCGAGCGGCGTCACCAGGATGAACCCATCTCGCTCGGCGAAGTCGATCATCCCCTCGTAGCCCATCAACCAATCGTAGGGCCGGCCCGCGCCGTGCAGACCGACGATGAGCGGCCACTTCTTCGCCGCGTCGTAGTTGGATGGAACAAAGAGCGCGTATGGAAGCGTCTCGCCCGTTTCAGGCAACACATAGTCGCGCCCCTTCACCCGCTTGTCCGCCGCGACCACGGTGCCCGGTGCCTGCGCAACGAGCGCACCGTAATCGGCGAGTACGATCGCAAAAGCGGCCATGCCGAGCCAGACGTATCGGCGACGCAGCGACTGACTGTTTCTTTCCATGGTTTGCTCCTGTCGAGAGTCCAAGAGCCTCACGTTCGCGGCGGGAACTGGCCGAATTATATGCGGCCTTTCCGCGCAAATCTGCACCGATCAGTCCTGGCGAGGCTCCGCCTCAGACCATCGAGCATGTAAATGTAAGCTCCGCCTCGCCAGACACAGTGTTGGTTTTGCCCCGCCTCCCCCACCCCACCACGCACAAAACGCGTGGCGGGGACCCCGGCCGGCGGGGCGCGACGCCTTGGCAGTGACAGGGTCTGATACGCTTCGCGCATGACCATGCGCGCGTCCGCTCCTCCTGCGCAAGCGCAGCTCGCGAGACGCCTCGGGCTGTGGAGCTCCATTGCCATCGTTATCGGCATCACGATCGGGTCCGGCATCTTCCGGACGCCGGCCGTCATCGCCACGCGCGTGCCCGATCCGATGCTGATGATGAGCGTCTGGCTGCTTGGCGGGGCCATTACGATATGCGGCGCCCTGTCGATTGCCGAACTGGCAGGCTCACTCCCGCACACGGGCGGCCTCTATGTGTACTTACGAGAAGGCTGGGGGCGCCTGTTGGCGTTTCTCTTCGGCTGGTCCGAGCTCGTACTGATTCGTGCGTCGGCGGTTGGCGCGATCGCCACTGTGTTTGGCGACTATCTCCTGCGATCGATGGGGCTCGATCCGAAAGCGCACCCGGCGACGGCTGATTATGTGTCCGCCGCGGCGATTGTCTTTGCCGCGCTGGCTAACGTCCGCGGTGTGCAGCTGGGCGCGGCGATCGTGGGCCTCTCGACGGTTGCGAAGTTCGGCACGCTGGCCTTCCTCGTGCTTGCGTCGTTCCTGCTCGGCGGCGGCCGGGGCGCATCGCCGGCACATTTCACGTACGGAGGCTCGACGGTCGAGGCCGGGCTCTTCGGCCTCGCGCTGATTTCGGTGCTCTGGGCCTACGATGGCTTTGCCGACCTCTCGTTCGCCAGCGGCGAAGTCACCAACCCTCAGCGCAATCTGCCGCGGGCGATCATCTTCGGCACGCTCGGGATCGTGCTCATCTACCTGGCTGCCAACGCTGCTTACTTGTACGTAAACCCGATCGCGAGACTTGCACAGTCGCCCCTCGTTGCGGCCGACACGATGAGCACCCTGTTCGGACAGATCGGCGTCTCGATCGTGTCGGTGGTCGTGATGATCTCCGCGTTCGGTTCGCTCAACGGCAGCATGCTCGCCTCGCCGCGCGTGTTTTTCGCGATGGCCGACGATGGGTTGTTCTTCGGAACCGTGGCGAAGGTGCATCCTCGGTACAAGACGCCGTACGTGGCAATTCTGCTGGCCGCAGTACTCGGCGTGACGTTTGTCATCCTGCGGACGTTCGAGCAGCTCGCGGACACTTTCGTGCTGTCGATCTGGCCGTTCTACGCGTTCGGGGTCGGCGCCATCTACCGGCTCCGCGCGTCGCGCCCCGACCTGCCGCGGCCGTATCGGACGATTGGCTATCCGCTGGTGCCTGCGATCTTCATCGCGGGCGTCCTCTATCTCGTGCTGAACGCGCTCGTCACCGACCCGCTCTGGACGAGCGTCACGTTCGCGATCGTGCTCGCGGGAATTCCTGTGTACTACGTAACATTCGCACGCGGCCATCAGCGGACGCGTGAAAGCGCTCGATAGACCGGCCTCAGGCGACGATATCTTAATCCCCGCCCTCGCGCTCGTCGGTCGTTGGATTAAAAGGCGCGACTCTGGCCTCCATCGACGACGACGCTCGTGCCCGCGATCCAGCTCGCGCGCGGCGACGCCAGAAACGTCACAACGTCGGCGACCTCCTCGGGCCGGCCGAAGCGGCCGAACGGCAGCTCGCGGGCGACGAACTCGGCGATGGCCTCGGGATTTTCCTGCTGGCGCTTCCACCACGAGCCGCCCGGGAAGAGGATGGATCCAGGCGAGACGCTCAGGACGCGGATATGTTCGGGCGCGAGCTGTTGCGCGAGCGATTTCGCCAGGCTGATCTCCGCCGCCTTGACCGCGTTGTACGTCATGCGGCCGCCCGCCTCGCGTCCGAAGATCGAGGCAATCATCACGATGACGCCGCCACCGCGCCGCTTCATGTGCGGCACGACGAGCCGCGAGGCCCGCACCGCCGGCATGAGCGTCTGGTCGATCGCTTCCATCCACTCCGCGTCGGTCGTGTCGAGCAACGTTCCTCCGCGGCCGAGCCCGACGTTATTGATCAGAATGTCGATGCCGCCGAATCGCCCGGCGGTCTCTTCGATCACGCGGTGAACGCCTTCCGGCGTGCTGACGTCGGCCGCAACGGCCAGCACGTCTTCCGTCCGGCCTGTGATCGCCGCCAGTTCACGTGCCGCTTCGTCGAGCCGTGAACTCGTTCGCGCGCACAGCGCCACGCGGCACCCTTCGTGCGCGAGCGATCGAGCGATGGCCAGCCCGATCCCGCGGCTCGAACCGGTGACGACCGCAACCTTTCC
>DASYQV010000016.1:0-18112 GCA_036005125.1 Vicinamibacterales bacterium
GCTCTACTCCTCAGCCATATAGGCGTACCGATAATCGCGCGGCGGGAGGAAATTCTCTTTGATCGCGCGGGCGCTCACCCACCGGAGCAGGTTCAGCGGGGAGCCGGCCTTGTCGTTGGTGCCCGACTTCCGCGATCCGCCGAACGGCTGCTGACCCACCACGGCCCCGGTCGGCTTGTCATTGATGTAAAAGTTCCCGGCGGCGTTGCGCAGGGCGCTACTGGCCTCGCGGATGGCTGAACGGTCGCGGCCGAAGATCGCGCCCGTCAATGCGTACGGGGACGTCTGGTCGATCGTTCTCAGCGTTTCAGACCACTTCGCGTCCGGATAGACATATGCCGTGACGACCGGTCCGAAGATCTCCTCGCACAGCAGCCTGTAGCCGGGATCGGTCGTCTCCACGAGCGTCGGCTCGATGAAGTACCCCGTCTCGCCGCGGGCCGTGCCGCCAGCGAGGATCTTCGCGTTCTTCCTGGCGTCGTCGAGGTACTCACTGATCTTCGTGAAGGCCTTCTTGTCGATGACCGCTGCCACGAATGTGCGGAAATCCTGGACGTCGCCCTGCTTCATCTCGCGCATCATGGCGACGGCGCGATCGCGCACCTCCGGCCAGATCGACTGAGGGATGTAGACGCGGCTCGCGGCCGAGCACTTCTGTCCCTGATATTCATAGCCGCCGCGCGCGATGGCCACGGCCACTTCCGCTGGATCGGCGGACGCGTGCGCGACGATGAAGTCCTTGCCGCCGGTCTCGCCGACAATCCGGGGATAACTTCGGTAGCGGCCGATGTTCTCGCCGATCCGCTTCCACATGCTGTTGAAGACGACCGTGCTGCCGGTGAAATGCACGCCGGCAAGATCGGTGGAGTCGAAAAGGATGTTCGACACCAGTGGCGGGTCGCCCGGAACGAAGTTGATGACTCCCGGCGGAAGGCCCGCCGCCTCGAGGAGGCGCATGATGTAGTACGCGCTCAGCATCGCGCTCGTCGCGGGCTTCCATACGACGGCGTTGCCCATCACGGCGGGCGCGGTCGGCAGGTTTCCCGCGATCGACGTGAAATTGAACGGCGTGGCCGCATAGACAAATCCTTCGAGCGGCCGGTAATCCATCTGGTTCCAGGTTGTATGCGTGCTGATCGGCTGCTCGCTGTAGATCTGCTGTGCGTAGTACGAATTGAACCGCCAGAAGTCCACCAGCTCCGAGGCAGCATCGATCTCCGCCTGGAACACCGTCTTCGACTGGCCGAGCATCGTCGCCGCGTTGAGCGTCGCACGCCATGTCGTCGCCAGCAGTTCGGCGGCGCGCAGGAATACGGCCGCACGGTCCTCCCACGGCCAATTCGCCCACTCGCGATGCGCATCAGCGGCGGCAGCGATCGCCTGCTCGACGTGCTCGGCGCTCGCGGTGTGGACGTCGGCCAGCACATGCCGGTAGTCGTGCGGCATGACAGCGTGTTCGATACGCCCAGTGCGGATTTCGCGTCCACCGATGATGATTGGAATGTCGATCTTCTCGCCGGCCATCGCCTTCAGCCGTGCCTTCAGCTCGGCGCGTTCGGGCGAGCCGGGCAGGTACGCCCGGTTCGGCTCGTTCACGGGGGGCGGGACACGACGGATGCCTGCAATCGAAGCCGGGCCTTCCTCCGATGGGACTGGCCGACGGCCTTCGGTTCTCGTCACGTTGGCGGGGACGAGCGGAGCGGCTGGGCTGGACATTACAAAATCCTCTATTCCTGTTTGAGTCCAACTCGCATTGTACGCGGCTGTTCGACGTGCTGACCGACGATACCGGCGCATGACACAAACAGACTTCAAAAATGCTGTTCAGATACCGTTGAATGGTGGGAGATTTTCCGTCTCGTGACCTGCACGGCACGTTTCCGCCACACGTGGCGAAACGAAGCGGACTCTGTAACAGAATTGATCCGAAAGAAAGCGCGGCAATCTCTTACGCTTGGCCGTCGGCGACAGCGATTACATTAGTGGCATAGACGTTGCTCAGCCGTAAGCGCGTGACGCCTGATCCATTATCCCGGCGATGGAGGCACACGACAGGCGTTCCCCTCGGAACGGCGCGGACGTGGCGGTGGGCCGCTGCCGCGATCACGGCGATTGTTGCCATCAGCGCGACGATTGCCCAACAACACATCACAGCCGCAGCGGTCGCAGTTGAAGCTATCGCGCAGCCGGTCGCCACCATCGCCACGGCTAGCCTCGCGAACGCGGTTGTAGCATCCCAACCAGCCGTCTCGACCACAATAGAGCGCCCGGCTGTGCCGCGCAGTTTTCCCGGGACCATCCGTCCGCGTGACGTCGCTACCCTCACGCTGCCCACGTCGGCGGTTGTGAAGCAGGTCCTCGTCAGCGTCGGCGACCGCGTCGAAACTGGCCAGCCGCTGGTCACGCTGGATCGGCAGGAGCCGAACGGTGTGCTGGCGCAGATGCGCTTCGAAGCAGAGGTTGCAAGGAATCACGCGAACGACCTCGAGCGCGCGATCACGGTGCTCGATGCCTCGATCGCCGCGTTGATGGTGGAAACTGCCGTCCAACCTCAGGTTGCCGGTGTCCCCAGCGACCTGGACGCTGCGCTTGAGCGCGCTCAGGCGGCGTACAACGCCGCGGTTGCGCGCGAGCAGCGCGCGACTGCGCTCCAGGCGCACGGCGTGTTCGCGCGGGAAGAACTCGAGCAGGCACAGGTGGCCGTACGGGCGGCGTCCGACAATCTCCGTCTCCTCCGTCGTGAGTCGGAAGCAGCGGCCAAGCTCGCCACGGCTCAGGCGCTCCAGAGTCGCACGCAGGCGGGTCTGGCCCTTGCGGAGCAGCAGCGACAGAGGCAGGAGCGCGCCGGTGAGCTCGTTCAGACGCGGCTGCGACAAGGTGAGGCGGAAACCGCGCTGGCGAGGACGAAGGCGCAGTACGGCGACATCACCTTGCGGGCGCCCGGCCAGGGGCTGGTTGCCGAGCTCGGTATACGAGCCGGTGATCGGTCCGTGGCCGGAGTCCCAATCGTGAAGCTGGCCATTGTGGACGTCATGATCGTCGACGTCGAGGTTCCGTCCACTGTCGTCAACACGGTCACACGCGGGCAGCCGGTCGCGGTCAGGGTTCCGGAGTCCGGCCAGGAATACTCGGGTCGCATCCGTACGATCGCGCCTCTTCCCGCCAAATCGGGCGGTCATCCGATCGAAGTCGAGTTCGCCAATCCGTCCAGCACGTTGCTCGCGGGTCGAGCTGCCGACGTGCTATTCTCCGCCGACCACTGACATGGGCCGACTGTCTGTCCTGCTGACCACCGAGGAGAGCTACCCGTATCATCGCCGCGATGTGAGCACCTGGTGCCACACGCTCACGAGAGAGTTGTCCGACGTCACGTTCACGCTGTTCGCGGTCACGAAGCATCCCTACCTGGCCCCGCAGTTTCATCCGCCTGCCAACGTTCGCGACATCATCACGGTCCCGTGCTGGGGCATGGAGGACCCCGCGGAGTACGGTCATCATGATTCGTTTCCCGACTATCTGCGCCGGCGGTGGTCGGTGACCACGCGGGACGTCGAGCAGGACTTCCTGCCGCACTACGAGCACTTCCTGCGTGAGGTCACAAGCCCGTCACATCCCGCGCGGGGGCTCGGGTTGAAGCTGCTCGAGATGCACCTGCACCTGCGTTACTACGACTACCAGCGCACGATGACGCATCCCGCGGTCTGGGACACGTTCGTGGCCGTAACGCAGCAGGGATGGCGCGACGCGCACCCGTCGGATCCGTTGCCTTCGCTTGCCGAGCTCATCGAGGCGTGGCGCATGTGCTACCGGCTCATGCTTCCGCTTGCTGTGGACGTTCGCCGGTTCGACCTTACGCACTCCACCGCCGCGGGCTTCTGCGGCCTCCCCTGTATCGTCGCGAAGCTGCGCCGGTGCACGCCATATCTGCTGACCGAGCACAGCGTCTACCTGCGGACTCAGTACTTGAACCTGGCGGACAGCACGACGTCCACCTTCGTCCGCTGGTGTGTGTGCCGTCTCGTCGCCACGATCGTCGACGTGAATTATGCGTTCGCAGATCAGGTCTCGCCGGTGTGCAAGGACAACGCGCGATGGGAGCAGTGGCGGGGCGTCGACAGGGAGCGGATCCAGGTCATCTACAACGGAGCGGATCCCGGGACGTTCAGCCCCGGCCTGCGGGATAACAACGGATGTCCGACCGTCGTGAGCGTTGGACCGATCTCACCTCTCAAGGGCCAGCTCGACTTGATAGAAGCGGCGGCTCTGTTGCGCCGCGCCGTGCCCGGCGTCAGGTTCCGGTTCTACGGATCGGTGAGCGACGAGGCCTACCATCGTCGCTGCAGGGAGCTGGTCAACGCGCTCGGGCTGCGCGATACGGTAACCTTTGAAGACACCGATGACGCGTCCTCTGTGCTGCGGGACGCCGACGTCGTCGCGCTCCCGAGCGTCTCGGACGCATTTCCGCACGCGCTCGTTCAAGCGATGCTCAGCGAAGCAGCCATCGTCGCAACCGATGTCGGCGGGCTGCGCGAGGCGCTCGGCGACACCGGCTTGCTCGTCCCGCCCGGCGACCCCATTGCCATGGCCGAAGCCATCGGCGCGCTGCTGCGGTCACCGGACAGTGGCCGCCGTCTCGGCCAGCATGCGCGGGAACGCGCGCTCGGCTTGTTCACCGAGGACCGTGTCGCGGAGGCGTACAGGTCGAGCTATCAGCGGCTCACCACACCCGAGGTGAGGGACCTTTCTGAACCGACGCCCGCGCTCGAATCCGATACTGCGCCACTCCTTGTGGTGGGGGATTGAGTCCAGAGAATCTCCAGATTCTGCTGATTCAACTGGCGAAGCCACGGAGGCACGGAGATAAGAGGCCCTTCCTTTGTGCCTCTGTGGCCCGTGGCAGGTGAATCACGAAGATCGCCAAAGTCGGGTCTCGCCCTCGCAACTCACGGCGCGGCCACCGCGTGGTCGGCACGCCGCAGGGTCCGGCGTACGGCCCTCGTGGAGCCGACCAGAATCAGGATCGCGCCGCTCAAAACCCCGATCGCGGGCCTGCCGAGAGCGTAGCCAGCGCCGAGATTGACGACCAGGCCGGCAATCAGAACATTGATAGCGCTCCACGGGCGCTCACACGAGAACAGCACGAGCGCATTCAGCAGGCCGAGCGCGAACGGCACGTACGCGACGTCGATCGCGGCGAGCACCGTCCAGACCGCCCCGGGCGCGCCAGTGAGCAGGAGCCGTGCGGCCGCAGCCACGACGGCCATCGTCACGACGAACGTGAAGGTCGTGATCGCGAGCGCTCGAACGTGGACCTGGGCCACCGCGCGGCGAAATGCATCGGCGCCGCCTGCCACCGCGGCTTCCTTCGCGGCCGCTAAGTGATACGCAAACCGCAGACCTGCATACTCGACGCCGGCCGAGGCAACGAGCATCGACAGCACGGCGAGATCCGCTCCGAGCGCATATTCGGGCCGCGCGCTGCGCGAGAACCCTCCAACGAGCCGCGCGGCAAACAGGAAGGCAAAGAACAGGGTCCCATACAGCACGAACGGCAGCTCGCGGAACAAGACAACCGTCATGCGCGGAATGGGCACCGGTGCCGCCTTCTCAGTACCGTTTGCTGGCGCGAAGACCCGAGGCACCTGCACCACGGCGGTCACGAGCACCGCGCCAAGCGCGATCAACTGGGCGAGCACGGCACTCTGTCCCAGCAGCCGCACGAGAATGAATGCGATGACGCCCGCCGCGAAGGCTGCCGGCACCCGCCAGTGCCCGTCGCGCACGGTCAACACGGCCCACGTCAGCCACAGCGCGCAGAAAACAATGAATTGATCGGCCCACAGCACGAGAGATGGCCATGCGGCCAGGCCGAAAAGCCAGCCGAGGCCGAGCCCGACGACCGCCGCGGCAATGGTCGCGATCGCGCCGAGGCGCACAAAGTACGCGCATACGACCGCCGCGAGCCCGGGCTGATTTGCGCCGATATAGAAACGGCCCCGGCGACCGATCGCCTGCATGAAACCGCCGCAGACGACCAGGCTCAGCATGAGAGCCAGACTGAGCGGCGGACCCAGATCGGCGGCAACGGAGACGGCACGCGCGCGATCCGCGGCCACGACGATGAGCCATGGGACCGCGTAGACGAGGCTGGCGCCAAGGCAGTGTCCGAACGTCGCGAGCGCTCCCCGGCCGCTGGGCGCGGCTGTCGCCTTCGGCGGCGGAATCTGACCCTGCGACAGCCGCTCGAACACGTACTGGCCGAACGCGCGGGTATCGGCAAAACCAAATTCACGCCGCATCCGCGCGTCCGTGTATCCGAGCGACTCGATCAGGGCAACCGCCTCCAGCGGATCGACCAGATGCGGCCGCGCCTGCGCGACTGCCGCGACCACGTCGTCCAGCGCCCGTGAGCTATCGCTTGCCATTGCCCTGATCATGTACGACCGTCACCTCAACGGTGCTCGTCGTCCTCATTCCGGTGATCGGATCGGTGGCAATGATGGAAATCGCATACACGCGGCCGCTTCCGCCGCCGTTGCGCTCGGACCGCAGCCGCATGTTGTGCGCGTCCAGAATCTCCCAATCCGTTCCGTTCGTCGCCTCGTTGCTCGCCACGTCCAGTCGTGTCGTGACCGCTCCGCCGCAGCCGCCGGCAACCGTGTAATCCACCCGAACGTCCCACATTTTATGGTTCGGCGGCCACATCGTCGACGGGTTCACCCGCACGTTGCTGATCACCGGCGCCGGGTTGACGATGGTGGTGGTGGCGGAGCCCGCGTTGTTCAGCGGATTCGGGTCCGGCGTCGACGAGCTGATCGTCGCGGCGAGCGTGACCGACCCGGCGTTCGGGACCGGACAGCTCGATCCGACGGCAATCGAGAAGGATGCCCGCTCCGCGACAGCCATCGACGCCTTCGTGCACGTGATCGTTCCCGCGCCGCCGGCAGCCGGCGTGACGCAGCTCCATCCAGCCGGCCTGCTCAGCGACACGAACTTCAGGTTCGGCGGGACTGAATGAGCGACCGCCACGTCGTTGGCCATGAAGATTCCGGTGTTGACCGCGTTCAACGTGTAGTTCAGCGTCGTCCCCGCGACAACCGTCGCCGGCGCGGACACCGTAATGCCCAGGTCCGCCGCCGGCGGAACGACCCCGAGGTAGTGATCCACGTTCTGGGCGGAGACGGTCCTGCCAGTGCTGTCCGTCGCGGTGACCGAACCGACGTTCGTGTACTGGCCGGTTATCGCAACGCCGATCTTCGTGCAGGTCATCGTGGCGCCGACCGCAAGCATCGCCGCGGGACACGCCACGGGGCCGGCTTTGTCATCCACGACGGCCACGTTCGACAGCGGCACGTTTCCGGTGTTCGTGACGATGTAGGTCCAGGTCACGGGTGAACCGACATTGATCGTCGGACCCGTCCCCGTATCGTTGTCGGTCCCGTTCGTTTTCTTGACGATGGAGATTCCGGGACCCGCCCCGAAGTAGTTATCGGGATTCGACGCGCTCACGGTTCTTCCCGTGACATCGCGTGCGGTGACGGTACCGATGTTCGTGTACTGGCCGGCAACGGCGACCCCCGTTTTTGTACACGTCATGACGGCCCTGACGGCCAGTGTCACGGTCGGACAGCCGATCGCGCCAATCTTGTTATCGGTGACCGCGATGTTCGATAACGTCACATTTCCCACGTTGGTGACGGTGTACGCCCACGTGACGGCCGAGCCGGCGGGCACCGTCGGACCGGGCGCCGTGTCGTTGTCGGTGCCGTTCGTGGTCTTCACCAGCGTGATGGCTGGATTCGCCCCGAAGTAGGCATCCGCATTGGAGGCCGTGACCGTCTGGCCGGTCACGTCGCTGGCGGTGACCGTGCCGACGTTGGTGTACTGCCCGACGATCGCCGTGCCTGTCTTGGAGCAGGTGAAGCTGGCGCCCGCGCCGAGCGTCGCGGCCGGACAAGTGATGGCGCCGGCCTTGTCATCGGTGACGGCGATGTTCGACAGCGTGACGTTTCCACTGTTCGTGACGATGTACGTCCAGGTGACCACGGATCCGGCAGGAACGATCGGTCCGGTGCCGGCATCGTTGTCGGTGCCGTTGGTCTTCTTGACGAGGGAGATGGCTGGACGCGCGCCGAAGTAACCGTCCCGATTCGAAGCGCTCACCGTTCGGCCAGCCGTGTCGACCGCCGTCACGGTGCCGACGTTCGTGTACTGGCCGGCAACCGCCGTCCCCGTCGCGGTGCACGTGAAGGTGTCACCGACATTCAGCGTCGTGCGCGGACACGCGACGGCGCCGATCTTGTCGTCGGTCACCGCCACGTTCGACAGCGCAACGTTGCCCGTGTTCGTGACGGCATACGTCCACGTCACGGTCGATCCGACCGGTACGATCGGTCCCGTGCCGGCATCGTTGTCGGTGCCGTTGGTCTTCTTCACGATCGACACCGCCGGAGCCACGCCGAAGTAATTGTCCGGATTCGACGCGGTGACCGTCTGCCCCGCGCCATTGCTGGCGGTCACGGTGCCGATGTTCGTGTACTGGCCGGCGATCGCCGTGCCGCTCTTGGTGCAGGTGATGGTGGCGCCCGGCGCGAGCGTCGTTCCAGGACAGCTGACGGCTCCAGCCTTGTCGTCGCTCACGGTCAGGTTCGACAGCGTCACATTTCCGGTGTTGGTCACGACATATGTCCACGTGACCGTCGACCCGACGGCGACCAGCGGCCCCGTGCCAGTGTCGTTGTCGGTGCCGTTCGTCTTCTTCACGAGCGTGATGCGGGGCGTCCCGACGGCCTCGCCGAAATTGTTGTTCTGCCCGCTGATGTTCTGGCCGAGCGTGATGTTGCTGAACACGTCGTTGCCGGTCGTGCCCGTGCCCGGCGTCCCCTGCGTGTCCCGTCCGTCGGCATAACCGGGCGGCTGCGTTTCGGTAATCGTGTACGTGCCGGGACGCAGGCTCATGAAGCAGTAGGCGCCGTCAGCGCCGGTCGTCATCGGCATGTTGACGGTCCCGCGGTCGTCGCTGCCGGTCAGGGTGACGGTGGCACCCGGAATCCCCGCCTCACCCGCCGCCTTCACGCCGTTGTTGTCGGGATCGACATACACGAACCCGCACAGCGACGACGGCAGGAGCTCGCCGAAGTTGTTGTTCCTCCCGTCCACGCCGGCATCCAGCACGATGTCGTTGAACGCATCGTTGCCCGCTGTTCCGGTGCCGGGAGTTCCCTGGGTGTCTTTGCCGTCGAGATATCCTGGCGGTTGCGTCTCCGAGATCGTGTAGTCCCCCGCGTTCAGCGAGGTGAAACAGTAGCTCCCGTTGGATCCGGTCGTCGTCGACAGGCTGACGACGCGGCCGAGATAGTCGCTCCCCGTCAGGCGCACCACCGTGCCCGGGATGCCTGTCTCCGCCGGTTCGTTGATCCCGTCGTTGTCGGAATCGTTGTAGACGAAGCCGCACAGCGAGGAGGGCGGCGACGGATTCGGCGTAATCCCCGGCGGCGGCGCAAAGCCGCCGCAGATCTGCACGATGCTGTTGGCCTTGTTGTCCTGCTCGCCGTTGTCGTAGTGGGTGCCGTTCTGAGTGACATAGATACAGCCGTCTGGCCCCGCCTGCAGGAGATCGCCGCGGAATCCGCCGCTCGCAAACTGCGTGATGACCGGGGGGGCCGTATAGTCGTTATTTGGCGCCTCGATGCGCGTCATCGTGCCGTCTTGATTGTTCGTGACCAGGAACGTCGGCGAGTCCAGGTGGAAACCCATGCCCACCGGTTCCGACGGCATCGGCACGCGTCGTACGATCGCTCCGCTGCGATTGAGAACGACGACCTCGTAGGCCGGATAGCGGTTCGTGAGAAAAAGATATGCGCCCGTGGGGTCGAAGGAGACCCCGTCGACGTAGCCCATCTGGCTGACGTCCAGTACCGCGAAGTTGGTCGCTTTTCTACTGACTGGATCGAGATCGAAGAGGATGCATGGCGGCGGGCCGAAGGCGGGCTTGCATCCCGCGCCGGCGTACACGAGATGATTCGACACCGGGTCGACCGCGATGCCGAGGGCGTTTCCGGCTGGTCCCATTCGGACCGAGTCGCCCGTCGCCAGATCGATCTGGGCCACGCCGAAGCCGCTGCCGCTGCTGTCTCTCATGTTCGAGTAGAGGTAGCCGTTGGGATGCAGCGCGATGCCACAGCCACCGGCCGTGCTCATCGTCGTTTCCTGATGGAGCGTCGTCCCGTAATAGACGTAGGTTGCGGTGGCAGAGAAGCGATGCAGCTTCGTGCCGTTCGTCTGGCATTCGGCGGCAATCACATCCCCGTTCTGGAGCACCACCACACCGCCGAAATAACGGCCCGACGACAGCGTGGTGCTGGCAAATACCTGCTGCGCAAATGCGGGGTCGAGCGTGTAAAAGGAATACCCTTGCGTGACGTGACCGCGAATGACGGCGACAGCGCTCACGCTTGCCGTCACCAGCGTCAACACGCGCGCGTTCGTGCCGAGGAACCTGGTCATCGCCCTGTCTCCGGATGACTCGCAAACCGTATCTTTCGAGATGTAACGCGGACCCGTCCGATGGAATGCCCCGAAAATCGACGTTGCAGTTCTGATACTCGTCCATTGCCGTTGATACCGTTCGCTAGTGGTCTGCGATCACCACCAGGGCGCTCTCACCCTTTCTTCCCTTGGGCACAAGCGTGATTGTGTTCGTCGAACCGCGGCGCATCGCCGATCCGATGTCCATCACTCTGGTTTCGTTGTCGTCCAGTTTCCTCGCCGCGAACGTCACGCCATTGACGATGATGTCGACCCTCCGGAGACCGGGCTCGTCGTTCATGATCGTCACGAAGTGCTCGACATCGGAAATTCCGGTGAACGTCTGATTCCCTTTGTCCTGCTTCACCTTCGTGACCGTCGTCGCGATGGGATCGCACCACATCTCGTTGCCGAAGAAATCGAACGCCTGGACCGTGACCCAGGAACTCTTCGTCCAATCGATTTCCGTCCCGGTCACGACGAGCGGTCCCGGCGATGGCGCGGTGAACGTCGGCATCTCGACCGTCATGTTCACGGCCTGGATGATCACGAGCTTCACGATGCCACTGCCGCTGTCCCAGAACGTCAGCACGCTGCGATATGGAGGCCCTTGGTAATTGGTGATCGTGCAGGTCGGAGGATCGGTCTCAGGGACCAGGCCGTAATAGTGGTCGACGTCCTGCGCGGTCACCGTCCTGCCCGTTTCGTCTCTCGCGGTCACGGTGCCCACATTCGTGTACTGGCCGGCGACCGCCGTGCCCGTCTTCGTGCAGATCAGGCTGGCCCCGACGGCAAGCGTGGTTGCCGGGCATGTCACGGCGCCGGCCCTGTCATCGGTGACAGCCACGTTCGACAGCGCGATGTTCCCGGTGTTCGACAGCTCGTACGTCCAGGTCACGGTGGAACCGACGGCGACCTTGGGGCCCGTGCCCGTATCGTTGTTCGTTCCGTTCGTCTTCTTCACCAGCGAGATCGCCGGCTGTGCCCCGAAGTAATTGTCGGGATTCGACGCGGTGACGGTCTGCCCGGTGGCATCCTTCGCCGTCGCGGTGCCGATGTTCGTATATTGGCCGGCGACCGCCGTACCAGTCGCCGTGCACGTGATACTGGCGCCGACCGCCAGCGTGGCCGCCGGGCAAGCGATCGCGCCGATCTTGTTGTCCGTGACCGTCACGTTCAGCAGGTCCACGTTCCCCGTGTTCGTGACCGTATAGGTCCACGTCACCGTCGAGCCGACCGCCACCACCGGTCCTCTGCCGGTGTCGTTGTCGGTGCCGTTCGTCTTCTTCACGAGCGTGATGCGCCGCACCCCGATGGCTTCGCCGAAATTGTTGTTCTGCCCGCTGACGTTCTGGGCGAGCACGATGTTGCTGAACACGTCGTTGCCCGCCGAGCCGGTCCCCGGCGTTCCCTGCGTGTCCTTCCCGTCGGCGTAGCCCGGCGGCTGCGTTTCCGTCAGCGTGTAAGTGCCCGGCCGCAGCCCCGTGAAGCAGTAGGCGCCGTCGGCGCCGGTCGCCATTGGCATGTTGAGCGTCCCGCCGCGGTCGTCGCTGCCAGTGAGGGTCACAGTTGCGCCAGGAATCCCCGTCTCTCCCGCGGCTTTAATCCCGTTGTTGTCCGCGTCGATGTACACGTACCCGCAGAGTGATGACGGAAGCAGCTCGCCGAAGTTGTTGTTTCTGCCGTCGACGCCGGCGGCGAGCACGATGTTCGTGAACACGTCGTTTCCGGTGGTACCGGTTCCTGGCGTGCCTTGCGTATCTTTGCCGTCCAGATACCCCGGCGGTTGCGTCTCCGCGATTGTGTACGTGCCGGCTTTCAGCGGCATGAAGCAGTAGCTGCCGTCCGATCCGGTCGTGGTCGACAGCGTCACCGAGCGGCCGAGATCGTCGGTCCCCGTCAAACGCACGGCCGTGCTAGGAATGCCGGGTTCCGCGGGTCCATTTATGCCGTCGTTGTCCACGTCGTTGTAGACGAAGCCACACAGGGACGACGGCGGCGGGGGATTCGGCGTAATTCCCGGCGGCGGCGCAAAACCATCGCAAATCTGCACGATGCTGTTCTCTCTGTTCACGCCCTCCAACCCATCGTCATACCGGACGCCGCCCTGCGTCAGATACAGGCATCCGTCGGGACCTGCCTGCATCAGGTCGCCGCGGAATCCGCCGGTGGCGAAATCGCTCTGGGTCGGCGACACGGTGTAGTCATCGCCGGGGAAATCGAAGCGCGTCATCGTGCCGTTCTGGTTGTTGGTCACCACGAATTTCGGCGATGCGTCGTGGAAACCAAGCCCGACCGGCTCGGACATCATCGGGACCTTCTGCACGACCACTGTGGCCAGGCCCACTCGCGTGAGCACGACGAGGGAGAAGGTCGGAAACCGGTTGGTCAGAAACAGGTACGTACCCGTCGGATTGAACGCCAGACCATCGATGTAGCCGAACTGCGCCGTGTCGAGCGCAACGCGATTGACGACCAGCCCGGTGGCGGGATCGAGCTCAATGAGCTCGCATGGAGGAGGCCCGAACGCGGGCTTGCACCCCGCGCCCGCGTAGACGACGTTCCGCGTGACCGGATCGACGGCAATGCCGAGCGCGTTTCCGGGCGGTCCCATCTTGGTGACCGCGCCCGTCGCCAGATCGATCCTCGCGACCCCGAATCCCGACGTGCCCTCGAACATGTTCGAGTACACGTAGCCGTCGGGATGCAGCGCGATGCCACATCCGCCGGAGATGGCGGGACTTATCGTCTCCGGATGGAGAACCGTCCCGTGCTGTGAATCGGTATAGGTCGCCCCCGCGGTGAAGCGATGCAGACGTGTGACGCCTGTCTCACATTCGGCCGCAATCACATCGCCGTTTTGCAGAACGACGACGCCGCCAAGGTATCCGCGTCGTGGCGGGCTGGCGAGAAATGAGGACGTGACCCCAAACAGGTGCTGGGCATAGGCCGGGTCCAGCGTGAAGAATGAAAAGCCCTGGGACTGAGTATGGACGACCACCGTGACTGCGACCGCGAAAATCGCCGCCGATAGCTTGCCGACGCGAAACCATTTGGTATTCCGATCCATGATCTCTCCGCGAGTGGGGGAGTACCGACCTCGCGCAGTGTCTCTAGACGCGCCGCGTATCGTTTCCAGGCGCGCGGGGCGCTCCTGGACTGCTATCCGGTCCCCAAAATGTCCACCAAACTTTCCTTTGGCGGCACATAACGGTCCTGCCAAGCGGCTCCGCCCGCAAATCCGCTCGGCAGCGCGTCAGGCTTGCAGGGCCCGTGCCTGTTTGCACAGTTTTTTTTGTGGGTCACTTGACGTCTGCAACGACGTCAAGAAAGACGCGCACGAACTGAAGGATGGCCGGCCCGAGGGTGAGGATGTAAAAGGCGGGAAACAGACAGAACACCAGCGGAATCACGAGTTTGACGCCTGCCTTCGCCGCACGTTCTTCGGCGCGCTGGCGTCGCCGTGTTCGAAACAGATCGGCGTGCACGCGAAGCGCCTGGCCGATGCTCGTGCCGTACCGATCGGTTTGCACGAGCATGGCCACGAGCGATCGCACGTCGTCCACGCGCGTGCGCTCGGCAAAGCGCTTGAAGGCCTCCGGGCGGGGCTTGCCGGCGCGGATTTCATTCGTGAGGAGCGCGAGCTCGTCGCTGAGCGGCTGGTAAGCGAGTGCCAGCTCCTCGCTGCTTTTCAGGATGGCCTGATCCAGGCTGCACCCGGACTCCAGACAGACGATCAGGAGATCGAGCACGTCCGGCAGCCCGTTCTGGATGACACGCCCGCGCCGCTTGATCTGGTACGACAGCCACAATCCCGGGATTCCGAAGCCGGCAATCATGCTGAGCAACGCGATCGGCAGTACGCCCGTGACGAGCAGCGTCACCGCGCCGACGGCGATGGCGGAGACGATCTGGGAGGCCGCAAACATCACCGGCGCCGCGGTCGAGCGATACCCGGCGCACACCAGCCGCTGGCGCATCTCACCCATCCGCGTCTCGCTGCGCGGCAGGATCCGACAGATCCGCTCGGCGAGAGCGTTGGGCTCGTCGGTCAGGCCGACCGGCGCACGCCACGCGACGGTCTGTTGCGACCGGGCAAGCTCGCGCAGTCGCCTGCGTTCGGGCGCGTGCCGTCGCAGGATGGCCGACGCGATCGTTCCCGCGAGCAGGCCCACGGCCACGAACACGGCCACGAAGCTCATGAGGAGATCGAGTGGTGGCATCTCAGTAATCCACCGCGAGAATCTTTCGGATGGCGACCGCCCCGATCACCTCGAGCGCGATAGCGACCTCCATCAGACGAAAGCCCAGCGGATCGCTGACGAAGGCGCTGAATTGGCCCGGGTTGAACGTGTACAACGCGATCCCGAGCACCACGGGGAGCGCCGCGAGAATCCATCCGGTTATCCGGCCCTGCGCGGTCAGCACGCGAAGTTGACGACGCACGCGGAAGCGGTCCCGGGTCACGCCGGCAAGATTGTCGAGCACTTCGGCCAGGTTGCCGCCGGTCTCCCGTTGTGTCAGCACGGCGATGGCGAAGAACCGGACGTCCATCAGAGGGATACGGGTGGCGAACGTCCGCAACACCTGCGTGAGCGGCAGACCATAGTTGTGCTGTTCGTAGAGCGCCCGGAATTCCGACGCCACCGGATCGGGCACCTCGTCAGCCACCATGGCCAGCGTGCTCGTGAGCGCATGTCCCGCGCGGAGGGCGCGAGCCATCAGGCTGATGGCGTCAGGAAACTGCTCTTCGAATGAGCTCAGACGGGCCCGCGCGGCGCGGCGAATGTAGAAATACGGGCCGAGGGGGGTGAGCACGCCCGCGATCATCGCGATAGGCCAGCCCGCGTGCACAATCGGCAGTGCGATCTCGACCAGCGTCAGGGCGATGGCCGTGCCTCCAATCAGCCAGCGAGGGTCCGTTCGCATCCCTGCGCTCTCGATCAGGCGGCCCGCCGACGCCACGGCGTACCGGCGGTGCCACGCCATCAGCGTGCCCAGGAGGCCCACGGCGGGATTGCCTGGCGTGACGCTCTTGACGACCGAGCCGATCCCGATCGGACGATCGGTCTTCGTCTGCAGTCGCTGCCGCAGACGTCCCGACACCTGCCTCTCGGGACGGAGGACGAGCATCCAATAGCTGCCGAGGACCATCGACAGTGTGAGGACGAATGTGAGGAGCGCGAGGCTCATGGCATCCTCGTCACGCGACGAGCTCGAGATGCTCGAAGAGCGACGCCGACAGTCTGTTTCCTGCCGCCGCCAGCCGCTCGCTGCACTTCGGGCGCACGCCTGTGGCCTTGAACCGGCCCATCACCTTCCCGTCGGGACGCAGCCCGTCGCGCTCGAACACGAAAATGTCCTGGAGGCTGATGACCTCGCCTTCCATGCCGGTAATTTCTGTGATCTGCGTCACCTTGCGGCTGCCGTCGGCGAGGCGCGACACCTGGATGATCAGATTGATGGCCGACGCGATCTGCTGCCGGATGGCGCGCTCCGGAATGTTCAGGTTGGCCATCGCGACCATCGTGTCGAGACGGTAGAGCGCGTCGCGCGGGGTGTTGGCGTGGATCGTCGTCAAGCTGCCGTCGTGGCCGGTGTTCATCGCCTGCAGCATGTCGAGCGTTTCGTCGCCACGCACCTCGCCGAGAATGATGCGATCGGGCCGCATCCGGAGCGCGTTGATCACCAACTGCCGCTGCTTGACGGCACCCTTGCCTTCGATGTTCGCCGGCCGCGTCTCCAGCCGGACGACGTGGCGCTGCCGCAGCACGAGCTCGGCGGCATCCTCGATGGTGATGATGCGCTCGCGCTCGTTGATGAAGCTCGAGAGCACGTTCAGTAGCGTCGTCTTGCCGGCGCCCGTGCCGCCCGATACCACGACGTTCAGACGGCACCCGATCGCGGCCTGGAGGAAATCGAGCATCGGCTGGGTCAAGGTCTGACGGGCGATCAGATCGTGGGCGTCGAGCCGATCGTGCGGGAACCGTCTGATCGACAGCGCCGGACCGTCGATGGCAAGCGGCGGAATAATCGCGTTGACACGCGAGCCGTCGGCAAGCCGCGCGTCGACCATCGGGCTCGATTCGTCGATGCGCCGGCCGACGACGCTGACGATCCGCTCGATGATCTGCAGCAGATGCGCATCGTCCTTGAAGGTGATGCTCGTGGGTTCGAGGTGGCCATGCCGTTCGACGTACACCTGGTCGAACCGGTTGACCAGGATGTCCGAAATCTCCGGGTCCCGGAGCAGCGCCTCCAGGGGTCCGAGCCCGAACAGCTCGTTGATGACATCGGCGATCAGACACTCGCGCTCGAAGAGCGTGAGCGGCATCGCCTGCTCGCGGGCGAGCAATCCGGCGAGCACGGAGCGGATCTCCGGCTCCGAGTCTTCGCGGCGAATCTGAGGGAGGCGGTTCAGATCGAGCACGCCGAGCAGTTGCCGATGAACGTGCGTCTTGAGCGCCTGATAGTCAGGGCGTCTCGTATCGATCGAGGCGTTGGGGGTCGTCGCGGTCGACAGATCCATTGACGTGTCCTATGAGGTCATCCAACGCAGGACGCCGAAGCGGGGACGGACGGCCCGGGAACCGGATGGCGACGGCTCCTGGAGGGGCGCGCCGTTCAATTCGTTCGCAAATGCCGTGACCGCCGCTGCGAGCTTGCTGCCGCCGTCGAGCACGAAGGGCCGCCCCGCGTTCAGCGCCTGCAGGGCGAGCCGGTAGTCACTCGGGAAGGTGAATCGCACCGGCAGGTGCACCACCTCCTCGATGTCGTCGGTGCCGATGTCGGCGCTCTTGTCGAAGCGGCTGACGACGAGCGCGACCTTTTCGCCGCTGTAGCGCCGGCTCAAGGCGTCGGCCACCCGTTGAGCGCCGCGCACGGAGGCCAGTTCCTGGTTGGTGACGACGAAGATGCTCATCGCCGCTTCGAGCGTGTCGAGCAGGGCGGGATTGGATCGCGGGAGGTCCAGCACGGCGTACCGGTAATTCCGCGCGGCGAAATCCAGAAGCAGGCGGATCCGGTGCATGTCCATCGGCACGACGGGCGCGTTTTCCGGAGACGCGAGGAGCGTGACACCCGCCTTGCTCTGAGCCGTCAGCCCGTTGAAGAACGCAAGGTCGAGGCGATGGGTGTTCTCGAGCGCGTCGACGACCGAGAAGCGCGGCTCGGCGCCGAGGAGAACTGCCGCGTCGCCGTAGGCAGGGTGCATGTCGATGAAGAGGGTGCTGCCCTGACCGCGAGCCAGCGCCGTGGCCACGTTGACGGCCAGCGTGGTCGTGCCCACCCCGCCCTTGGCGCCGACGAACGCGAGGACCTGGCCTCCCGAGGGCCTGGTACGCTGCGCGATGATCCGCGAGACGGCGGCGCCGACGGTATCGGCCGTGAGCGGTTCGGCCACGCACTCGTTCACACCCGACCGCATCGCCTCCAGCATCAGGGGCGACGTCAGCTCCGCTGCGACCAGGATGACGCTCGTCGTCGGATGCTGGCGCTTGAGGACCGCGAGCGCGGCCGGCACCTGCCCGTGTGCCCGCACATCGATCATCAACACATCGGGCTGAACGGCGCTCGGATGGGTCAG